>NZ_VIVB01000009.1:145398-235999 GCF_007828605.1 Pantoea sp. SJZ147
CATTGTTTCTTCTGTCTGAGCACTATCACAGAAGAATTGGTTGCGGGGGCCGGATTTGAACCGACGACCTTCGGGTTATGAGCCCGACGAGCTACCAGGCTGCTCCACCCCGCGTCCGTGGATGCGCACTATACTCCGCACGATGATTGTTGCAACCCCTTTTTGCCCTAAAAGGCTAAATTTGCTGTTAATTGCTGAAGGATTCCCCCGTTTGATGATTTATTGAACCGATATCCATTATGACCAAACAGGATGGATTTCATTATGATGATGGCTTTGCTATCGTCGCGTGGCGAACAGTCATAAAAAGAGATGAAGATGAAAGGACATTGGGCGAAGTATGCACTTACTGGCGCATTTTTAGCGCTGCTGGCGGGCTGTAGTTCTAAGCCAACCGATCGGGGTCAACAGTATAAAGACGGTAAACTGGAGCAGCCCCTTGCCCTGGTCAATCAACCTAACGCCAAAGGCCGTCCGGTTAATGGCAGAGATTTTGGCGAACAGGTGCGGCAGATTCAGTCCACGTCATCTGCCCTGTTTGGCCGCAACAACAGTACGTACAGTGCGGTCGAGAACTGGTTGATAGCCGGTGGCGATACGCGTCAGCTGCGGCAGTTTGGTTTGAATGCGTTTCAGATGGAAGGCACCGATAATTACGGCAACGTGCAGTTCACGGGCTATTACACACCGGTGGTCGAGGCGCGCTACACGCGACAGGGCGAGTTCCAGTACCCTATTTACCGGATGCCGCCACGCAAACGCGGACAAAAGCTGCCCAGTCGTTCTTCTATATATAGTGGTGGGTTAGACGATCGTTATGTGATTGCCTGGAGTAATTCACTTATTGATAACTTCATTATGGATGTGCAGGGCAGTGGCTACGTCGATTTCGGCGACGGTCGTCCGATGAGCTTTTTTGGTTATGGCGGGAAAAACGGCTGGGGTTATCATAGCATCGGTAAAGAGCTGATTGACCGTGGCGAAGTTAAGCGTGAAGACATGTCCATGCAGGCGATTCGCCAGTGGGCGGATGAGCATTCCCCAGAGGAAGTGCGTGCGCTGTTAGAAACCAATCCTTCATTTGTCTTCTTCAAACCTGAATCCTATGTGCCGGTACGCGGCGCCAGCGCTGTACCGCTGGTGGCGAAAGCCTCTGTGGCATCAGATCGTTCCCTGATTCCTGCCGGAACGGTGTTGCTGGCAGAAGTGCCGCAGCTGAATGAAAAGGGCAAATTCAACGGTAAATATGAGATGCGGATGATGGTGGCGCTGGATGTGGGTGGTGCAATTAAAGGCCAGCACTTCGATATTTATCAGGGCGTAGGTCCGGATGCTGCTCATCTTGCCGGTTTCTATAACCATTATGGTCGCGTGTGGGTGCTGAAGTCTGCGCCTGGCGCTGGGCAGCCGCTGTTCAGCAATGCTCAGAGCGGTAACAACGGCACCATGCTGTTAGGTGCTAACTAATTCTTGATGCTGCGGGCGCGCTGGCCCGCACTCTGTAACAGGTTTAATTATGAAAGTGTTAAACGATGCCTGGCACCAGCGTTTTGGTGGTACGGCACGTCTTTATGGCCGGCAGGCGCTGCAGCTGTTCGCCGATGCGCATTTCTGCGTCATCGGTATTGGTGGCGTTGGCTCCTGGGCCGCAGAGGCGCTGGTGCGCACCGGGATTGGCAAAATAACCCTGATCGATATGGACGATGTCTGTATCACCAATACCAATCGTCAGATACATGCGCTTAGCGGCAACGTGGGCAAAGCCAAAACGGAAGTGATGGCGGATCGCCTGCGCACAATTAATCCTGATTGTGAGGTGGTGTGCATTGATGATTTTATTACTCCGGATAACACGGCCACGCTGCTGGCGGCCGATTTTGACTATGTGATCGATGCCATCGATAGCGTCCGCCCCAAGGCCGCGTTAATTGCCTGGTGTCGGCGCAATAAGATCCCACTGATCACAACCGGCGGCGCGGGAGGTCAAATCGATCCGACGCAAATCCAGGTGAGCGATCTGGCCAAAACGATTCAGGACCCTCTTGCGGCCAAACTGCGCGAGCGTCTGAAGCAGTCAGGCGTGGTAAAGAACAGCAAAGGCAAGCTGGGCATCGACTGTGTGTTTTCTACCGAGGCGCTGGTGTATCCGCAGGCGGATGGCACGGTTTGCGCCTCACGTAGCACGGCAGAAGGGCCGAAAAGAATGGACTGCGAATCGGGGTTTGGCGCAGCAACCATGGTGACGGCCACCTTCGGCTTTGTGGCGGTATCCCATGCGCTGAAGAAGTTTCTGGCGCGCGCGGCGCGCCAGGCTTAACCCAGCAACCGCTGTGCGCTTTGTTGCACGGCGTCAGCCAGCGCTTTCAGGCCACTGCTGCGTGAGGCGCTGAGCTGGGCGCGCAGGCCCAGTTCTTCAAACAGGTCCAGCGGATCGGACGCCAGCAATTGCGCGGGCGTTTTGCCTTCCACCGCGGTCAGCAGCACGGCCAGCAAACCGCGCACGATGCGACCTTCGCTGTCACCATAAAAGTGCAGAGCACCCTTTTCGCACAGCTGACTGCCGAACCAGACGCGGTTTTCACAACCGCTCAGCTCAATATCCGGCGTTTTTAACGCGTCGGGTAAAGCGGGCAACTGCCGACCCAGCAAAATCAACTGCCGGTAGCGATCTTCCCACTGATGAAAGCGGGAAAAGGTTGCCTGCAAATCAGCCGGGGTTATTTCCACACCGAACGGGTGGGGCGCTAACAGGGGGGCGGTCATCATCAAAACTCCGATAGCAATGCGATGGTGCTGTGCATGGCGCGCAGCAGCGCATCCACATCCTGAAGATTATTATAAGGTGCAAACGAAACGCGTAACGTGCCTTCAACGCCTAACGCCGCCATGAGCGGCTGAGCACAGTGCTGGCCTGCTCGCAGGGCGATACCGTGCTCTGCCAGTAGCGTCACGATGTCGCTGTGATGAATGCCCTGAATATCAAAGGCCAGCAGGCTGGCACTGCCGCAGCGGAAGCTTCGAAAGCCGGGCAGCTCAGCAAGCTGCTCTTCGGCAAGGCTGGCTAACTGCTGACTCCACATCTCGGCTTTGCGCATATCTAGCTGCTGCAACCAACTGAGCGCAGCGCTTAACCCGGTCACACCCGCAACATTTGGCGTACCGGCCTCAAAACGCCAGGGCACCGGTTGCGGGGTAAAACCGGTAAAATCTACTTGCGTCAGCATCTTACCGCCGCCCTGTAAGGGAATCATCTCTTCCAGCAGTTCGGCTTTCCCGTACAGCACGCCGATGCCCATTGGCCCGTAAAGTTTGTGCCCGGAAAAGGCATAGAAATCAATATCCAGCGCCTGCACATCCGGCGGGCAATGCACCACACCTTGCGCGCCATCCACCATGACTTTTACGTCTGCCGCGTGGGCCAGCGCGATGACCTGAGCTAAATCCGGACAGCCGCCGGTCACATTGGACATCTGTCCGATCGCCAACAGGCGAGTCCGGCTGTTAATCAATCCGGGCAGTTGTGACATATCTGGCAGGCGATCGGGCCCAATCGGCCATTTCACCACCCGGGCACCGCTGGCCTGGGCGACCATCAGCCAGGGCACCAGGTTGGCGTGATGCTCCGCTTCACTGACAATAATTTCATCGCCAGGTTGTAAACGCGGGGCTAACCAGCCGTGGGCAACCAGGTTAATCGCCTCCGTGGTGCCGCGCGTCCACACAATCTGGCGATCGCTGGCGGCATTAAGCCAGTGCGCCACCGTGCCACGCGCCTGTTCGTACTGGGCTGTCAGCTGGCGTGCGGCAGCAAACTGGCTGCGGTGGACCGTACCGGCGCTCAGACTGTAGAACTGCTGCGTCGCGTCTATCACCGCCTGCGGTTTCAGCGTGGTAGCGGCACTGTCGAGATAAACATCGGCATCGTTTAGCGCTGGAAACTGCTGACGAAATGAAGAAGGATTGAAGGCGCTCATACGTGGCTCATAGGTTGTTAATTTTCAGATTAAGGCTGAAAGATGGCTATCTGTCTGGCAAAGCTGGAAAAGCGGGTTATGCTGAGTATTGCAAGGTATAAACTTAACCCGCATGGCGATACGACATACTTACAGTCGATCCCACTTGACCGTCTCTTTGGTCAGCGTAACGCGGGGGGTTTGGTGCAATCAATCTGCAAGGAGATAGAAGATGAAAAAACTCGCCGCAATGTTGGCCGTTTGTACAATGGCCTTTACTTTGGCTGCCTGTTCAAGCAACTACGTGATGCATACCAATGATGGCCGCACGATCGTCGCTGAAGGCAAACCAAAGGTCGATACTGACACCGGTATGATCAGCTATAAAGATGCGAATGGCAATGAGCAGCAAATTAACCGTTCAGATGTGAAAGAGATGGTTGAAACGAAGTAGTCAGCGCATAAAAAAAGCACCGCAATTTGCGGTGCTACTCAATATCACAATGGACAGACAGGGTAAATCTACAGGAATTAAAAAGCTTGATCTGTAAAGGTCCGATCAAAATTGCAAACACAACATCACGACCACAAGCCAAAAGCTTTCAGAAAATCTGCGAACTCACTCACAAATCTAAAAACTTTTCGTTCCGGCTCTGGAAGTAGCGCAACTATAGGTATTTGCTGGAGCTTCCTCAACGGACAATTTATAATGTCTCGGATTATAAATTCTAATACGTAATGCCTTTGTATTAGTTCGCGTATTTTTTGCCAGGCTGGCTACGGAAAACCATGTCAAAACGTCTTCCTCCCCTTAATGCACTGCGGGTATTCGATGCCGCAGCACGCCATTTAAGCTTTACAAAAGCCGCTGAAGAGCTGTTTGTCACCCAGGCTGCCGTCAGCCATCAGATTAAATCGCTGGAAGATTTTCTGGGATTAAAGCTGTTCAGGCGGAGGAATCGTTCGCTTTTGCTCACGGAAGAAGGGCAAAGCTACTACCTGGACATCAAAGAAATTTTCACTGCCCTCAATGAGGCCACGCGCAAACTGCAGGCACGCAGTGCTAAAGGCGCGCTCACGGTCAGTTTGCTGCCGAGTTTTGCTATTCAATGGCTGGTGCCGCGCCTTTCCAGCTTTAATATGGCTTATCCGGGCATTGATGTCCGTATCCAGGCGGTGGACCGGGATGAAGAGAAACTGGCTGATGATGTGGATGTGGCGATTTTCTATGGCCGGGGCAACTGGCCCGGACTGCGGGTAGAAAAACTCTATGCAGAATACCTGCTGCCGGTGTGTTCTCCGTCGCTGATGACTGGGGAGAATCCGCTTAAAACCCCCATGGATCTTGCCCGCTTTACTCTGCTACATGATGCCTCGCGCCGCGACTGGCAGTCCTATATTCGCCAGTTGGGCGTTCAGCACATCAACGTGCAACAGGGCCCCATTTTCAGTCACAGCGCCATGGTGCTGCAGGCGGCTATTCATGGACAGGGCGTGGCATTAGCCAATAACGTCATGGCGCAAAGCGAAATTGAAGCGGGACGGTTGATTTGTCCGTTTAATGACGTTTTGGTGAGCAAAAATGCTTTTTATCTGGTTTGTCATGACAGTCAGGCAGAACTGGGTAAAATAGCCGCCTTTCGACAGTGGATTCTCGCCAAAGCGGCAACCGAACAAGAAAAATTCCGCTTTCGTTATGATCAGTAATGTTTTTGATTTTTTTGCAGGGACCTGCAAACGCACCTTGAGGATAGGTTGATGTCCAGACGTGCCATGTTTATTTTTGCGGCCATCAGCGGTTTTTTCCTGGTGGCATTTGGTGCTTTTGGTGCTCACGTGTTGAATAAAACGCTGGGCGCCACTGAAATGGCCTGGATTCATACCGGGCTGGAATACCAGGCTTACCATACGCTGGCTGTACTGGGGCTGGGTGCGGCGATGCTGTATCGCTGTAACATCTGGTTTTACTGGAGCAGTGCATCTATGGCGCTGGGAACCGTATTGTTCAGCGGCAGCCTCTACTCGCTGGCGCTGTCGCATTTAACGTTTTTTGTCTTTATCACGCCCGTCGGGGGATTGTTCTTCCTGATTGGCTGGCTATTGATGTTGATTGGCGCGCTGCGTCTTAAAACCAAGGCAGAACGCCATGAATAAAGTTTTACTGTATTGCCGCTCCGGCTTTGAAAAAGAGTGTGCAGCAGAAATTAGTGCTAAAGCTGCAGAGCATAACGTTTACGGCTTTCCTCGGGTAAAAGAGGATGCCGGTTATGTTCTGTTTGAATGTTATCAGCAGCCTGATGCGGAAAGGCTGATCCGTGAACTGCCGTTCGACACGTTGATTTTCGCCCGCCAGATGCTGGTCGTCGGTGAACTGCTGCGCGATCTGCCTCAGGAAGATCGCATTTCGCCCATCGTTGGCATGTTAAGCGGCGTGGTGGAGAAAGGCGGAGAGCTGCGTGTTGAAGTTCCGGACACCAACCAGGCAAAAGAGCTGACCAAATTCTGCCGTAAGTTTACCGTGCCGTTACGTGCCAGCCTGCGTGAGAGCAACATTCTGCTCAACTACGAAAGCCCAAAACGTCCGGTGGTGCATGTGTTCTTTATCGCCCCCGGCACCTGTTACGTGGGCTATTCGCTGCCAGAAAACAATTCGCCATTTTATATGGGCATTCCGCGTCTTAAGTTTCCGTCTGACGCGCCAAGCCGCTCAACGCTTAAGCTGGAAGAAGCCTTTCACGTTTTTGTGCCAGCCGATGAGTGGGATGAGCGTTTAGGCAGCGGGATGTATGCTGTCGATTTGGGCGCTTGTCCTGGCGGCTGGACGTATCAACTGGTTCAGCGCAGCATGATGGTCTATGCGGTGGACAACGGCCCTATGGCACCGAGCCTGATGGATACCGGACAGGTGTTCCATGAACGTGAAGACGGTTTCCGCTTCCGTCCGCCCCGCACCAACATCAGCTGGCTGGTGTGCGACATGGTGGAAAAACCTGCACGCGTGGCGAATCTGATGGCGGACTGGGTGGTGAATGGCTGGTGCCGGGAAGCCATTTTTAACCTGAAATTGCCCATGAAGAAGCGTTATGAAGAAGTGACGCAGAATCTGGCCATGATCGAGGAGCGTCTCACTGAAAATGGGATCAATGCGCAGATTCGCGCGCGCCAGCTCTACCACGATCGTGAAGAAGTAACGGTGCACATCCGTCGTATCTGGGCTGCCATGGGTGGCCGTCGCGACGAGCGCTAATCACCACCGCCGGGTGCCCTTGCGCCCGGCCTGGTGATGTTAATCGCCATGGTAACGCAGTAAATTCAGATTCCCTTCCAGCACTAAATCCTGCTTCAGCCGGGCAACATCGCGGCTGATGAGCGCCATCTCCTGGCCTGATTGCAGCTTATTACGCCATTTTGTCGGAACCTGATCCAACTGCTGATACAGAGATTCCAGTGAACCAAACTGTAGCAGTAGCTCCCGGGCGCTTTTAGGGCCAATGCCCGCGATGCCTGGGATTTTACTGCTGCTGATGCCGCATAATCCCCAATAGTCGGGCAGAACGGACGGTGCAACGCCGAACTCGGTTTCAATAAACGGCAAATCCAGCCAGCGCTTCTGAAAATAATCGCGGATGCGAATCGCCGGAGCGAGAAGCTGGCAGTAGCCCTTATCGGTAGAAACAATGGTGGCCTGATGTCCAGCTCGCGCCATTTTTACCGCCAGCGTGGCGGCCAGATCGTCGGCTTCATCCTGTTCGGCAATCCAGCAACTGACGCCCACCGCCCGAAAAGCCTCCTGCAGGGCGGGCATTTCAGCCTGTAACTCTTCCGGCATCGGCGGTCGGCCACTTTTGTAGTCGGGTAACAACTGATGCCGCCATCCCTGATGACGGGCCTCGCCGTCGAACACTGCCACAACATGTGAGGGGCGCGTGTGTCCCAGAAGCTGGCGCAACGCCGCAACGCAGCCCTCCACACAGGGCGTGCCCTGCACGGCATGCAGGCGACGAATTAAATTGAGTGCATCAACAATAAGTAAGTGATGTGACATAAGGTAAGGGCAGCCCGCAGGCTGCCTCCTGGTTTACTTAATGATTTCGTAGCACGGGATATAGGCAGTACCGGGCAGTTTCATACGCTGCTGTGCCACAAAGCCCTGTAGCAGCTCATCCATGCGGTGCATGATGTCGGCATCACCGTGCAGTTTATAAGGGCCTTTTTCGCGGATTTCGCGGATGCCCATCTCTTTCACGTTACCCGCAACGATACCGGAGAACGCCCGGCGCAGGTCGGCAGCCAGTTTTTCCGGCGGCTGATTGGTATAGAGATTGAGGTTAGCCATATTTTCATGCGTCGGCATAAAGGGCACCTGCAAATCCTGAGCAATGCGAATTGACCAGTTAAAGCTGTAGGCATCACCCGTTTCGCGGCGATGCTCTTTCACCTGCGGCATGGCTTTTCTCATCAGGCGGGCGACCTCGGCGGCATCATCGATAATGATCTGATAATGCTTACGTGCCTGCTCCCCAAGCGTACTGACAATAAAGTCATCCAGCACACGGAAATAGTCCGCGCTCTCTTTCGGCCCGGTCAGGATGAGCGGCAGAACCTGATGTTCGTTTTGCGGATTCATCAGAATGCCCAGCAGATAAAGGAATTCTTCTGCCGTCCCCACGCCGCCAGGGAAGATGATGATGCCATGTGCAATACGTACGAACGCTTCCAGACGCTTTTCGATATCCGGCATGATGATCAGTTCGTTCACCAGTGGATTAGGCGGTTCAGCCGCGATAATCGACGGCTCGGTCAAACCAATAAAGCGACTGTCGCGATAGCGCTGCTGCGCATGACCTACCGCTGCACCTTTCATTGGGGCTTCCATCACGCCCGGACCACAGCCGGTACAGATATTCAGTTCGCGCAGGCCCAACTGCGTGCCCACGTTGCGACAGTACTGGTATTCCACCGCGTTAATCGAGTGGCCGCCCCAGCAGACAACGGTATTGGGATATTCGCCCACGTGCAATGCCCGGGCATTACGCAGAATGGAAAACACGGTGTTGGTAATCATGACCGAATCGTTGTCTTCTGCGCAGGGTAAGCGTCCAGAGCTGGCTAACTGGCCGTTAACAAACAGGATATCGCGCAGCACGGCAAACAGGTTGGCCTGCAGTGAACGAATAATATGGCCGTCTACAAAGGCCTCTTCAGGCGGATTGATCAGTTCCAGCTTGATACCGCGCTCGCGGCGCAGCACGTTGATATCGAAGTTCTCAAAACGCGACAGCAGTTCATGGCTACTGTCAGTCTGACTGCCGGAGTTGAGCACGGCGAGCGAGCAGTTACGGAAGAGTTGATACAAATCGCTGCTGGCTGTGCGCTTCAGCATATCTACTTCCAACTGGGAGAGCAGATCCATAGAGCCAAGAGGGCTGACATGTGTAATCAAATGAACTCCTTTGCACCCGCGAGGGTGATGGCTGACACTGCAAATGCAGTGACGAAAATCCCTGGTCGGCAATCCACTGTTAACCGCCTTGCCCAGAGTAGCCTTGTGGGCAGGGCTTGCTCAAGTGGAACCGGATAGTTGACTGACTTCCTGAGAAATATCTCGCAAACTATTGACGTACCAGACGAGAATGACCGGGCGTAAAGGCCACGTTACTGCGCCAGGGATTGATATCCAGTCCGCCACGGCGCGTATAGCGTGCGTAAACGGTAAGCTGTTCCGGCTGACAAAAACGCATCAGGTCATTGAAGATACGCTCAACGCACTGTTCATGAAACTCATTATGCTGACGAAATGAAATGATGTAGCGCAGCAGCGCTTCGCGATTGAGCCGTGGGCCCTTATAGCGAATCATCACCGAGCCCCAGTCAGGCTGGTTGGTGATCAGGCAGTTAGACTTAAGCAGATGGCTGACCAGCGTTTCGTCCACCCGCTCCTGACCAGCAGCATCAACCAGATAATCGGCATTGAAGCCATAATCTTCAATCTCGATATCCTGCTCATCAATGCAGTCGCCCGCAAAGTGCCCGACAGGCTGGCCCTCAATTTCATTTAACCGAAACAGCGCGACACGTACATCACCTTCCGCGCAGGCACGCAGATCCTGCTCCAGCGTTTGGCGTACCTCGCCCCAGTCGGCAAAGCGGGTTTGGTTAAAGCTGTTAAGATAGAGCTTGAAACTCTTGGACTCGATAAGATTGTGACTCCGGGCGTCAAGCACCACTTCGCCCACCGCAACCTGCGGAACACCTTTACTGTTGAGCCACGAAAGTTCATATAACGTCCAGATATCAGCACCTGTAAAGGGCAGGTTATCAGGATAGAGGCCGAGCGGCTCGCGGTTCATGCTGCGAGGCACCGCCTGTAATAAGCTGTTGTCGTAGCGATCGTGATAAGCTGTGGGCTTGCCCAGCGTCAGATTGCTAAGCGCCGGGTCCGGCTGATAAGAAGACATAACGGTTACCACTGAGGTCATCAAAGTGAGTAAGTGTAACCTATCAGAAGTGAGAATTTGAATGATGCAGCAAACGGCTGACGCCTTAATCGATTTCACCACCCGATACTGCCAGCACTGGCAGCAGGATTACGGCCATGCGCCGGCCAGCAGTGATTTGTATGGCGTACCCTCGCCCTGCCTGCTGGAGAACCGTGGAGAGCGTGCCCTCTGGCAGCCCCAGCCCTTTAGCCTGCCGCCATCGCTGGATGCCGTTGAGCGAGCGCTGGAGATCCAGCTCGATCCGCAAATCACCGCATTTTATACCAGCCAGTTCGCCGGAGACATGCGCGCCAGCTATGAAAAAAACAGGCTGACGTTACTGCAGGTCTGGAGCGAAGAGGACTTTGTTCGATTGCAGGAAAACCTGATCGGTCATTTAGTGATGCAGCGACGTCTGAAACAGGCCCCGACCCTGTTTATCGCGACCACGGATTCTGAAGAGAACATTATCTCGCTGTGTAACATCAGCGGGAATGTCATTCTGGAAACACCCGGGCAGAAAAAGCGCGTCACGCTGGCGTCCGATATCCCCTCTTTTCTCAATAATTTACAACCGCTTAGTGACTAGTTACAGATATCTGCTAGCAGCCGTGTGAGAGATCTCTTACAAACTCTGTGAGAGATCGCTCTATAATTCACGCGTCCTTCATGCCGAAAAGATGTAAAAATATTGTAAATCATTAACTTATTAGCTGCGCTGATGGGCTGCTTCTATAAGGTAAGGTTATAAATCATTTTAACACCTTGTGCCTTGAGTAGTTTCTGACGAGAATATCACTCGCGGACAGGATGTCCTGGACAACAGGAGCCGTCAGGATGACGGTAGCCAGGAGGCCGGAACGTAACGGAGTTTACGTCACAAGGAAGGCTTCAGGATGAAGCAGGACACTCAGGACTGAGTTAATGGACACCTCCAGGATGGAGAATGAGAGCCCCTCAGAAGAGGCGGCGGGCCAGGAGGCTAAGGATTGATCAGGATGATACGCGGATGGAGTTCGCACGGGAAAAGTTGTCACGGATGAGCAGGGAGCACTAACGTAGCCGGAAAGCTGCAAACGAACCGGGAGCACTGTTTAATGACAGTGCTCCCTTTTTTTGTGCCTGCGGGTTATGCTTGCCGCCCATTTTTCCCCAGTCAGAGGTGATGCATGACGCTGGAACACTTAATTATTCAACGGCTCGAGCAGGTCGAAGCGATAATGCACGAGCACAATCTCTGGCAGACTGCTGCACCAGACGCTCAGGCGTTCACCAGCGAGCAACCTTTTTTCCTCGACACACTTCAACCGCTGGAATGGTTACAGTGGGTACTGATTCCGCGCGTTCGGGCCATCATTGATGCCCGGCAACCTTTGCCAAAGAACTTCGCGGTCGCGCCCTATTTTGAGGTCGCCTTAACGCCTGAGCAGCCCGGTCGTTCGCTGCTGCTCCTCACGTTACAGCAGTTGGATGCCCTTCTGGAGGATGAGTCTGCCGGATGTTAGAGATCATTTATCAGGATGAATGGCTGGTGGCGGTGAATAAACCTGCCGGCTGGCTGGTGCACCGCAGTTGGCTCGATCGCCACGAAACCCAGTTTGTGATGCAGACGGTGCGCGACCAGATAGGCCAGCATGTTTTTACGGCGCACCGGCTCGATCGCCCCACGTCGGGCGTGCTGTTAATGGGCCTTTCCAGTGAAGTGGGCCGCCTGCTGTCACAGCAGTTTGAGCATCACCACATGGAGAAAACCTATCACGCCGTGGTACGTGGCTGGCTTGAAGGCAGCGATCGGCTGGATTATCCGTTGGTTGAAGAACTGGATAAAATCGCCGACAAATTTGTCACTGATGCGCGCGTGCCACAGCCTGCTGTGACCGATTATCATGCGCTGGCAAAGGTAGAGATGCCGGTTGCGGTCAGTCGTTATCCCACCGCACGTTACAGCCTGATTGAGCTCAAACCGAAAACCGGTCGTAAACATCAGTTGCGTCGGCACATGTCCCATTTGCGCCATCCCATCATCGGTGATTCAGCCCATGGTGATTTGCGTCAGAACCGCGGCGCAGCTGAGCATTTTGGCGCTAATCGCTTAATGTTACATGCCAGCAGCCTGGCGCTCAGCCATCCTGTGACTAAAGCACCCCTGGTGATTCGTGCCGGGCTGGATGCTGTCTGGCAGGGCGTTCTGGATCAGTTTGGCTGGCAGGCCTGTTTACCTGATGTGCCACGGGTTGAGTTTATGGCTGGCTCAGGTCAGGATAGCGTGACGGAATAAAGGGGAAGAGAAATGGCGAAAATTGGTATTTTTGTAGGCACCGTATATGGCAATGCATTACTGGTGGCAGAAGAAGCAGAACCGGTTTTGCAGCAGCAAGGCCATGACGTGAAGATTTTTGAAGATCCTGGGTTAGCCGACTGGCAAGGCTATGCAGAGGATGTCGCCTTAGTGATTACGTCAACCACGGGTCAGGGCGATTTTCCGGATACGATTTCTGGCCTGTTCCACGACGTGCAGGACAAACTGGGCCACCAGCCGACACTGCGCTATGGCGTCATTGCGCTAGGCGACAGCAGCTACGAAAACTTCTGTGGCGCGGGCAAACGTTTTGACGCCCTGTTGCAGGAGCATCAAGCCAAACGGGTAGGGGAGGTGTTGTTGGTGGATGCCACGGAAGATCCGGAACCTGAATCCGTTACCACTCCATGGGTTGAGCAATGGGGCAAACAGCTCTGATAAGCGCATGTCAGCCTTGCTGTTTCGCTGCCGTCCCATGCTAAACGGGCGGCAGCCCATTCTGACTAACGGGATCAGGCCGTGCGGGCCGTTCCGTTAGCGCAGTCATAACGGCATCTTGCTCAGGTTATCGGCGCGGGATTAAAGACGGCCAGCTGATTACGAATCCCCCAGCGATCTGACCAGGTCTGTTTTCTGCCGCTGGCAATGTCCAGAATCAATTCGAATAACCGCCAGCCAACCTGCTCGATGGTTTCTTCACCTGTGGCAATGGTGCCGGCGTTAATATCCATCAGGTCATGCCAGCGCTCCGCCAGCGCATTGCGGGTCGCCATTTTAATCACCGGAATTGCAGCCAGACCATAAGGCGTTCCCCTACCGGTGGTAAAAACCTGCAGGGTGATGCCGGAGGCCAGTTGCTGGGTTCCACACACAAAATCGCTGGCGGGCGTGGCGGCAAAAATCAGTCCACGCCGCGTAGGGCGTTGCCCCGGGGACAGCACTTCCACAATCGGACTGCGACCTGATTTGGCAATGGAGCCAAGGGCTTTTTCCACCACGTTTGCCAGCCCGCCTTTCTTGTTGCCGGGAGAGGGGTTGGCGCTGCGATCGGTTTTGCCTTGATCAAGATAGCTGTCATACCAGGCCATCTCTTCAATCAGCCGCTGCCCCACTTCCTGATTGATCACACGCGGTGTCAGTAAGTGAATCGCGTCGCGCACCTCGGTAACCTCAGAGAACATCACGGTCGCGCCACTGCGCACCAGCAGGTCGGACGCAAACCCCACTGCGGGATTCGCCGTTACGCCGGAAAAGGCATCACTGCCGCCGCACTGCATCCCCACGACTAATTCAGAGGCCGGACAGGTTTCACGCTGGCGCTGATTCAGCCGCTGCAAATGGCGTTCTGCCACCTGAAGGATTTCATCCACCATCGCGCCAAAGCCCACCAGTTTCTCATCCTGCAAACGCACAATATCTTCCTCATCCAGCGAGACAGGCTGCACGTCGGGCGTACCGGCCAGTAAGCGCTCAGGTTGTAACTTTTCACAACCCAGGCTGACCACCATGATTTCGCCGCCGAAATTCGCGTTGAGGGCCAGATTGTGGACGGAACGGATAGGGATGACCGCCGCAGGGGCGTTGATCGCCACACCGCAGCCGTACAAATGATTCAGCGCAACCACACCATCCACGTTGGGATAACGGGGCAGTAAATCACGCTCTATCATTTGCACCACATAATCTACCACGCCCGCCACACAGTGAACGCTGGTGGTAATGCCTAAAAGATTACGTGTGCCTACACTGCCGTCGGCGTTGCGATAACCCTCAAAGGTATAACCTTCAAGCGGCGGCAGGTCAGGCGGAACGTTATTTGCCAGAGGCAAACTCTGCAAATCGGGCGCGTCCGGAAGCGCAATGAGTGATTCATCGATCCAGCTGCCTTGGGCAATATCACGAATCGCAAGGCCAATCACTTCACCATAACGCAGCACGGCCTGGCCCTGAGGAATCGCCTGCAGCGCAACCTTATGTCCCTGGGGGACATGCTCAATCAATGTCAATCCATCACTAAACGTGGTGCCCGCGGCCAGGCCCAGGCTGTTCACCACAATCGCAACATTGTCATTTTCATGAACTTTGATGCAGAGCGGTTGTTCTTTTGATGTTGGGGTCATCGCTCACCTTCCAGTGGGTAGCGCCTTGTTTGCGCGGCGCATTCATTATGATAAGCCAGGTGTCACAGGTTCGGTATCTGCCAGGGTCAGTATAAAGAGGCAATACCGCCCGCACATTGTGCAATTGACCTATATTCGGCGTTCTGGTGACGCAGTTTTAATGTCTTTTTACTAAATCAAGTGAAGATTCTCACAAAGCCAGTTATCTCCTCGCGTTTGGGCGCGCTTTTTGTGATTTTTTACAAAATACGTGAAACGTTCCGCAGCGTTTTATGCAACGGCACAAAAAAGCCCCCTCCTTTTCACCTTATTCCAGGGTGATATTCCAATGCCTCAACCAAATCAGCTTCATATACTGATTTCCGTTTTCCCGGGCAGGTTATTTGTCACGACGCATTATCGGTTTGCCACTAAAAAAATCGCCGTGTTTAACCTACATCTCTCTGATACCCAACGCGATGTGTATGCAGTCAGAGCGAATGTGGCTTTCGCTATATTTCAGGAGTGCATCATGAGTAGTTATCACCAGACAACGGAGGCGGTACAAAAACGTACCAACGCGCGTTACTGGATCGTGGTCATGCTGTTTATTGTGACCTCATTCAATTACGGCGACCGCGCCACGTTGTCTATTGCGGGTTCGGCGATGGCAAAAGATATCGGCCTCGACCCGGTGGGAATGGGCTTTATCTTCTCTGCTTTTTCGTGGGCGTATGTTATCGGACAAATCCCCGGCGGCTGGCTGCTGGACCGCTTTGGTTCTAAGCGCGTCTATTTCTGGAGTATCTTCCTTTGGTCGTTATTTACCCTGCTGCAAGGCTTTGTGGACTTGTTCAGCGGCTACACCATTGTGATGGCGCTGTTTATGCTGCGCTTTATGGTGGGGCTGGCTGAAGCGCCTTCATTCCCAGGCAACAGCCGTATTGTCGCGGCCTGGTTCCCGGCTCAGGAACGCGGGACGGCAGTGGCAATTTTCAACTCTGCACAATATTTCGCTACGGTGATTTTTGCGCCAGTTATGGGCTGGCTGACCTCTGCCGTGGGCTGGGCGCACGTGTTCTGGTTTATGGGGGGATTGGGGATTATTTTGAGCCTCGTCTGGCTCAAAGTGATTCACGATCCCTGCGATCATCCTGGCGTGAACAAAGCAGAACTGGAATACATGGAGCAGGGCGGCGCGCTGATCAACATGGATCAGAAAAGCGTGAAGCAAAAAGTCAGCTTAAGTGATAAGTGGTTCCAGGTTAAGCAACTGCTGCAATCGCGCATGATGATCGGTGTGTATATCGGTCAGTACTGTATCAACGCCCTGACATACTTCTTTATCACCTGGTTCCCGGTCTATCTGGTACAGGCGCGTGGCATGTCGATCCTCAAGGCGGGGTTTGTCGCCTCGGTTCCTGCGCTCTGCGGCTTTATCGGTGGTGTGCTCGGTGGGGTGATATCCGACTGGCTCATGCGCAAAACCGGCTCTCTGAATATTGCCCGTAAAACGCCGATTGTCCTTGGGATGCTGCTCTCTACCTCCATGGTGGTCTGTAATTATGTTGAGACGGACTGGGTTGTGGTTCTGTTCATGGCGACCGCCTTCTTTGGTAAAGGCATCGGTGCGCTGGGTTGGGCCGTGATGGCGGACACTGCGCCGAAAGAGATCAGCGGGCTGAGCGGTGGTCTGTTCAACATGTTTGGCAACGTCTCCGGCATCGTCACGCCTATCGCAATCGGCTACATCATTGCGTCTACCGGTTCTTATAACGGTGCGCTGGTTTATGTGGGCATTCACGCGTTCGTTGCCGTGCTTAGTTATCTGGTGCTGGTGGATAACATCAAGCGCATCGAACTGAAAACACGTTAAGGAGCCAGCATGAATACGCAATCAACGCCCGTGATTACCGATATGCAGGTCGTTCCTGTGGCTGGCTATGACAGTATGCTGCTGAATATTGGTGGGGCCCATAATGCCTGCTTCACGCGCAATATCGTGATCCTGACTGACAGCGCCGGACACACCGGGCTGGGTGAAGCGCCAGGCGGCGAAACCATCTATCAAACCCTGGTGGACGCCGTACCCCAGGTGATTGGTCAGCAGGTCGCTCGCATGAACCGGCTGGTGCAGCAGGTTCATCAGGGGAACCAGTCCGCCGATTTCGATACCTTTGGCAAAGGCGCCTGGACGTTTGAACTGCGCGTCAACGCGGTCGCGGCACTGGAGGCTGCATTACTGGACTTGCTGGGACAATGTCTGGGGGTTCCGGTCGCTGAGCTGCTCGGTCCGGGTCAGCAGCGCGACGAGGTGACCGTTTTGGGCTACCTGTTCTACTTAGGTGACCGCCGTAAAACCGATTTGCCTTATCTGACCGGCGAGAAGGCACAGCATGACTGGTATCACCTGCGTCATCAGGAAGCCCTGAGTAGCGAGGCCGTTGTCCGGTTGGCGGAAGCGGCACAGGATAAATACGGTTTCAAAGATTTCAAACTCAAGGGCGGCGTGCTGCCGGGCGAACAGGAGATCGCGACCGCGCAGGCGCTGAAAAAACGTTTTCCCGAGGCGCGAATCACCGTCGATCCCAATGGCGCGTGGCTGCTGGACGAAGCGATCGGGCTGTGCAAGGGCATGCAGGATGTGCTGACCTACGCGGAAGATCCCTGTGGCGCTGAGCAGGGTTATTCAGGACGCGAGGTGATGGCCGAGTTTCGTCGTGCCACTGGCTTACCGGTCGCCACCAACATGATCGCCACCAACTGGCGTGAAATGAATCATGCGCTGATGCTGAATGCCGTTGATATCCCGCTGGCCGATCCGCACTTCTGGACGTTAAGCGGTGCCGTGCGGGTCGCGCAACTTTGCGATGAATGGGGCTTAACCTGGGGCTGTCACTCAAATAACCACTTCGATATTTCCCTGGCGATGTTCACCCATGTCGGTGCCGCCGCGCCCGGTAAACCTACCGCGATAGATACCCACTGGATCTGGCAGGAGGGCGATCAGCGCCTGACGAAAAATCCGCTGCAGATCCGTCAGGGAAAAATTGCGGTGCCAGATGCGCCAGGCCTGGGTATTGAACTGGACTGGGAACAACTCCGCCTGGCAAACGAACGCTACAAATCACTGCCAGCGGGCGGGCGCAATGACGCCACGGCCATGCAGTATTTGGTACCCGGCTGGACATTTGACCGTAAACGCCCGGCGTTTGGCCGGGCCTCTGCTTAAGGGATAACAGATGAATACGACACCGAAAATTACCGCCATGCAGGTTATTCCCGTCGCCGGTTATGACAGCATGTTATTGAACCTGAGCGGCGCACATTCACCTTTCTTCACCCGAAATATCGTCATCATTAACGATAACGCCGGCCATACCGGCGTAGGTGAAATTCCCGGCGGCGAAAAAATCCGTCAGACGTTGGAAGATGCCGCGGCGCTGGTGGTGGGGAAAACGATTGGCGAATATAAAAACATCCTGAGCCTGGTTCGCACCACCTTTGCCGATCGCGATGCCGGCGGTCGGGGTAATCAGACCTTTGATCTGCGCACCACGATTCATGTGGTTACCGGGATCGAAGCCTCACTCTTGGATCTACTGGGGCAGCATCTGGGCGTTAATGTGGCCTCGCTGTTGGGCGATGGGCAGCAGCGCGACAAAGTAGAGATGCTGGGTTATCTGTTTTACGTTGGCGATCGCAATAAGACTTCACTGGGCTATCAGAACCAGGACAACGATGCCTGCGACTGGTATCGCCTGCGCCATCAGGAAGCGCTCACGCCCGATGCGGTGGTGCGTCTGGCTGAAGCCGCCTATGAAAAATACGGCTTTAACGACTTTAAGCTCAAAGGTGGCGTGCTGAGCGGCAGCGACGAGGCAGAAGCGATTACGGCGCTGGCGAAACGCTTCCCGCAGGCGCGCGTCACTATTGATCCCAACGGAGCCTGGTCGCTGGACGAAGCTATTACGCTGGGCAAGCAGCTTAAAGGCGTGCTTGCCTATGCAGAAGATCCCTGTGGCGCAGAGCAGGGCTATTCCGGACGCGAAGTGATGGCTGAATTCCGACGGGCAACCGGCCTGCCTACCGCCACCAATATGATTGCCACTGACTGGCGTCAAATGGGCCACACCTTATCTTTGCAGTCGGTCGATATTCCGCTGGCGGACCCGCACTTCTGGACGATGCAGGGTTCCGTGCGCGTGGCGCAAATGTGCCACGCGTTTGGCCTGACGTGGGGTTCGCACTCCAACAACCATTTCGACATTTCACTGGCGATGTTCACCCACGTTGCCGCTGCCGCACCGGGCAAGATCACCGCCATTGATACACACTGGATCTGGCAGGAAGGCAATCAACGACTGACCAAAACGCCTTTCCAGATTGAAGGTGGCATGGTCGCGGTGCCGCAGGCACCGGGGCTGGGGATTGAACTGGATATGGATCAGGTCATGCAGGCCAATGCGCTTTATCAAAAGCATGGTCTGGGCGCACGTGATGATGCGCAGGCGATGCAGTTCCTGATCCCGCAGTGGACGTTTGATAACAAGCGCCCGTGCCTGGTGCGTTAACTTTTTTGGGCTTCCTTGAGGAAGCCCGTTCCACAGGAGCCAAATCATGAGTAATACAGCCTGGCCAAATGAATTTCGCCGCCGCCTGCTGGCTGGTGAAACCCTGATCGGCAGTTGGTGTGCCCTGGCAAGTCCTCTCTCGACCGAAGTGTTGGGGCTGGCCGGATTTGACTGGTTAGTACTGGATGGTGAACACGCACCCAACGATATCACCACCTTTGTGCCTCAGCTCATGGCGTTGAAGGGCAGCCCCAGTGCGCCGGTGGTGCGTCCACCCTGTAACGAACCGGTGATTATTAAGCGCCTGTTGGACATTGGTTTTAACAACATCCTCGTCCCCTTTGTAGAGAACGAAGAAGACGCCAGACGTGCGGTGGCCTCAACGCGCTATCCGCCTGCCGGGATTCGCGGCGTGTCGGTTTCTCATCGCAGCAACATGTACGGCACGGTGCCGGATTATAACGGCACCATTAACGACAACATTGCTGTGTTAGTACAAATAGAAACGCAGCAGGCCGTGGACAATATTGATGCTATCGCGGCCGTTGACGGGGTGGACGGCATTTTTGTCGGCCCTGGCGATTTGTCTGCCGCACTTGGCTACCTTGGGCAGCCCGCGCACCCGGAGGTATTGAAGGTCATCAAACACATCTTTGAGCGGGCAAAAGCGGCTAACAAGCCCAGCGGTATTCTGGCACCGGTTGAGGTGGACGCCCGGCGCTATCTCGAATGGGGCGCCACTTTCGTTGCCGTAGGCAGCGATCTCGGTGTTTTTCGCAGTGCCACTCAGGCGTTGTGTGACAAATTCAAAAAGTAATCATCAGGAGAAACGAAATGAAAATTGGCTTTATTGGCCTGGGCATCATGGGCAAACCAATGAGTAAAAACCTGTTAAAAGCTGATTATTCACTGGTGGTGCGCGATCACAATGCAGAAAATGAAGCTGAACTGGTGAAGCTCGGCGCGACAACGGCGGCGAATGCCAAAGAACTGGCCCAACAGTGTGACGTGGTCATCACCATGGTGCCCAACTCACCGCAGGTGAAAGAAGTCTGCCTGGGCGAAAACGGCATCATCGACGGCGCTAAACCGGGTCTGATTGTGATCGATATGAGCTCCATCGCGCCGCTGGCGAGCCGGGAAATCCACGATGCGCTGGCGGCAAAACAGATTAAAATGCTGGATGCGCCGGTGAGTGGCGGCGAGCCCAAAGCGATTGAAGGGACGCTTTCGGTCATGGTGGGCGGCGATAAGGCCGTGTTTGACGAGTGCTATGACATCATGAAAGCCATGGCGGGATCGGTGGTTCACACCGGTGACATCGGGGCGGGCAACGTCACTAAACTGGCAAACCAGGTGATTGTGGCGCTGAATATTGCTGCGATGTCAGAAGCCCTGTCCCTGGCGACCAAAGCGGGCGTGAGTCCGGAACTGGTGTACCAGGCGATTCGTGGTGGCCTGGCGGGAAGTACCGTTCTTGATGCCAAAGCGCCAATGGTGATGGACCGCAACTTTAAGCCGGGCTTCCGCATTGACTTACATATCAAGGACCTGGCTAACGCGCTGGATACCTCGCACAGCATCGGTGCGCACCTTCCGCTGACGGCGGCCGTGATGGAGATGATGCAGGCGCTGCGTAATGACGGACAGGGAACTGCCGACCACAGCGCGTTGGCCTGCTATTATGAAAAATTAGCCAACGTCGAAATCTCTCGTTAATGACTCGCCCGGCTTCTGCGGACGTCGTGCCACTTTCACTCTCTAATCGTTAATTAATACCGCCTGGATTGCCTATGAAAATCGTAATCGCACCGGATTCATATAAAGAAAGTCTTTCTGCCCTGGAAGTGGCATCGGCAATCGAAGCGGGATTCCGTGAGGTTTTCCCCGATGCCCATTATGTGAAAATACCGGTCGCTGATGGTGGCGAAGGTACGGTTGAAGCGATGGTGGCCGCGACGCAGGGAAAAAGGGTCAGGTTAACGGTAACCGGGCCACTGGGTGAACCCGTTGAGGCGTTTTATGGCTTATCGGGTAATGAAGATACCGCCTACATCGAAATGGCGGCGGCCAGCGGCCTGGAGCTGGTACCGGCAGCGCAGCGCGATCCCCTGATCACCACCTCGTTTGGTACAGGAGATCTGATTAAAAATGCGCTGGATAAAGGCGTTAAACATATCATTATTGGCATTGGTGGCAGTGCCACCAATGACGGCGGTGCAGGCATGATGCAGGCGCTGGGCGCCCGCTTGCTGGATAAGCAGCACAAGCAAATTGGTCAGGGCGGCGGTGCCTTGCCCGAGCTGGCAAGCATTGATATTAGCGGGCTGGACAGCCGTATCCGTCACTGCCGCTTTGAAGTAGCCTGTGACGTCACCAATACGTTGACGGGCGCTCATGGTGCCTCAGCGATTTTTGGCCCACAGAAGGGCGCGACGCCCGAGTTGGTTGAGCAACTGGATCGGGCACTGACGCACTACGCCACCATTATTCAGCGTGATCTGGGCATTGATGTGCTGCAGGTCAGTGGCGGCGGCGCAGCCGGTGGTATGGGCGCTGCACTGCATGCTTTTTGTCAGGCGGAGCTACGTCGCGGGATTGAGATTGTTACCGAAGCACTGGGACTGGAAGAACAGGTAAAAGACGCCGACCTGGTCATCACTGGCGAGGGACGCATCGATAGCCAGAGTATCAATGGCAAAGTGCCCATTGGCGTCGCCAACGTCGCCAAGCGTTTTAATATTCCGGTGATAGGGATTGCTGGCAGCCTGACTGACGATGTCGGTGTGGTACATCAGCATGGCTTAGATGCGGTGTTTAGCGTGCTTTACCGTATTTGCTCGCTGGATGAGGCCCTGAAAGGGGCAGAAAACAATGTCCGGCTCACTGCGCGAAATGTGGCCGCTACGATGAAAATCGCCGGTTTTCACTAAACGTTTTTACGGCCCCGCCATGCAGCAGTGACAGGGCCGTAGTGTCATCCCCCTGTACTGCTTAAGGCATGGAGAGTATGCGCCGTGCCTGCGTGGCGACGTTCTCCATTTCATCCTGAAGCTCCAGGAGTTCTGGCTCCAGCGCTTCGATATCACTGGCCTGATGAAGCTCTTTCTCAAGCTTACGACACAGCTGTTTCATCCGTGGCACGCCGCTGTAACTGGCGCTGCCGTGAAGTTTATGAATGATCTCGCGTAAGGCGATCGCGTCATTGTCGGCCATGGCCTGCGCCATTTTACCGTGCACTTCCGGTAAGAACTCCAGCAGCATTCGTAGTAAATCCCGTGCCAGGTCCGGTTTATTTGCTGCCTGGCGTAATGCCAGCTTCCAGTCGAGCGTTGGCAATATTTGGGGCAGCTCTGGCACTGTGGTGGTCGGGCTTGGCATATAACGCGCCAGAACCTGAGCGAGTTTGTTTTCATCAATTGGCTTGGCAAGATAGTCGTTCATTCCTGCCCTGATCAGATGCTCGCGTTCACCATCAATAGCATGAGCGGTAACCGCAACTATCGGCGTGGCTGCATGGTTTGGCAGCGTACGGATGATCTCACTGGCGCGGATGCCATCGATATCCGGCATTTGTATATCCATTAAAATGACGTCCAATGCTTGCCGGTGGGCGACGCGAATAGCCTGCTCCGCGTTATTACACAGTACGATGTGTTGCACCTGTTCTTCGAGCAGCGCCCCGATCAGCTTCAGGTTAGCAGGATTGTCGTCCACGGCCATCACGGTCAGCGGCAGGCGAGGCGAAGCGGACATTTCATTGCTGTGACGCGCATGCAGCTCCAGCAGCATCGGCAGCAGGCGCGTTTGCGAGACGGGTTTCGTGATACAGCCATCAATACCGCGCACTTTCAGCTCATCGGCCAGTAACATCATCGGACTCGGCAGCGCCATAATGACCAGATCCGCGCTTTCCAGCAGGGAATGGATCAGCCTGTCCTCAAGCACCTGCGGTTGGCTGGCGTTGACCGGCATTGCCATCAACAGAATGGGATAGCGTGGCTGGCTAAGGCCTTCCAGCGTTAAGCTGTGCTCAACCTGCAACGGCGTCGCAGCTAAAATTTCCACCACCGCGCTGGCAACATCTGGGTTGGCTTCAACATAGGCCATGCGCGTATTCGACAGCGCATCCAGTACCCGCGGCATACTCGGTGCATTGGGGTTGAGGTCGAGCTTAACGCGCACCCAAAAGGTAGAGCCGTGATTCTGGCGGCTGACGAAAGTAATCTCCCCGTTCATTTCCCGCACCAGCTTTTGGGTGATCACCAGCCCCAGCCCCGATCCACCGTGGCGGCGAGAAATACTGGCATCCGCCTGGCGAAATGCCTGAAACAACTGCGCCTGCTGCTCTTCGGAAATGCCAATGCCGGTGTCGCGAACCTGAATCTCCAGCTCGACATGGGTCGCCGTGATGGTGTGTTGATCTACGCGTAAATTAATCGTGCCTTTTTCGGTAAATTTAATCGCATTTCCCATCAGGTTGATCAGGATTTGCTGCAGACGAAGCGCATCGCCGATAACGTTATCCGGCACGCTGTTATTGCACACCACGGTCAGCTCCAGCCCTTTTTCATGGGCCGACGGAGCCAGTAAAACCAGGGTTTCATCCAGGGTGGCGCGCAACGGGAAGGGAATGGACTCCAGCATCAGCTTGCCGGCTTCCAGCTTAGAAAAATCAAGCACGTCATTAATGATCGACAGCAGGTTATTGGCCGAGCGCTCAATGGTCAGCATGTAGTCGCGTTGAGTAGTGCGCAGCGGCGTTTTCAGCATCTGTCGGGTAAAGCCCAGCACGCCATTGAGCGGCGTACGCAGCTCATGAGACATATTTGCCAGAAACTCGGATTTGATACGAGCGGCTTCCTGCGCCCGCTTCTTGGCCAGATCCAGCTCGACGTTCTGAATCTCCAGTTGCTCCAGCGTTTCCCGCAGATCCCAGGTGGCCTGGTCAATATTGTGCTGCATCTCTTCGTGATAAGCGGTGAGCGACATTGCCATGGCGTTGATCCCGTTTTTCAGGATACTCAACTCGCCGAGCATATGACCTTCCACCCGACTGTCTAACTGCCCACGGCGAATGCGGTCAACGGTACTGACCATATTACGGATAGGGCCGGTGACATCCCGCATCAGACGGTAGGCAAACAGCATGGCAATGCACAGGCAGAACAACAGCATCAGGGTGGCAATAAAGACTTCCCGGTATTGCTGTAAGCGCACGGATTGCAGATCCAGTTCTATCGCCACGTAGCCCAGAGGATTGCCTGCGGGTTTGGCATCCTGTTCCGGTAGCTCGTCAACGGCGTAACGCTCAGACGTTATCGGCTTACGTAAAATCAGCAGGTTGCCGCTGCCTTCGATGGAAACATCGTCAGGAAGCGCGCGAATAGCCTGTTTTGATTCCAGACTGAGGTTTTGATTGTTGTTGGAGGTGACGTAGAGCTGATTATTGTCGTCAAAGACGGAGATGGCACGAACGATCCCGGAATGGCGGCGATGCAGTAAACTAACCAGTTCACGTAGCGCGTCACGATTGTGCCACGTCATGCTGTATTCGGTGGAGATTGCCAGCGGTTCAATGATATTGGCACCCGCCTCAATGACCTGTCGCTGTAGCTCGTTGTAGCGATGTACCACAAAAAATGAGCTGAGCAGCAAACCTACCATCAACGTAGGGGCCAAAATTAAAATCATCATTCGCGCCCGCAGGCTGTATTTGGTCATAATAGTCGCCTGCTGTCCGGCATTGACGTCCCTGTGCATCCGCTGAACCTTATGCACATCGAATCTAAAAGAGAAAGAACCACACTATGGCGCAATTTTACTCCGCAAAACAGCGCGTGACGACCAAACAACGGATCACCGTCACCATTGAAGACCTCGACCCGTTTGGTCAGGGCGTGGCCCGGCACAAAGGGAAAACCCTGTTTGTCACGGGTGCGCTGCCTGGCGAAGAGGCGGAGGTAAGCCTGCTGGAGGACAAACGCCAGTTTGCCAGAGCGAAAACGGTGCGCCTGCTCAGCCGCAGCGCGTCACGGGTTGAGCCACGCTGTCCTCATTTTAGCCGCTGTGGTGGCTGTCAGCAGCAACATGCTGATGAAGCGTTGCAGCAGCAGAGTAAATCGCGTGCGCTGGCGCGCATGCTGACCCAGGCCGCGAACCAGCCCGTGGCGGTTGATGACATTATTGCCGGGCCCACCTGGGGCTACCGCCGTCGCGCCCGCCTTGGTTTACAATGGCATAACAAAAGTCAGCAGTTACTGATGGGGTTTCGCCAGGAATCCACCAACGATCTGGTCGATATTCAGCAATGCCCTGTTATGGCGCCCCAACTTGAAGCGCTAATTATTCCGCTGCGCAATTGTCTCACCATGCTTAATGCTGTCAAACGGTTAGGACATGTTGAACTGGTGCAGGCTGACAATGGCTCAGTGCTGCTACTGCGCCATCTGGATGCATTAAGCCCCGACGATATAGCAAAACTGGAACGTTTTTCGCATCAGCACCAACTGATGCTGTTTCTGGATGATGGAAGTGAGACGCTGCGCGGATTTAGCGAACAGCGACCATTTTATCATTCTCACCAGCTTGAGCTAATCTTCAGTCCACAGGATTTTATTCAGGTCAATGATGCGGTCAACCAGCAGATGGTGGCGAAGGCCATCGAATGGCTTGATTTACAACCTGAAGATCGGGTTCTGGATCTGTTTTGTGGCATGGGAAACTTTACGCTTCCTGTAGGAAAATCGGTACAACGTGCCGTAGGTGTGGAGGGCGTTGCAGCATTAGTGCAACAGGCAGCGTATAATGCTGACGTGAATAATCTTAAAAACGTCAGATTTTTTCAGCACAATCTGGAAGAAGATGTTTCGCATCAGCCCTGGGCTATGCAGGGCTTTAACAAGGTATTACTTGATCCGGCACGCGCTGGGGCGGCAGGTGTTATGGCACATGTCGTAAAATTATCGCCAGAACGCGTGGTCTATGTATCTTGTAATCCTGTGACACTCGCACGTGACAGTAGCACCTTGCTGTCGGCGGGTTACCAATTGGAAAGGGTCGTGATGCTGGATATGTTTCCTCATACCCGTCATCTCGAATCCATGGTGCTGTTCAGAAAAAAAATATAAGTGTCCGGCAGGGGCGCTGTGCAGGAGAGGATATGGTTGCGGTTAGAAGTGCACATTTAAATACGGAAGGGGAGTTTGCCCTTGACCAGTGGATCGCCAGCCTTGGCGTTGCTAACCCGCAATCCTGTGATCGTCTCGCTGAAACCTGGCGCTATTGTGAAGCGCAGACTCAGGGGCATCCTCACCAGTCGCTACTGCTGTGGCGCGGTATCGAGATGGTGGAAATCCTCTCGATGCTCAGCATGGACATCGAAAGCCTGTGCGCCGCGTTGATTTTCCCCCTTGCTAATGACGAAGTGGTCAGCGAAGAAGAGCTGGAAAAAACCGTCGGTAAAGGCATCGTTTCGCTGGTGCACGGCGTTCGTGATATGGACGCCATCCGTCAGCTGAAAGCCATTCATAACGACTCCATGGCCTCCGAGCAGGTGGATAACGTCCGCCGCATGCTGCTGGCCATGGTGGAAGACTTCCGCTGCGTCGTGCTGAAGCTGGCTGAGCGCATCATGAACTTGCGTGAAGTCAAAGACGCGCCGGAAGATGAGCGCGTACTGGCAGCGAAAGAAAGCACCAACATTTATGCACCGCTGGCGAATCGCCTGGGCATTGGTCAGCTTAAGTGGGAGCTGGAAGATTACTGCTTCCGCTACCTGCATCCTGATGAGTACAAACGCATTGCTAAGCTGCTGCACGAGCGCCGCATTGACCGTGAGCAGTACATCGAAAACTTTGTTAATAACCTGCGTAAAGAGATGGCAAAAGAGGGCGTGCGGGCAGAAGTGTACGGCCGTCCGAAGCATATCTACAGCATCTGGCGCAAGATGCAGAAGAAGTCGCTGGCGTTTGATGAACTCTTTGATGTGCGCGCGGTACGTATCGTTGCCGAGCGGCTGCAGGACTGTTATGGCGCACTGGGCACGGTGCATACGCTGTATCGCCACCTGCCCAATGAGTTTGACGACTATGTAGCAAATCCCAAGCCCAATGGCTATCAGTCGATCCACACCGTGGTATTGGGGCCTGAGGGCAAAACCGTCGAGATCCAGATCCGAACCCGTCAGATGCATGAAGATGCAGAACTGGGCGTGGCCGCGCACTGGAAATACAAAGAAGGCCCGTCGTCCAGCCATGCGCGCGGGGCGGCAGGTCACGAAGAGCGCATTGCCTGGCTGCGTAAGCTGATCACATGGCAGGAAGAGATGGCGGATTCCGGCGAGCTGCTGGAAGAGGTGCGCAGTCAGGTGTTTGACGACCGCGTGTATGTCTTTACCCCAAAAGGGGATGTGGTGGATTTACCGGCGGGTTCTACGCCACTGGATTTTGCTTACCATATTCACAGCGATATCGGTCATCGCTGCATCGGCGCGAAGATTGGCGGGCGCATCGTGCCCTTCACCTATCAACTGCAGATGGGCGATCAGGTTGAAGTCATTACCCAAAAACAGCCGAACCCGAGCCGTGACTGGCTGAACCCGAATCTGGGATTCATCACCACCAGCCGTGGTCGCGCCAAAATTCATAACTGGTTCCGTAAACAGGATCGGGATAAAAACATCCTGGCCGGCCGCCAGATTCTGGATAACGAGCTGAACCAGATGGATATCAGCCTGCGTGAGGCCGAGAAGCTGCTGCTGCCGCGCTATAACGTCACCTCGCTGGACGAGCTGTTGGCCGCTATTGGCGGCGGTGATATTCGCCTGCACCAGATGGTGAATTTCCTGCAGGCGAAACTCAACAAGCCGACTGCCGAAGAGCAAGACCGCGAAGCCCTGCGTCAGCTCACGCAAAAATCGCACGCGCCCACCTCACGCAAAGAGAGCGGTCGCGTGGTGGTGGAAGGCGTTGGCAACCTGATGCACCACATTGCACGCTGCTGTCAGCCGATTCCGGGCGATGATATCGTCGGATTTATCACCCACGGACGCGGCATTTCGATTCACCGCGCCGACTGCGATCAGCTGTCTGAGCTGATTTCCACCGCGCCTGAGCGCATCGTGGATGCGGTGTGGGGCGAAAGCTATTCCAGCGGCTATTCACTGGTCGTGAGAGTCACGGCCAACGATCGTAGCGGGCTGTTACGCGATATCACCACCATCCTCGCCAATGAAAAGGTGAACGTGCTGGGGGTTTCAAGCCGTAGCGATACGAAAAAACAGTTAGCCACCATAGATATGGATATTGAAATTTATAATCATCAGGTGCTGGGGCGCGTCCTGTCTCGCCTGAACCAGGTGCCTGATATTATTGATGCCCGACGTCTGCACTAAACTTCTGTTATCCGGCGCACGTGCTTTCTGACGTGCGCCTGGCTGCTTTTATCACCGCTGTTACGCCAACTGAACACCTGAAGGATTGCCATATGACCTCTATTGATCGCCTGCTGGGCATTATGAAAACCCTGCGCGATCCGCAGCAGGGCTGCCCGTGGGATCGCGAGCAGACCTTTGCCACTATTGCGCCTTACACGCTGGAAGAAACCTATGAAGTGCTGGATGCTATCCAGCGTGAAGACTTTGAGGATCTCCGTGGCGAGCTGGGCGATTTGCTTTTCCAGGTGGTGTTTTATGCACAGATGGCGCAGGAGCAGGGGCGTTTTAACTTTGATGATATTTGTCACGCCATCAGTGACAAGCTGGAGCGCCGTCATCCGCATATCTTCGCAGAGGGCACGGCAGAGAGCAGTGCGGAGGTGTTGAAAAACTGGGAAGCGATTAAAAGCGCCGAACGGGCAGAAAAAGCGCAGCACTCCGCGCTGGACGATATTCCGAAAGCGCTCCCTGCACTGATGCGCGCCCATAAAATTCAGAAGCGATGCCACAACGTGGGCTTTGACTGGACCACGCTTGGCCCGGTGCTCGATAAGGTGCATGAAGAGATCGACGAAGTGATGCATGAGGCACAGCAAAGCGTGATTGATCCACAAAAGCTGGAAGAAGAGATTGGCGATCTGCTGTTTGCTACCGTAAATCTTTCCCGTCATCTGGGCAGCAAGGCCGAAACGGCGTTGCAGAAAGCCAATGACAAGTTTGAGCGCCGTTTCCGTGCGGTAGAAGCCATTATCACCGCGCAGGGCCTGACGATGCCGGGCGCCACCCTGGCGCAAATGGAAGCCGCCTGGCAACAGGTTAAGGCGAAGGAAAAAAGCTGATTATTCCAGCAGCGAGCATAAATTGCTCTCTTGAGCTTACTCGATTCAGCCTGACGCCAGATTTGTGACGCAGGTCAAAATTTTGTTTACCGCTATCCGCTATGTTACCCGCAGCAATGCGTTGGGAGATGGATGTGATTCACCAATTGTGGCTGATAGCGGTTTCCAGTATACTGTTTTCCCGTCCTGGTTATTCCACCGTCTTTAAACCTAAACTCTCAGGTTCAGCATGACAACGAATTATATTTTTGTGACCGGCGGGGTCGTTTCCTCTCTGGGTAAAGGCATTGCCGCAGCCTCCCTCGCAGCCATTCTTGAAGCGCGTGGTCTGAATGTGACCATCATGAAACTGGACCCGTACATCAACGTCGATCCGGGTACCATGAGCCCAACTCAGCATGGTGAAGTGTTCGTCACCGACGACGGTGCCGAAACCGATCTGGATTTGGGTCACTACGAGCGCTTCATCCGCACTAAAATGTCGCGCCGCAACAATTTCACCACGGGTCGTATCTACTCAGAAGTCCTGCGCAAAGAGCGTCGCGGTGACTATCTTGGTGCCACCATTCAGGTTATCCCTCACATCACGAATGCGATCAAAGAGCGCATTCTTGAAGGCGGCGAAGGCCATGATGTCGTGCTGGTCGAAATCGGTGGCACGGTGGGTGATATCGAATCCTTGCCGTTCCTGGAAGCGATTCGTCAGATGGCGGTGGATGTGGGCCGCGAGCACACGATGTACATGCACCTGACGCTGGTGCCTTACATGGCCGCGGCGGGCGAGGTGAAAACCAAGCCAACGCAGCACTCTGTTAAAGAGCTGCTCTCCATCGGTATTCAGCCTGACGTTCTCATCTGCCGTTCCGATCGCGCGGTGCCAGCGAATGAGCGTGGCAAAATTGCGCTGTTCTGTAACGTGCCGGAAAAAGCCGTTATCTCGCTGAAAGACGTCGATTCGATTTACAAAATCCCGGGCATGCTGAAATCGCAGGGCCTGGATGACTATATCTGTAAGCGTTTCAACCTGAACGCCCCGGAAGCCAATCTGGCGGAGTGGGAGCAGGTGATTTATGAAGAAGCCAATCCAGGCGGCGAAGTCACCATCGGCATGGTGGGCAAATATGTCGAACTGCCGGATGCTTATAAATCTGTTATAGAAGCGCTGAAGCACGGCGGTCTGAAAAATCGCGTGACCGTGAATATCAAGCTGATTGACTCACAGGATGTTGAAACCCGTGGTGTCGAATTGCTGAAAGATTTAGATGCCATTCTGATCCCCGGTGGTTTTGGCTATCGTGGCGTAGAAGGCAAGTTGATGACCGCGAAATATGCGCGTGAAAACAACGTGCCTTATCTTGGCATCTGTCTCGGCATGCAGGTGGCCTTGATGGAGTTCGCCCGTAACGTTGCCGGTATGGCAGGCGCAAACTCTACAGAATTTGTGCCAGACTGTAAGTATCCGGTGGTCGCACTGATCACCGAATGGCGTGACGAAGAAGGCAATGTGGAAGTGCGTACTGAACAGAGCGATCTGGGCGGCACCATGCGCCTCGGCAGCCAGCAGTGTCAGCTAAACCCGGAAAGTAAGGTTCGCCAGCTGTACGGTTCTGACACCATTGTTGAGCGCCATCGTCACCGTTATGAAGTGAACAACATGCTGCTGAAGCAAATCGAGGCAGCGGGTTTACGTGTGGCGGGCCGGTCTGGTGATGATCAATTGGTTGAGATCATTGAGATCCCCAATCATCCGTGGTTTATTGCTTGCCAGTTCCATCCCGAGTTCACATCGACGCCACGCGATGGTCATCCGTTGTTTGCCGGGTTTGTGAAGGCAGCACATGAGCATCAGAAGCGTTTAGCGAAATAAGTTTAACGAACAACGCGCGAACTTTTCGCGCGTTGTTTGTCTTAGAATTGACTAACTTGTACTGAGGAAAATCGTAATGGCCAAAATCGTAAAAGTCATCGGTCGCGAAATTATCGACTCACGTGGCAACCCAACTGTTGAAGCAGAAGTTCACCTGGAAGGTGGTTTCGTTGGTCTGGCTGCGGCACCATCAGGTGCATCTACCGGTTCTCGTGAAGCACTGGAACTGCGTGACGGTGACAAATCCCGTTTCCTGGGCAAAGGCGTAACCAAAGCCGTTGCTGCGGTTAACGGTCCGATTGCTGAAGCGGTAAAAGGCAAAGACGCGAAAGATCAGGCGAACATCGATAAAATCATGATCGACCTGGACGGTACTGAGAACAAATCTAACTTCGGTGCTAACGCCATTCTGGCCGTGTCACTGGCTGCAGCGAAAGCGGCAGCGGCCTCTAAAGGTCAGGCGCTGTACGAGCACATCGCTGAACTGAACGGCACCCCAGGTAAATACTCTATGCCTCTGCCAATGATGAACATCATCAACGGTGGCGAACATGCCGACAACAACGTCGACATCCAGGAATTCATGATTCAGCCGGTTGGCGCTTCAAACGTGAAAGAAGCGATCCGTATGGGTTCTGAAGTGTTCCACAACCTGGCAAAAGTGCTGAAAAGCAAAGGCATGAGCACGGCGGTAGGTGACGAAGGTGGCTATGCGCCAAACCTGGGTTCTAATGCCGAAGCACTGGCTGTTATCGCGGAAGCGGTAAAAGCAGCAGGTTATGAGCTGGGTAAAGACATTACCCTGGCTATGGACTGTGCGGCTTCTGAGTTCTACAAAGATGGCAAATACGTTCTGGCGGGTGAGGGCGGTAAAGCGTTCACGTCAGAAGAGTTCACCCACTTCCTGGAAGATCTGACCAAGCAGTATCCGATCGTTTCTATCGAAGATGGCCTGGACGAATCTGACTGGGATGGCTTCGCCTACCAGACCAAAGTGCTGGGCGGCAAAATCCAGCTGGTGGGCGACGACCTGTTCGTCACTAACACCAAGATCCTGAAAGAAGGTATCGACAAAGGTATCGCTAACTCCATCCTGATCAAATTCAACCAGATCGGTTCTCTGACCGAAACCCTGGCTGCGATTAAAATGGCGAAAGATGCAGGCTACACCGCTGTGATCTCTCACCGTTCAGGTGAAACGGAAGATGCGACCATCGCTGACCTGGCGGTCGGTACAGCTGCAGGCCAGATCAAAACCGGTTCAATGAGCCGCTCTGACCGTGTTGCGAAGTACAACCAACTGATCCGTATCGAAGAAGCGCTGGGTGCAAAAGCCCCGTTCAACGGTCTGAAAGAAGTGAAAGGCCAGTAAGTTTACTGCTTCTGACTTCTGATAAAACCCGCCCATGCTGGCGGGTTTTTTTATGCCCACAGGTTTTGCCGTTCACCTCACATTTTTCCGCGACGTCTATGCTGTTTACATCCGTTCTTCACAAAACCCATCGACACTGAACGACGAGCACCGTGCGCCTGTAACAGACAATGCACCTTGCCGCTTGCCTGAAGCGCGTCTGCGTGTGCTTTCAGGTTCACATTTCTGACTGCCTGAAAGGGGATACGCATGAGACTGGCTTCTTATAACGTTGAAAACCTGTTCGATCGCGCCAGAGCAATGAACCAGAATGAATGGCGAGTGGGCAAACCGACGCTGGAAAAATTTGCCCAACTTAATGCCCTGCTGGGACAGGTGGAATACAGCGACGCGGACAAAAAACAGATGGTCGAATTGATGGATGCACTTGGCCTGCAAACGTCCGACACCGGGCCCTTTGTTATTCTCCGGCGTAACCGGGGCAAACTGTTGACCCGACCGACAGACAACAGCGGAATAAAAATTATTGCCGCAGGCCGCGCCGATTGGGTGGGTTCGCTGGAGTTGCGCCGCGCGCCGGTAGACGAAATTGCCATGGGGTTAACGGCACAGGTCATGATTGACCTTCACGCGGATATCCTGACCGTGGTGGAGGCAGAAAGCCGTCCCGCCCTGCTGGAATTCAACAACGCCATGCTGCCGGCCCGCCAGGGAACGCCTTTTGATCATGTCATGGTGATTGACGGCAACGATGAGCGGGGAATCGATGTCGGACTGATGACAGCGGCAGGCTTTGCCATCGACACCATCCGCAGCCACGTTGATGATAAAGATAAACAGGGCAACCTGATTTTCTCTCGCGACTGTCCCGAATTTGCGATTCCGCTGACCGATGGCCAAACTCTGCACGTGCTGGTTAACCATTTTAAGAGTAAAGGCTACGGCGCTAAAGCCAGTTCCGATGCCCGCCGCAAGCAGCAGGCCGAACGGGTGAAAGCGATTTATCAGCAACGCATTAAAGAGGGGCAAACGTTGATTGCCATCACCGGCGACTTTAACGATACGCCGGACAGTGATGCATTGTCGCCGCTGCTGAAAGAAACCGACCTGAAAGATATCTTCACCCATGAAAAGTTTGATAACGGCGGCTATCCGGGGACCTGGGGCGGCTGCACTGCCAGCAACAAGATTGACTATATTTTGCTGTCGCCCGCGCTGTGGAAAAAGGTAGAGAAGGGCGGTGTATGGCGCAAAGGGATGTGGCCTGGCGTGCGTCCGGTAAAGTGGGAAACCTATCCCGAACTGAAAAAAGAGGTTAATGCCGCCTCGGATCATGCGGCGGTCTGGGTGGATCTGTCCGTCTGAACGGGCTGCTGAACACAGCCCTCTGCTGACCTGCGTGCTGGCGCGTGCCGAACAGCTCGCGCCCTTTCGCATCACCTGACATGATCTCAACCCGGTGTTCTGCGATAATCGCGTTTTGAAAAAACCAAAGAGACCATTATGCAGTACCCGATTAACGAAATGTTCCAGACGCTGCAAGGCGAAGGTTATTACACCGGCGTGCCGGCTATTTTCATCCGCTTACAGGGATGTCCGGTAGGATGCAGTTGGTGCGACACCAAGCACACCTGGGAAAAACAGGCGGATCGGGAAACATCATTAGGCGATATTCTGGTCAAAACGGTGGAAAGCGATGCCTGGGGCAATGCCGATGCGGCGACGCTTCTGAGCAGCATACAACAACAGGGCTGGACGGCTCGCCATGTGGTGATCACCGGCGGTGAACCGGCGATCTATGATTTGCGTCCGCTGACTGCATCACTTGAGGCGGCGGGATTCCAGTGTCAGATTGAAACCAGCGGGACCCACGAAATCCACTGCGCTGATGCCACCTGGGTGACCGTTTCACCCAAGGTAAACATGCGTGGCGGTTATGACGTCCTGGCACAGGCCCTGAGCCGTGCGGATGAAATTAAGCACCCGGTTGCCCGGCAACGTGATGTGGATGCGTTAGACGATTTGCTGGCAGGCATCCACGACAGCAAAGCACGCATCATTGCGCTGCAGCCAATTAGTCGCAAAGATGAGGCAACAAAGCTGTGTATTGAAACCTGCATTGCGCGCAACTGGCGACTGTCGATGCAGACCCATAAATATCTGAATATTGCCTGATAAAACGCTGGCGGCCTTTTGCCGCCAGACCGTTAACATGACGCCGCGCTGGAAAGGCGGCAGCAGGCCGATCAACAGGTGAAGATACGGGCGATCGACCCTGAGCGGCCGTAGCGAAGCGGATTAACCGCGATAGGTGCAGCCTGCGGTGCAGGTTTCTTTGATCATCACCGCGCTCAGCAGCGGCAGACGAGGCTTCATGTGATCCCAAATCCATTTCGCCAGAACTTCACTGGTGGGATTCTCCAGCCCAGGGATCTCATTAAGATAGTAGTGATCGAGCCTGTCATAGAGGGGTTTAAACGCCGCTTTCAGCTCTGCAAAATCCATGACCCAGCCGGTATGCGCATCCACTTCACCGGTAATTTCCAGACGAACAAGGAATGAGTGACCGTGCAAACGGCCGCATTTGTGTCCTGCCGGCACATTGGGTAAATAGTGCGCGGCTTCGAACTGGAACTCTTTAAATAACGTGGTAGACATAATCGCTCTCAGGCATTAAAAACCGCTGAATTCTACCTGAAAAGGCGGTTTTTCGCATCCGCTAAGCGCCGTTTAACGACGATTAAGCCAGAATGGTAAAACGCGTCCCCCACTTTCCTTAAAAAGCGCTCAGCGATGTACCGGATCGTCAGCCGGAAGTCGCGCGACGAGGGCTTCCGCTATGCCGTACTCCTCAATCAGCAGCCGGTGCTGTTCTGAACGTGACAGCGGCGTAACGCTTTCTTTTCCCTGGCGATCCCGGATGACCTGCTCTCCCTTCACGATTCCCGTGATCGCCTCGCCGTTAGCGCGGCGAATCAGCAGGGCACCGTCAAAGCGGCTGTTGCTACGGCTTTGTTGATGACGTGACTGGAACGCGTCAGCGGAGAGGTCGGTTGCCAGAATTTTACAGTCGAGCCATGCCCGACCCAGCGGCTTCCAGTGTATGCACCAGTTGCCATCATGCTGATGGACGCGGGTGCCCCAGACGGGATGCGGGTTCAGCCGGGCCTCCAGCGGAAGCGGATCGCCGTGGAGCAGCGTGCTGTCAACCACCAGCGTGCGTCCATCCAGCTTAACAATCAACATGCCATGACCGGGAGAACCCACGGGTGCCGGACGCGGAGACAGCATGGTGGAAAGGCCAAACTGTACGTGAAACCCCAAATACGCGAGCAGGGCATACAACGCGCCGTGGCCAGCCCAGCAGGTACCGCCTGTGCCAAAGGTTAACCAGTGGGTGAAAAAGTCGCTGGCCGTGCTACCTGGCAGGGGAAGGGCGCGGTCGTCTTCTGTAATGAGACGTCGGCGAAGGTTATCAAAGGGCACGGACTGGCACCAGGCGCGATAAAGCGTGCTCAGTCCGGCCTCGTCAGGGGCAGGAGGCGAGCTGAAGCCAAGTTTTTCCAGACTCTGCTCTGCCAATGCAGCCGGTAATGCTGTGATACTGTCTGGCATCTGTCATCACTCCGTGGCGGTTTTCCTGTCTTTATGCCATCCCTTTAGCACGATAACCAGTCGGAACGTCATACCGACAGTATGATTAGCTAAGTTTGTTAACTCACCCTGTCGTTACCACTTTTAACGATTAATTTTATCTGAAAAACCATTTAGTCATTTTGGTTATTTGATATGTCGAAGGCGTATTTAATCGTTAATATAGCTCCCTGTACCCTTTCTTCTCTTCCGCTACTATTCGGTCCGGACTTCTGCTACTGGAATTTTTATCGCGATGACGACTCAGGCACCAGGTTCAATGCTTCCGCTCTCTCCGGAGCAACTTGCTCGTTTACAGGCAGCAACGACAGATTTTTCCACCACCCAGCTGGCCTGGCTCTCCGGCTATTTCTGGGGCATGGTCAATCAAACGCCGGGTCAGGCGGTTGCCAGCGCCCCTGCGCAGGCTGAAGCTCCGGCCATTACGCTGCTTTCTGCCTCACAAACGGGTAATGCCCGCCGGGTGGCCGAGCAGCTTCGCGATGACCTGCAGGCGGCAAAACTGACCGTGAATCTGGTCAACGCGGGCGACTTTAAATTCAAGCAGATTGGTCAGGAAAAAATCCTGATCGTCGTGACCTCGACCCAGGGCGAAGGCGAACCGCCGGAAGAGGCCGTTGCGCTGCATAAATTCCTGATGTCTAAAAAAGCGCCCAAACTGGACGGCGCGGCCTTTGCCGTGTTTGGTCTGGGCGACACATCGTATGAATTCTTCAGCAAAGCGGGCAAAGATTTTGACAACCGCCTGGCTGAGTTGGGCGCTGAGCGCCTGCTGGACCGGGTCGATGCCGATGTCGAATATGCTGAGCAGGCCAGCGCCTGGCGTACGGCAATCACTGCGGTACTGAAAGAACGCGTTCCGACCGCGTCCCCGGCGCAGAGTGCGGCCACCGTTGCCGGCAGTGTGAACGACGTCTTCACCAGCCCTTACACCAAAGAGCAGCCGCTTAGTGCCAGCCTGGCGGTGAACCAGAAAATTACCGGGCGCGATTCGGATAAAGACGTGCGTCATATCGAAATCGATCTGGGTGATTCAGGATTACGCTACCAGCCCGGTGATGCGCTGGGCGTCTGGTATGAAAATGACGCCGCGCTGGTTAACGAGCTGCTTGAACTGGTGTGGTTGAAAGGCGATGAGCCGGTTGAGGTGCAGGGCCAGACGCTGCCATTGGCAGAGGCGCTGCAGAAACATTTTGAGTTAACGGTTAACACCGCGCAAATCGTGGCGCAATACGCAGCCTTAGCACGTAACGACGAACTGCTGTCGCTGGTGGATGACAAAGCCAAACTGCAGCAGTATGCGCAACGCTATCCGATTGTTGATATGGTTCGCCTGGCACCCGCGCAGCTGAGTGCAGAACAGTTATCCGGCTTACTGCGTCCGTTAACGCCGCGTCTCTATTCTATTGCCTCTTCTCAGGCCGAAACCGATACCGAAGTACATATCACCGTCGGTGCCGTTCGCTTTGATATTGAAGGACGTCAGCGCGGCGGCGGCGCATCCACCTGGCTGGCGGATCGCATTGAAGAAGAGGGCGAGGTGCGCGTGTTCATCGAACACAATGATAACTTCCGCCTGCCCGCCAACCCGGATGCGCCGGTCATCATGATTGGGCCGGGCACCGGGATTGCCCCGTTCCGCGCCTTTATGCAGCAGCGCGATAATGACGGTGCCGGCGGTAAAAACTGGCTATTCTTTGGTAACCCACACTTTACCGATGATTTTCTGTATCAGGTTGAATGGCAGAAATATGTCAAAGATGGCCTGTTAACCCATATCGATCTGGCGTGGTCGCGCGATCAGGCAGAGAAGATATACGTACAAGATAAAATCCGCGCCCGTGGTGCGGAAGTGTGGCGCTGGATTGAAGAAGGCGCGCACCTTTACGTCTGTGGTGATGCCAACCGTATGGCAAAAGACGTAGAGCAGGCATTACTGGATGTGGTGGTCGAGCACGGTGCTATGGATCGTGAAACGGCTGATGAATTTTTAAGTGAGCTGCGCATTGAGCGCCGTTATCAGCGAGACGTTTACTAATGACTGAAAAATACCCTGGACCGCTGGTGGTTGAAGGCAAACTGACTGACGCTGAGCGATTAAAAAAAGAGAGCAACTACCTGCGCGGTACTATCGTTGAGGATCTTGATGATGGTCTGACCGGAGGGTTCAGCGGCGATAACTTTCTGCTAATCCGTTTTCACGGCATGTACCAGCAGGATGACCGCGATATTCGCGCTGAACGTGCGGAGCAAAAGCTTGAGCCTCGCCATGCGATGATGTTGCGCTGCCGCCTGCCGGGCGGGATTATCACGCCAACACAGTGGCTGGCGATCGATAAATTTGCCACCGATAAAACCCTTTACGGCAGCATCCGCTTGACTAACCGTCAGACTTTCCAGTTTCACGGTATTCTGAAGAAGAACGTGAAGCCAACGCACCAGATGCTGCACGAAGTGGGGCTGGATGCGCTGGCGACCGCGAACGACGTTAACCGTAACGTTCTGTGCACCTCCAACCCCGTGGAGTCTGAGTTGCATCAGGAAGCCTACGAGTGGGCAAAAAAACTGTCAGAACATCTGCTGCCGCAAACCCGCGCCTATGCAGAGATCTGGTGGGATCAGGAAAAAGTCGCAACCACCGACCAGGAGCCGATCCTGGGTGAAACCTATCTGCCGCGTAAGTTTAAAACCACGGTGGTGATCCCGCCACATAACGATGTGGATCTGCACGCTAACGATCTGAACTTCATCGCGATTGCGGAAAACGGCAAGCTGGTCGGCTTTAACCTGCTGGTGGGCGGTGGTTTGTCCATTGAGCACGGTAACAAAGCCACCTATGCCCGCACCGCCAGCGAATTTGGCTACTTCCCGGTGGATAAGATCCTGGACGTGGCGGCGGCCGTGGTGACGACACAGCGTGACTGGGGTAACCGTACCGATCGTAAAAACGCCAAAACCAAATACACCCTGGAACGCGTGGGCGTAGAGACGTTTAAGGCGGAAGTCGAAAAACGCGCTGGCGTGACGTTTGCGCCAACGCGCCCTTACGAATTTACGACTCGTGGCGATCGCATTGGCTGGATCAAGGGCATCGATAACAAGTGGCATCTGACGCTGTTTATCGAAAACGGTCGTCTGCTGGATTATCCGGGCCGTCCGTTAAAAAGCGGCGTAGCCGAAATCGCCAACATTCATCAGGGCGATTTCCGTCTGACCGCCAATCAGAACCTGATTGTGGCAGGCGTGCCGGAAAGCCAAAAAGCACAGATTGAAGCGATTGCCCGCGAACATGGCCTGATGGAAAACGTGACGGCCCAGCGCGAAAACTCGATGGCCTGTGTGTCGTTTCCAACCTGTCCGCTGGCGATGGCGGAGGCTGAACGTTTCCTTCCGTCTTTCGTGACGAAAGTCGAAGAGATCATGCACAGCCATGGCGTAGGCGAAGAGCACATAGTGTTACGCGTTACCGGTTGTCCGAACGGTTGTGGGCGTGCGATGCTGGCAGAAGTGGGCCTGGTGGGGAAAGCGCCGGGTCGTTACAACCTGCACATCGGGGGTAACCGTATTGGAACGCGCATTCCACGTATGTATCGCGAAAATATTACGGAAAGTGACATTCTCGCCACACTTGATGAGCTGGTAGGTCGCTGGGCAAAAGAGCGCGAGGCCGCAGAAGGCTTTGGTGACTTTGTTATCCGTGCGGGCATCGTTACGCCGGTACTGGACCCTGCGCGCGACTTCTGGCAGGAGGCAAAATGAGTATCGATCTTGCAGCACTGAATGAAATGTCGAAAGTCCAGCGCGCGATGGCGCTGGCCGCGACAAACGCTCAACTGGAAAAAGCCACCGCGGAAGAGCGGGTGAGTTGGGCGCTGGAAAACCTGCCGGGTGCCTATGTGCTCTCCTCCAGCTTTGGCATTCAGGCTGCGGTATCGCTGCATCTGGTGACGCGCGTGCAACCCGATATTCCGGTCATCCTCACCGATACCGGCTATCTGTTTCCAGAAACCTACCGCTTTATTGATGAGCTGGCCGACCAGCTTAACCTTAATCTGCAGGTGTTCCGGGCAGAAACCTCGCCCGCGTGGCAGGAGGCTCGCTACGGTAAGCTGTGGGAGCAAGGGGTTGATGGCATTGAGCAGTACAACCAGATCAACAAAGTTGAACCGATGAGCCGGGCGCTGGAAACGCTGGGCGCACAAACCTGGTTTGCGGGCCTGCGACGCGATCAGTCAGGCAGCCGTGCCAGCCTGCCGGTACTGGGCGTGCAGCGCGGCGTGTTTAAAGTGCTGCCGATTATTGACTGGGACAACCGTCAGATTCATCAGTATCTGCAAACCCACAACCTGAAATACCATCCACTGTGGGATGAGGGTTATCTGTCGGTAGGCGATACACACACCACGCGCAAGTGGGAGCCAGGCATGGCAGAAGAAGAAACGCGCTTCTTTGGCCTGAAACGTGAGTGCGGCCTGCACGAAGGCTAACGCACGCGGCGTAGCGGTATCAACGGGCGATCCTTATGGGTCGCCCGTTTTGCGATGGGGCCACCGCTGACGTCAAAACCCCAGGGACAGACGTGCAATAGTAACAGGTGTCCGCGGCGATCAGAACGCCGTCTCTACACTGTCCACCACCCGGTATTCATCATCCACCAGGGGAAGATAACGCCATTTATCAAACGCCGTGCACGGATGAGAAATGCCGCATCCCACCCAGTCGCCTGGCATCAGCGGCTCATCATTGGGTAAGCGTAAATAGGCATGTTGATCGTTAACCTCACTGATGTGCAAATGGGTGCCGGATCGCGGCGCGGTGCCATCAGCCTGGCGAATCCACAAGGGGATCGGTAAATCCTGATCGAAAGGGACATCTCGTCTGCCGAAATCCAGCAGCGCCAGACCTGGTTCAGGACGGGAAAGAACGCGTCCCCAGATCTCCAGCGCCGCCGCAAAATGGTGGTCAGCGCCGGGCTGGGCAAAAGGCGCAATACGCGCATAAAGCCCGCTATCGTGTGCCATGTAGGCACCCGAGCGAATTAAGGGCTGAACCGGCAGCGGCAGCACGGCCTGGGTAAAGCATTCTGTCACCACATCAAACCATGCTCCGCCACCGGCGCTGAGCAGAATCGTATCGCTGTGGAACAACTGGCGTTCAGCCAGCCTTCTGGCGCACTCCAGCATCACATGGCAGTAGTGCCGAACTAATGCCACACCAGCGGCGTCCCGCGCGGCACCGAGCGCACCTTCATAGCCTGCCACACCGACAAGATGAAGATGGCGGCTTTGAGCGAGACGTTCAGCAATGGCCAGCGCCTCCTCGTCGGTTCTGCAGCCCGTTCTGCCGCCGGGGATGGACACTTCAATCACTACGGCAATCGCCGTATCGCCCAGGTTTTGCTCCAGCAATGTGATGCCCGCCAGTGAGTCAACGTAGCAGAGAAAGCCATGATCGGGATGCTGGCGCTGCCACTCGCCAATCCAGCGAATCCCGGCAGGATCGACTAATTCGTTAGCCAGAAACACGTTACGGATACCAAAATGACGCAGGGCGCGCACCTGAGCGGGCGTCGCTGCGCTGATCCCCCAGGCACGGCCCTGCGTCACGGCCCGGCGCAAGACCGCCGGTGCCATTGAGGTTTTGCCATGGGCGGCCAGCATGACGCCTTTCTCCTGACAAAATTGCGCCAACTGCTGCAGGTTATTGTCCAGTGCGGACTGTTTCATCACCATGACGGGCGAAAACACCGACCCGCTGCTCAACACGGCAGTGCCGGCCTCGAGCGGTGCATCGCCCGCGCCAGCAACCGATTTAAAACGGGGCGAGGGCTGCGCGCGATCCAGCTTCGCGTCTGCGACCAGCGGGAAACGTAAAGACATAGCGGCTCCTTAGTGCTCAAGAACGCGTGACAGAAATTGCTGAGTGCGCGGATTCTGCGGATGGACAAAAATGTCGTCCGGCGTGCCTTGCTCAGCAATCACACCCTGATCCATAAAAACAACGCGATCGGCTGTTTTGCGGGCAAACCCCATTTCGTGCGTCACTACCACCATGGTCATGCCCTCACGCGCCAGCCCGCGCATCACCTCCATCACTTCGCCAACTAATTCGGGATCGAGAGCGGATGTGGCTTCATCAAAGAACATGATTTTGGGCTGTACCGCCAGCGCTCGCGCGATGGCCACACGTTGTTGCTGACCACCGGAGAGCTGAGAAGGATAGTGATCGGCGCGATCAGCCAGTCCGACGCGTTCCAGCGCCGCCATTCCGCGTGCGTTTGCCTCTGCCGTTGACAGCTTCTGCGCTTTTATCAGTGCCAGGGTGACATTACCGAGCGCCGTCTTGTGGGGAAACAGGTTGAACTGCTGAAACACCATTCCCACCTGACCACAAATATCACGATTACGTTTTTGGTCATGCAGCGGAACACCGTTAACCCAAATCTCTCCGCCGTCGGCCTTTTCCAGACCGCTCATGATCCGTAATACGGTACTTTTACCGGAACCGGATGCGCCGATCAGCACCAGTACCTCTCCGGGCGAGACATCAAGGCTGATCTCTTTCAGGACTTGCGTCGCGCCAAATGACTTGCTAATCCGACTCAGGGTAATGGCTGCGTTTTTCATGATAACGGGTTCCTGGTTTGCTGGTGCTGGACCCAGCGGGAAAGCGGAAAACAGATAACGAAATAGAGCAGGGCGACCAGGCCATAAACCACGACGGGTTGTCCGATACGGTCGACGATCGCCTGACCCTGATGCATCAGCTCTGACATGCCTATCATGCTGACAATAGAGGTATCTTTAATCAGCGACAGGTACTGACCGACCAGCGGGGGTAAGACGATGCCGCGGGTTTGCGGCAAAATCACGCTGGTAAAGGTCTGCCGTCTGGAGAGCCCAAGTATCCACGAGACTTCCCACTGGCCTTTTGGGACGGCTTCAATACCGCCACGAAAAATCTCGGCAATGTAGGCACCCTGATAAATGCTCAATCCCAAAATGCCCGCGGCAAACAGGTTGATGTCATAGCCGAAATAGGCCACGCCAAAGTAGATAAACATGAGCGTAATAAGTACGGGCGTGCCGCGAAACAGCTCGGTATAGATCACGGCAATTTGTCGGGCGACAGGCAGGCGGCTGGTGCGCAAAATGGCAGCCAACAGGCCAAGCAGGGTACTGCCCACAATGGCGGCCACCGACAGCAATAACGTAATAACCAGACCACGCCATAACAGCGGCAGGCTGCTGAGAATCAGTTCGCTCATTGGGCAGGCTCCCGTTTAACAGTGTGGGACCACATTTTTTTCGCCTGCGACCAGAGGGGCCGTTTGACCGATACCACCAGCGGCGGCATAAACAGACGGCGTCCTACGACGTTGCCCAGCCAGGAAAACAGGTTGCTGAGAAACAGATAGACCAGCGCCACCACGCTAAACGTCTGGATGTAGAGCAGCGTACGCGCATTGATGACCGTGGCGGTTCCCGTCAGCTCCGGCAGCGCGATGGCTGACAGCAGTGAGGTGCCCAACAGCAACTGAATCAGATTGTTGATAATGGCAGGCCAGACGGCGCGCGCGGCCTGCGGCATCACCACGTTTAAAAACCGCTGGCGGCGACTGATGCCAAGAATCCAGGCGGCTTCCAGCTGACCTTTTGGTACCGACTGAATACCGGCGCGAAAGATTTCGGCCAGATAGGCACCGACGTTAATCCCCAGCGCCAGTACGCCCGCCGTAAAGGCACTCATGGTGATGCCCAGCGAGGGAAGCCCGAAGAACACAATAAAAATTTGCAGCAGCACGGGAGTATTACGAATAAATTCAACGTAGCCGTGGCTTAGCCAGCGCAGGGGGGCAAAAGGCGCAGATTTTGCCAGTGCGGCCAGCAATCCCAGCATCAGCGCCAGCATAAAAGCCAGCAGCGTCACCTGAAGCGTTAACCAGGTGGCGGCGAGAAAGGTGTCGGCATACTGCCAGAGTGTCAGCCATTGATAGCTCATAGAAAGCCTCCTCAACAGGACGCAGGCATGACCTGCGTCCTCGCCTGTCAGAACTGCGGGTTCAGCGGATAGCGAGGCTTACTGCCAAACCATTTCTGGTAGAGCTGAGCGTTCTCACCTGACGCGTTAATTTCAAACAGGAATTCGTTGAGATAGTTCGTCCACACCTGATCCCCTTGCTTCACACCGAACGCGTTGTATTCCAGCGGAACCAGCGCTTCGTTGGTGACCTCAAGCGTGGGGTCGAGTTTGGCCTGGTAGGCAAGGAAGTTATTATCTTCAATCATGGCATCGGCCTGCCCCTGCTTAACGGCCAGAATCGCCGCCTGAGAGGAATCGTATTCCTGGATCTTCACATCGATCCCCATGCTGCGGACTTCGTCACCGTTGGTTGAGCCTTTCACGGTTGCAATGGTTTTTCCTGCCATATCGTGGGCCGACTTGATCCCGCTTACTTTGCGGACCAACATCGCTTCGCTGGCCACCACGTAAGGCTGAGTGAAGCCAATCTCTTTGGCGCGTTCCAGGTTACGCGTGAAATTACAGAACACGACATCCACTTTATTGGTTTGCAGATTAGGGATACGGTTCGCGCTGGTGGTGTTAACCACTTCCAGTTTTACGCCCATCGATTTCGCTAAGGATTTTGCCAGATCCACATCGTAGCCGTCGGGATTACCGGCTTTATCGTAAAAGCCGAAGGGCGCAAAGCTCAGGCAGTCACCGACCCGCAACGTGCCACGCTGCAGCACGGTTTGCAGCGTAGACTGCGGCGCGGCACCGGCTTCCGTTTTCTTTTCTGTCGGCGTACAACCGGCAAGAGCGGCAACCGTCAGCAAGGCCGGAAACAGCAGGTTCAATACCTTTTGGTGTGAAGTCGTGTTCATGTTTATTATCTCAAATAAAAGTGTGGTATCACCAACATCAATAAATAATGTGGATGGGACTTTTTTTAATTATCAATTTATTCTGACGGGTGAATGCGTTCTCACCTGTTATACATGAAGAGAAGGTTATTTCCGGCCTGAATTAAAACACCTCATATCGACTTCGACTTTGCAATCCACCACCAGGTCTTGCACGCTGCAAATGCGTGCTGGCGGATTTTCATGGAATAGCTCACTAAAGACTTTATTAAATGAGCTAAAGTAGCGGGCATCGGTCAGCACCGCCGTCACATGCACCACGTCCTGAATCTGATATCCCGCTTCCCGCATAATGGTCAGACAGTTTTCAAAGGCCAGGCGCGTCTGCTCAATGATGCCGCCTTCGACCACTTCACCGCCTGTCATCGGTGTCTGCCCGGAGATATACAGCCAGCCGTCGGCTTCTACGGCGCGAGCGAAAGGCAGTTTCTGTCCTCCGGTACCGACACCTCCTTCTGTGCCATAGCGCTTAATTGTCATGCTCATGCCCTTAACATCATCACTGCAACTTGTCTGGTATACCGGAATTAAATCTGCAATACCGGATAGGTTGAGATTTGCACAATGTTATTTTTTTTGCAATAGGCTGTTCCGGGATTATTTTGATGCTTTACAATCGGCTTCACGAATATTTGTTATTAATGATAAATGTTTTAAATAAATAGTGATCAGGATCTCTTTTTGTAATTATGGCATGCTCTCTTTTAGTGCCCCGATAAATAGCATGAAGCGAAAAAAGAAAACGACAGTTATCGTGCACGCCCGTAGGTAAAACAAAGTGGCCTGTGTATGATGTATTAAATCAACCTCAACGTGACGATCCCGGTAGGAGAAGAAGGGTATGCAGGAAGATAAACCCGCCAGAGCGCGCGGCGTGGACCGTGTGATCGCTATTTTTCGTCAGCTACACGTTGCCCGTCAGCCCATGGCGATGCGTGAACTGATCGAGGCCACTGGCGCGCCCCGCTCAAGCGTGTATGAACTGGTTAATCTGTTGAGTGAAGCGGGACTGGTCGAAATCGATTCGGAAGGCAGTATCTATTTTGGTCGTGAAATGCACTACTACGGTGCGGATTACATCGCGCACAATCCCCTGATTCGTCGGGCGCATCAGTTAATGATCGAGATGGTTGCCGAGCATGGTGAAACCGTGCAGCTGTGTATGCTGGAAGGCAATAAATATACGGTGGTGCTGTCAGAGAGCAATGCACATCCGTTCAAGATAACCTCGGATATTGGCGTTAAAATTCCTATTCCCTGGACGGCCACCGGTCGCTTGCTGCTGAGCAACTGGAGTGATGAGGCAATTCTGTCCCTGATCCCGGAAGAGGATTATCGGCTGGCGAACGGGAAGGTGCTAAATAAGCAGGATTTTCTGGCCGACATTCATCGGGCGGGACATCTTGGCTACTCCATGACGGAAGGGCTGTCAGAGAGTTTTACCTGCTGTATGGCTGCGCCGATTCGCGCCCGTAACGATCTGGCGGTGGCAGCCATCTGTTTTATGGTCAGCCGGGATACACCCGAAGAACGGCGTCAAATGTTGCTGAAAACCTTGATCAATGCAGGTCAGAAGCTGTCCGACTTCACCTGAACCGACGAGCAATGGGGTTAAACCCGGGCTGTCGGCTCAGGGTAAAAGGGCTACAGGTCTTTCAGCACCGCAAGCGCATCGGCTGCGCGCGTCACGTTGACCTTTGTAACCTCATAATGGGCAACAGCGATGAAAGGGTCTTCCGCCAGAATCGCATCCAGCCGTGCGCGCGCAATATCTTTCACCATTATCATGCCGCCCGTGCGGGGATCTTTACGCCCCGCAGCAATAAATACGCCGCTGTTAAAATAGCGATCCAGCCACGTAATGTGCGGTGCCAGCAGGGTGTCTACTTCCTCGATCGGCCGAAAATAGTTCAGGTACACCACATACATTGTCTGTCCTCACACTTTGGGATTGGTTAGCTCACTCAGCAACGGCAGCAGGACTTTCACGCTGTCATGGGTACGCAGGCCAATGCGGCCGGGTAGCCAGTGGTCTAAAAAGTCGAGATTGTCGCGATCGGTCTGATGCCAGGTGGTGCCGTCGGGAAAATGCCGGGAACGGCTGCGCTGCTGTTCGCCATCCTTGCTGCCCAGGTTCCAGTTTCGCGCGGTGACATCCAGCAGGGGAAACCCTGCCGCATCGAAAGGATTGATGCCCTGAAAATCCTTTTCCTGCATCTGGCGGCTGGCGGCAGAAATGCCATAGCGGCGAGCCAGCAGCAGGGCGCGTTCGCTGGTCTGTTTACGCACGGCACGCGGCGTGTTGATGCCGCTGTTGAAATAGAGATGATCGCCCGTAATCAGGCTGTTGAGATCGATAACCAGCAGCGTATTCTTTTTCTCTTTCTCACTCATGCGCGCCACGTAGTCGTCCATGCCGTGCAGCTGTGACTCACTGGCGCTGAGCGCGACAAAGCGCACGCCGTAATGAAGTGGCTGATGGCTGAGCTGTTTTGCCAGTTCCAGCATTACGCCAAGCCCGGATGCGTTGTCATCAACGCCCTGCAAACGCAATCCGCCCAGGCTGCGCGTCGTTTCGCTGCGGCTGAGTGGAATCCAGGTATCCAGGCTGGCAACAACCAGAATCTCCTGAGGTGCGCTGCCTTCACGCGCGGCGATGACTGAGGTGGCCGTGATTTTATGCCAGCGCGACGTGCCGTCATTTTCATGCCAGCTGTAGCCGGTATTAAACTGTCGGGTATTGGTTGCAAAACCGAGTTCGGTGAACTGCTGTTGCAGATAGTCGGCCGCCATCAACTCAGCCGGACTCCCGCTCATGCGACCGGGAAAGTAAGTAGAAATATGTCGAACCTGTTGTTCAGCAAAGTGTCCGGTGACGTCGGTCACGGCCTGAGCGCTGAAAATAACGCTGCCAACAAGCAGCGTCGCCAGGCGAAGAAAGGCAGACATGTCGGGTTCCTTGTGGCTCATTCCCTATAAGGACGGTCATATTTTTTCACCCATAGTATGAAACTGTGACGGTGATTACACAATTTGAATCGTCCGGAAAGGCCCATAAGATCATTTGCTAAGCACATTTTGTTCTGAGCTTTTGCCGGGCGTTATTCCATTCAGTAACAACTCATTCCAATTCGTAATTTCATCTCAATAAACCAGGGAACGTATAGTCGCGATAACGCATCGTAACAACACTAGGGTTAACGTGGATTATTTGCCTCTTTTTGCCGATCTCGCAGGCCGACCCGTACTGGTCGTTGGCGGTGGAGATATCGCGGCGCGCAAGATCGAACTGCTGCGTCGTGCTGGCGCGCGCATTCAAATCGCCTCACGCGAACTCTGCCCGGAGCTGCAGGCTTTACTGGATGAGCAACAGCTTGAATGGCTGGCAACCTCCTTTGAACCCGCTCAGCTCGACAAGGTCTTTCTGGTTATTGCCGCCACCGATGACAATGCGCTGAATGCGCAGGTCTACGACGAGGCGAATGCCCGTCACAAGCTGGTCAATGTGGTGGATGATCAGCCTAAATGCAGCTTTATCTTCCCCTCTATTGTTGATCGCTCTCCACTGGTCGTGGCTATCTCCTCCAGCGGAACTGCGCCGGTGCTTGCCCGCATGCTCCGCGAGAAACTCGAAACGCTGTTGCCGTCTCATCTGGGCCAAATGGCCGAACTGGCGGGGCAGTGGCGTGACAAGGTCAAAGCACGTTTCAGCCGTATGTCTGACCGCCGTCGTTACTGGGAAAGAATATTTAACGGCCGTTTTGCCAGTCAGATGGCAACAGGTGACGTTGAGGCCGCGAAACAGACGCTCGACAGCGAACTGGGCGATCAGCCGCCCCGACAGGGTGAAATTATTCTGGTGGGTGCGGGGCCTGGCGACAGCGGCCTGCTGACGCTGCGCGGTCTACAGGTAATGCAACTGGCTGACGTGGTGCTCTACGACCATTTGGTCAGTGAGGAGGTCCTCGATCTGGTGCGGCGCGATGCCGACCGTATCTGCGTGGGCAAACGTGCCAGCGCGCATCTGCTGCCGCAGGACGAGATTAACCAGTTGATGGTGCAACTGGCCCAAAAAGGCAAACGCGTGGTGCGCCTGAAAGGCGGTGATCCCTTTATTTTTGGCCGCGGTGGCGAGGAGTTGCAGGCGGCGCAGCAGGCGGGTATTCCGTTTCAGGTTGTGCCAGGCGTCACGGCTGCGGCCGGTGCCACCGCGTACGCCGGTATTCCACTGACCCACCGTGACTATGCGCAGAGCGTGCTGTTTATTACCGGTCACTGTCGTCCGGATAGCGATGATATCGACTGGCCATCCCTGGCGCGTGCGCGTCAGACGCTGGCGATTTATATGGGTGCCGTGAAGGCGGCTCACATCAGCAAACAGCTCATTCTTCATGGGCGCGCCGCAACAACGCCGGTCGCAGTGATTGGTCGCGGTACCCGGTCTGACCAACAGGTGTTGACCGGCACGCTTGAACATCTTGAGACGCTGGCAGCGTCAGCGCCTTCCCCGGCCCTGTTGGTGATTGGGGAAGTGGTTAATTTACATGGGCAACTTGCCTGGTTTCAGCATTCGGCACAGCAGGGGGCTCGCGAGTCCGCCGTTGTCAATCTGGCTTGAGAGGAAAAACGATGGACCAAAAACGACTCACTCATCTGCGTCAACTGGAGGCGGAGAGCATCCATATTATCCGCGAAGTGGCAGCCGAATTCGGCAATCCGGTCATGATGTACTCCATCGGCAAGGATTCTTCAGTCATGCTGCATCTGGCGCGTAAAGCCTTCTACCCGGGCACGCTGCCGTTCCCGTTACTGCATGTCGATACCGGCTGGAAGTTTCGTGAGATGTACGAATTCCGCGATCGCACGGTGAAAGCCATGGGCGCCGAACTGCTGGTGCATCGCAACCCGGAAGGCGTGGCGATGGGGATTAACCCCTTTGTGCACGGCAGTGCCAAACACACTGACATCATGAAAACCGAAGGGCTGAAGCAGGCGCTGAATAAGTACGGTTTTGATGCGGCTTTTGGCGGCGCACGTCGTGACGAAGAGAAGTCTCGTGCTAAAGAGCGTATTTACTCTTTCCGTGACCGCTTTCATCGCTGGGACCCAAAAAACCAGCGTCCGGAGTTATGGCACAACTATAACGGTCAGATTAACAAGGGCGAGAGCATCCGCGTCTTCCCGCTGTCTAACTGGACCGAGCTGGATATCTGGCAGTACATCTTCCTGGAAAACATTGAGATTGTGCCGCTCTATCTTGCTGCGCCGCGCCCCGTGCTGGAACGTGATGGCATGCTGATGATGATCGATGACGATCGTATCAACCTCCAGCCAGGTGAAGTCATTAAACAGCGCATGGTCCGTTTCCGTACCCTTGGGTGCTGGCCGCTGACTGGCGCGGTGGAATCTGAAGCGCAAACCTTGCCTGAGATTATTGAAGAGATGCTGGTTTCTACCACCAGCGAGCGTCAGGGCCGTGTGATTGACCGCGATCAGTCCGGTTCGATGGAACTGAAAAAACGTCAGGGTTATTTCTAAGGAGACGCCAGATGAATACCGTAATTGCACAACAGATTGCCGAACAGGGCGGCGTTGAAGCCTGGCTGACCGCACAACAACATAAAAGCCTGCTGCGTTTTCTGACCTGCGGCAGCGTGGATGACGGCAAAAGTACGCTGATTGGCCGCCTGCTGCATGACACCCGCCAGATTTATGAAGATCAGCTGTCTTCGTTACAGAGCGACAGCAAACGCCATGGTACGCAGGGCGAGAAACTGGATCTGGCACTGCTGGTCGATGGTTTACAGGCCGAGCGCGAGCAGGGCATTACCATCGATGTGGCTTACCGCTATTTCTCTACCGAAAAGCGTAAGTTCATTATTGCCGACACGCCGGGGCACGAGCAGTACACCCGAAATATGGCCACGGGCGCATCGACCTGTGATCTGGCGATCCTGTTAATTGATGCCCGTAAAGGCGTGCTGGATCAGACGCGTCGACACAGTTTTATTTCGACGCTGCTGGGGATTAAACACCTGGTCGTGGCAATCAATAAAATGGACCTGGTGGATTATCAGCAGGCTGTGTATGAGCAGATCAAGCAGGATTACCTCGACTTTGCCGGGCAATTGCCTGAAGACCTGGATATTCGCTTTGTGCCGATGTCGGCGCTGGAAGGCGAAAACGTCGCGTCGCAGAGCCAGAGCATGCCATGGTACAGCGGTCCGACGTTGCTTGATGTGCTGGAAACCGTGGAGTTAAACGCGGTGGTGGCTAACCAACCGATGCGCTTCCCGGTGCAGTATGTGAATCGCCCTAATCTCGATTTCCGGGGTTATGCCGGTACGCTGGCATCCGGTGTGGTGAAAGTGGGGCAACAGGTTAAAGTGCTGCCTTCTGGCGTCGAATCCACCATCGCCCGCATCGTAACCTTTGACGGCGATCTACAGGAAGCCGGTGCCGGAGAAGCCATTACTCTTGTCCTGAACGACGAAATTGATATCAGTCGTGGCGATCTGTTAGTGGACGCCAGCGCCGAGCTGCGTGCCGTTCAGTCCGCCACAGTGGATGTCGTCTGGATGGCTGAGCAGCCGCTTCAGGCCGGTCAGAGCTACGATGTTAAAATTGCCGGCAAGAAAGCCCGTGGGCGAGTAGAAAAGGTCATTCATCAGGTTGAGATTAATTCACTGGAGAAACGCCAGGTGGACAGCCTGCCACTGAACGGGATTGGTCTGGCTGAGTTTACGTTTGACGAACCGCTGGTGCTCGACAGCTATCAGCAAAACCCCGTGACCGGCGGCATGATCATTATCGATCGCCTCAGTAACGTTACCGTGGGTGCCGGGCTGATCAATGAGCCACTGAGCGATCGGCCGCAGCAAAACGGCGAATTCAGCGCGTTCGAACTTGAACTTAATGCGCTGGTGCGTCGCCACTTCCCACACTGGAATGCGCGCGATCTTTTGGGCGGTCAGTAATGGCCCAGCATGATGAAAACGTCGTGTGGCATGACCATCCGGTGACGCGCCAGGCGCGTGAACAGCAGCACGGCCATCAGGGCGTGGTGCTGTGGTTTACCGGCCTGTCGGGGTCAGGGAAATCGACCGTAGCGGGGGCGCTGGAACAGGCGCTTCACCGCCTCGGTGTCAGCACCTATCTGCTGGACGGGGATAATGTTCGTCACGGACTGTGTCGCGACCTGGGCTTTAGCGATGAGCACCGCAAAGAGAATATCCGCCGTGTTGGTGAGGTGGCTAAACTGATGGTGGATGCGGGTTTAGTGGTCCTTACCGCGTTTATCTCGCCTCATCGTGCCGAGCGCCAAATGGTGCGCGACCTGCTGGACAGCGGCCGGTTTATCGAGGTTTACGTTGATACGCCGCTGGCGGTCTGTGAAGCGCGAGATCCTAAAGGGTTATACAAAAAGGCCCGGGCAGGTGAACTACAAAACTTCACCGGTATAGATAGCGTTTATGAAGCGCCGGACCAGCCAGAAATCTCGCTTAATGGGGAACAATTGGTTACAAAACTGACGGCCCAATTGTTAGATCTGCTGCGTCAGCGCGATATTATCAGTTCCTGAACAGACAGCGGCAAAGCGCCTTTCGTTTTGCCGCCTTCGCGTTGACAGGATATTTATGCAGAATATTACTCCCATGCTGGCACGCAAAGACCACGGCACACCAGATGAGCCTCGCTCTGTCCTTCCGGGCGGGGTCATTGGCTTTGTATGTTACTGGTGTGCGCTTGCCATACCTTTCCTGTTGTACGGCTCAAGCACCCTGTTTTTCTTTCTCTACACCTGGCCATTTTTCCTGGCGCTGTTTCCGGTTTCTGTCCTGACAGGCATGGTATTGAATACATGGCTGCGTGGGCAGTTGCTCTGGACCTCTCTGATATGCGTCGTTGCCGTCGCTTGTCAGTTCTGGTTACTGTTCCTGTTTCTGTCTCGCTGGTAGCCAGACTGATGTCTAAACGCAGCAGCAGGTTACAAAAGTTTTCCTGCGTTGCGCCCGATCTTTTCTTCCCTTTTTTGTCTGCGTGAACGGCATTACACGGCATTTTTACTGCCAGTGTGGAGTCCTGAGTAAAGTTATGGGATGATTGGGCCGTTTTTAGGGGGCGGGATGGGAAAACTGACGTTACTGCTGTTGGTGCTGTTAGGTTGGCTGCAATATTCATTGTGGCTGGGTAAGAATGGCATCCATGACTTTTCGCGCGTCGACGACGACGTTGCGGTACAAAAGGCGAATAACGCCAAATTGAAAATGCGTAACGATCAACTCTTTGCTGAAATTGACGATCTCAATGGCGGCTCTGAAGCGATTGAGGAACGCGCACGCAGCGAATTAGGCATGATTAAGCCGGGTGAAACCTTCTATCGTCTGGTACCTGACCAGAACAAACGCAACGCGCAACAAGCTGCGCAAAACCAACAACGATAAAACATGAACAATCAGTCCCACTCTGCGGATGTGATTGCCGTTGTGCCCGCTGCCGGTATCGGCAGCCGCATGCAGGCAACCTGTCCGAAACAGTATCTGACGATTGGTCAGCACACACTTCTGGAACACAGCATTGCCCGCCTGTTTTCCCATCCTGCTGTCACGCAGGTTATTGTCGCCTTAAGCCCTGACGATCGGCATTTTGCCACTTTGCCTCTGGCAAGCGATCCGCGCGTGATTCGCGTGACCGGGGGCGATACGCGTGCTGAATCGGTACTGGCTGGCCTTCAGGCTGCGCAAGGTGCCGGCTGGGTGCTGGTCCATGATGCTGCGCGACCTTGCCTGCATCCTGATGACTTACAGCGCCTGCTGCGGTTACGGGAGACCAGCAAAACGGGCGGCATTCTGGCTGCCCCGGTCTGTGACACCATGAAACGCGGGGAACCCGGTAAGGCGGCGATTGCGCACACTGTCGATCGCGACAACCTGTGGCACGCGTTAACGCCCCAGTTCTTTCCCCGTGCCTTACTTACCGCCAGCCTGACGCGAGCCCTACACGAAGGGGCGACTATCACCGATGAAGCCTCCGCGCTGGAGTACTGTGGCTACCATCCTGAGCTGGTAACAGGTCGTAGCGATAACATCAAAGTTACCCGCCCGGAAGACTTAGCCCTGGCGGCTTTTTATCTTAGTCAGATTCAGTCAAAGGAGAGCACATGATGCGTATCGGTCACGGTTTTGACGTTCACGCCTTCGGTGGAGAAGGTCCGCTGGTGATTGGCGGTGTGCGAATCCCATTTGAGTATGGTTTTATCGCCCATTCTGATGGCGATGTAGCGCTGCATGCCCTCACCGATGCACTGTTGGGCGCGGTGGCCATGGGCGACATTGGTAAGCTGTTTCCGGATACCGATCCGGCGTTTAAAGGCGCGGACAGTCGCGGACTGCTGCGGGAAGCCTGGCGCCGTATTGAGGCCAAAGGCTACTGTATTGGCAATGTCGACGTCACCCTGATTGCCCAGGCACCTAAGATGCTGCCGCACGTACCGCAAATGCGCATTAATATTGCCGAAGATCTGGGTTGCCATATGGACCAGGTCAACGTCAAAGCCACCACCACGGAGAAACTGGGTTTTACCGGTCGGGGTGAAGGCATTGCCTGTGAAGCGGTCGCGCTACTGCTGAAAGCGGAACCGGCATGACGCTGCATTACCTTTATGGCAAGCCTACAGCGACGGGCGTGATCAAAGCGACAGCGGACGATTTCGTGGTCGTAGAGGATTTGGGCTATCAGCCTGATGGCGACGGTGAACATGTGCTGGTGCGTATCCGCAAAAGCGGTGCTAACACCCGTTTTGTTGCCGAAGCGTTGGCGAAGTTTATGAAAGTGAACGTTCGCGATCTGAGCTATGCAGGTATGAAAGATCGTCATGCGGTCACCGAACAGACGCTGTGCTTTCGCGTTCCCGGCAATGCCATGCCTGTGCTGGCGGGTTTTGCGCTGGAAGGCGTGGAAATCCTTGAGGTCGTGCGTCATAAACGCAAGCTTCGCATTGGCGCGCTGGCGGGAAACGCCTTCCGGCTGGTGATTCGCCAGGTCAGCCATCGCGAGGAAACAGACGCGCGCCTGGTGCGCCTTCGCGACAGCGGCGTACCCAACTATTTTGGCGAACAACGCTTTGGTCGCAATGGCAACAACCTGGTGACGGCGGTCAGGCTGGCGCGCAACGAGATTCAGATTCGCGATCGCAACAAGCGCGGCCTGATGCTTTCTGCAGCGCGCAGTGCGTTGTTTAATCAGGTCACCAGCATGCGTTTGCAGCAGCAGGGTGGGCTGACTCAGGTGATGAACGGGGATGCTCTGCAACTAGCTGGTCGTGGCAGTTGGTTCGTCGCACAGCCGGAAGAGCTGGCTGAGCTGCAGGCGCGGGTGAATCAGCATGCGCTTCGTATTACGGCCCCGTTACCGGGGCAGGGCGATCCCGGCCCGCAGGCCGATGCGCTGGCGTTTGAGCAGCAGTGCCTGGCCGATGCCGGCGAGCTGCGAGGTCTGCTTGAGCGCGAGCGCGTAGATGCCGGGCGGCGTGCCATGCTGGTTGTGCCACGCGACCTGCGCTGGTGCTGGCAGGATGATGCCACGCTGGAGATGCAATTTTGGCTGCCCGCAGGCAGCTTTGCCACCAGTGTCGTCAGAGAGCTGTTAAACAGCACCGAGTCTCTTGAAATGCTTGACGAATAAGCCGCTGCTTCCCCCTGTCCCTCACCACAGGGGAAGCCGCATGGCCTGCTTCTGATGGTTTTCCCCGGCCCGTTGGCTGCCTCATCTGTGCATGTCGTCGCCCTGAATCGTTTCGATATCGGCAAGTACCTGCCCTTTTCCTGCCCACTCGTTTATTTTCGCCTACCACTTCCTCTCGCTCACCGCTAGAATGCAACAGTCGCTGTCCACTCTTAACTTGTTGCCATGCCTCAAAACAGGTCCATATAACGGCGGCCCGGTTGAACAGAAAAGGTCAGAATTAAATGCGGATATTGCTCAGCAACGATGATGGTATCCATGCGCCTGGTATTCAGACGCTGGCAAAGGCTTTGCGTCAATTTGCCGAGGTGCAGGTCGTGGCACCGGATCGCAATCGCAGCGGTGCCTCTAACTCATTGACGCTGGAAACCCCATTGCGCACTTTTACCCATGAAAATGGGGATATCGCGGTGCAGATGGGCACGCCCACCGATTGTGTCTATTTGGGTGTGAACGCGCTGATGCAACCCCGGCCAGACATTGTGGTGTCGGGCATTAATGCTGGCCCCAATCTGGGGGATGATGTCATCTATTCCGGTACGGTGGCGGCCGCAATGGAAGGCCGTCATCTTGGATTACCTGCCGTGGCGGTATCGCTACATGGTCATCAGCACTACGCCACCGCCGCGGCGGTAACCTGTGCGATTCTTAAAGCGCTGACGCAACAGCCCTTGCGCACCGGACGTATACTGAATATCAACGTGCCTGACCTGCCGTTGGCGGAAATAAAAGGGATTCGCGTGACGCGCTGCGGCAGCCGTCATCCCGCCGATCAGGTGATTGCACAGACCGATCCACGCGGTAATCCCCTCTACTGGATTGGCCCGCCCGGTGAAAAACTGGATGCCGGCCCCGACACGGACTTTGCCGCGGTGGATGAAGGCTATGTGTCAGTGACCGCTCTCCACGTTGATCTTACTGCTCACAATGCGCAGGACGTTCTCAGCAGTTGGCTCGATAAAGCTGAGGTAAATCTGGCATGGTGAGTCGGCGTATCGAGACATTGCTGTCACAGCTGCGTCAACAGGGCATTGAAGATGAACACCTGTTAAAGGCGATTGCCGATGTGCCGCGCGAACGCTTTATTGATGAAGCCTTCGAACATAAAGCCTGGGACAATATGGCGCTGCCGATTGGGTCCGGGCAAACCATCTCTCAGCCCTATATGGTCGCGCGTATGACCGCGTTGCTGGAACTCAACGAGCGCTCACGCGTGCTGGAGATTGGCACCGGCTCCGGTTATCAGACCGCCATTCTCGCTCATCTGGTCGAACATGTTTACTCGGTAGAACGCATCAAAGGCCTTCAGTGGCAGGCCAAACGTCGTCTGAAACAGCTTGATTTGCATAATGTGTCCACCCGACACGGTGATGGCTGGCAGGGCTGGCCGGCTCGTGGACCTTTTGATGCGATTATTGTCACTGCTGCACCGCCTGAGATTCCGATTGCGCTGATAGCACAGCTCGCTGAGGGCGGCATTATGGTGCTGCCCGTCGGCGAGGAGCAGCAGGTCTTAAAGCGTCTGCGCCGCCGTGGTAGTGAGATTACAGAAGAAACCATTGAGCCGGTCCGTTTCGTCCCATTAGTTCAGGGCGATCTGGCCTGATTGTCCTGTTAGCATTTCTTCATAACTGTTTCATGGAATCAGGTAGTTGATATTGCTACTATCCGGTTCATTCAACGAAAATCCAGCGTATAACGTGCCGCACAGTGTATTGTGCTGGTGAGACGAATAAGTCAGTTTTTTAAAGGTTGCCACCACGGGGGATTAATGAGCACGGGAAGCACAATTTTTCAGTTACGCCGTTTGGCGGCGCTTTCACTGGTGAGTTTTTGGCTGGCAGGCTGTAGTTCAGGCGATAATACCCAGGCTCCGATAAGCAATATCGGGGACAGTAACAGCGTTAATGATAATAGTAATATGGCGAGTTCTGGCACTGCGCCAGCGGCTGGCGGTGTGCCCTCAGTGCCACCGCAGGGCGGAATGTTAAGTCGAAGCACGCCGTTGCCACAGAACAATTCCGGAATCATTAGTACCAGTAATAGTAATGTGGGCGCCAGTAACAGTAATGTGCAAACCGAAAACGGCCGAATTGTGTACAACAGGAGTTATCAGAATATTCCTAAAGGTAGCTATTCTGGTCAGACCTACACCGTAAAACGTGGCGATACGCTGTTCTATATTGCCTGGATTACCGGAAACGACTTCCGCGATTTGGCGCAGCGTAACAACGTCCAGGCGCCTTACAGCCTGAATGTTGGGCAGACGTTGCAGGTTGACAATGGCTCAGGCCAGCCGATTACCGGCGGCAATGCCATCACCGCGGCAGATGCAACGCAGAGCGGTGTCGTCAGCGCACCACAAATAAAACAGGCCCCTGTTGCACAGCAGCCTGTTATTACGTATTCTGATGATTCGGGTAACTCGAATGGCAGTAAATTGTTGCCATCGAAGGGAGCAAATGTTGCATCGACGACAGCTCCAGCCGTTACCGCACCGCCGACGGTTAGCAGCACAACTGACAGCTCTACACCTGTAGGAAGCTGGCGTTGGCCGACCGAAGGGAAGATCATCGATAACTTCTCTGCCGCAGAAGGTGGCAATAAAGGGATCGATATCTCAGGTTCGCGCGGACAGCCAATCGTGGCCACTGCTTCAGGAAGGGTGGTGTACGCAGGCAACGCGCTTCGCGGTTATGGTAATTTAATCATCATCAAACATAATGATGATTACCTGAGTGCCTACGCCCATAACGATACAATGCTGGTCCGGGAACAACAGGAAGTTAAGGCTGGGCAAAAAATCGCTACCATGGGTAGCACCGGAACCAGTTCAGTTAGATTACACTTTGAAATTCGTTACAAGGGGAAATCCGTAAACCCGTTGCGTTATTTGCCGCAGCGATAATCCGGCAGAGTCCTCAGGAATCTGCCCTGGAATCACGGGTAGGAGCCACTTAATGAGCCAGAATACGCTGAAAGTAAACGAGTTACATGAGAACGCGGAATTCGAAGAGAATGGAGCAGAAATTTTTGATGAGAAGGCTCTCGTCGAAAATGAATCTGGCGACAATGATGTAGCTGAAGAAGAGTTGCTGGCGCAGGGTGCGACGCAACGTGTACTCGATGCTACTCAACTCTATCTTGGGGAGATTGGCTATTCTCCATTGCTGACGGCTGAGGAAGAAGTTCTCTTTGCTCGCCGCGCATTACGAGGTGATATTCCTTCTCGTCGCCGCATGATCGAAAGTAACTTACGCCTGGTGGTGAAGATTGCCCGACGTTACAGCAATCGCGGTCTGGCTCTGCTGGACCTGATTGAAGAAGGTAACCTCGGCCTGATTCGCGCCGTTGAGAAGTTTGATCCGGAACGCGGATTCCGCTTCTCAACGTATGCCACCTGGTGGATTCGTCAGACCATTGAACGGGCAATCATGAACCAGACCCGTACAATTCGTCTGCCAATTCACATTGTTAAAGAATTGAACGTTTATCTGCGTACTGCGCGTGAACTTTCTCATAAGCTCGACCATGAGCCGAGTGCGGAAGAGATTGCAGAACAACTGGATAAGCCCGTTGATGACGTCAGCCGTATGTTGCGTCTCAATGAACGTATTACCTCGGTTGATACACCATTAGGTGGTGATTCCGAGAAAGCGCTGTTGGATATCCTGGCCGATGAAAAAGACAACGGACCAGAAGATACCACTCAGGACGACGATATGAAGCAAAGTATCGTTAAATGGCTGTTCGAACTGAATGCCAAGCAGCGCGAAGTGTTGGCTCGTCGTTTCGGCCTGTTAGGCTATGAAGCGGCAACGCTTGAAGATGTTGGCCGTGAAATCGGTTTAACTCGCGAGCGTGTGCGCCAGATTCAGGTTGAAGGTTTACGCCGTCTGCGTGAAATCCTGCAAGGTCAGGGCCTCAGCATTGAAGCATTGTTCCGTGAGTAAACAGAACTTTGCACGTCAACAGAAAGCGATGGCTAACCCCATCGCTTTTTTTTTACCTGTTCTCTCCGTTCCATCAAGATGAGAACGGTCTGCTCTCAAAAAAATCGCCCGTGAGATAACATGCCTGTGTGGCGGTATCCAGCGCCAGGCAAAGTGTCACATCGTCCACAAAACCTCTCTGAATCAACTCCTTCGCCGATGAACAGTCGTGCAGCGATGCAACGTTAGTTGCCTGATGATATTGCCATGCCGCGACGGCGGTTTCCGCCTCAGGTGACAGTCCGCTACGGCCCAGCGCGGCAATGATGCCGCCAGCTGCAACATAATCTTCAATGCAGGGACGAAGGCTGCCATCCGGCCAGCGTTCACCACAAGGCACAATCAGAAGACGTTCGAACAGGCGGCAGGCAGCCGCCGTTGCGGACAGATTCCTGAAGCAGCCTGTAAAGATCGGCACGTCCCATTCTCTTGCCCTGAAGCAGGCTGCGGAGCCATTAGGGGAGGGGAGCACCAGCTTTTCACCTTTGCGGACATGCAGCAAGGTATGGGGCGACAGGCTGAAGCCTTCTCCACTAAATCGTCGGTCACTGTTTGCCGCGATTGCCCCCACCGACAGCGCATAGTGGGTAACTGAGTGGTCTTTCCAGGGATAGGGATAAACGCGAGCGCCATTTTCAACCGCCAGGCTGACGCAGGTAGAAAAGGACATCACATCAATAATCACCACGGCATCCACTTCTCCGGCGAGATGCTCAACGGCGGGAATGCCCCATTCCAGACGGATGTTATATGCCTGCTGACTGTACCAGTGCATGGGTGTTCCTTCAGGTTGTCAGAAAGGGGCTGACCGGTCGGGCTAGTCCTGTTTACGTAATATTTTTTGCAGGCGCTTTTGCTGCCAGCGGTTGATCCACTGTTTGAAAACAAACAGGCGCAGCGCTCTTATCACGAGCACGCTTCCCCAGATGACGGCGACCCAGAGCGACCAGTTGCTACCGGGTTCGGTAACGCGGTTGAGGCAATACAGCATGGTGCACACCACGACCGCGGTGAGCAGTGAGCGAAAGAACTGGGTTTCGAGTGCCAGCTGCAGGCGGGCATCAGAAATGTGATCATCTAGCGCCTGGCTACTTTCTACGTGGGTTTCTGCCGTCAGGTCGGTGACCTTGATTTCAAAGACGGCGGCCAACGCGCTTAGCGTTTCCAGGCTGGGTTGCTCACCGTTTTCAATACGCTGCACGGTTCGGGTGCTGAGTCCGGCCATTTCGGCCAGTTGTTCCTGTGACCAGGCGCGGGCAAGACGATACTCTCTGACTTTATTCAGGTTAGGCATAGTGCAGTCTCCGAAAGAGTGAACAATCGGTAAGAAGCATCGCCGGGACGTGCGGTCAGGAACACGACCGCCGCACGACAGGGACACGACAGCATTATGACACCGCTTTCGCCGGTAACAACAGGCTAAACCATGAACCAGCATGCAGACCACATGCTGGCAAAAACATCATTCACTGCGGGGGAGTTTTATCCGCCCCGGTGAAAGGGCGAAGGGGATCAGACCAGCGACTTAAGGCGATAAATCCAGTCCAGAGCCTGACGTGGCGTCAGCGTATCCGGGTCCAGGGCTTCAAGCGCTTCCATGGCGGGGGAGGTTTCTTCCACCAGCAGAGGCAGTTGCGAACCGTCGATATTTGAGGTGGCTGACTGATTCGATACCGTTTCCAGCTCTTTCAGCTTATTACGTGCACGTTTGATGACGTCTTTAGGTACACCGGCCAGCGCTGCAACCGCCAATCCGTAGCTTTTGCTGGCCGCGCCATCCTGCACGCTGTGCATGAATGCGATAGTTTCCCCGTGTTCAACCGCATCCAGATGGACATTCACGACGCCTTCAAGCTTTTCAGGCAAGGTGGTCAGCTCAAAGTAATGGGTTGCAAATAACGTCATGGCTTTAATGCGATTAGCCAGACTCTCTGCACAAGCCCAGGCCAGAGATAACCCATCGTATGTCGAGGTGCCGCGGCCGATTTCATCCATCAGTACCAGGCTGTTTTCAGTCGCGTTATGCAGAATATTGGCCGTCTCTGTCATTTCCACCATAAAGGTGGATCGTCCGGATGCCAGGTCATCTGCTGCGCCAACGCGGGTAAAGATGCGATCCAGCGGGCCGATGACAACGTCTTCAGCCGGTACAAAGCTGCCGATCCATGCCATCAGGGCAATCAATGCCGCCTGACGCATATAAGTACTTTTACCACCCATGTTCGGGCCAGTAATGATCAGCATTCGGCGCTGGGGTGCCAGGGAGAGCGGGTTGGCAATAAAGGGCTCTTTAAGCACCTGCTCTACCACCGGATGACGACCAGCGGTGATTTTAATGCCGGGTTTATCCTGCAGCGTTGGGCGACAGTAGTTAAGCGTCCAGGCGCGTTCGGCCAGATTACTTAAGACATCCAGTTCCGCCAGCGCAGCGGCACTTAACTGCAGTGCTTCAAGGTGCGGCAGCAACTGATCAAACAGGCCTTCATACAGGCTTTTCTCCAGCGCCAGCGCTTTGCCTTTTGAGGTGAGGACTTTATCTTCGTACTCTTTCAGCTCAGGAATGATGTAGCGTTCGGCGTTTTTTAAGGTCTGACGGCGCACATAGTGGATAGGTACCTGATGGCTTTGACCACGACTGACTTGAATGTAATAGCCATGCACGCCATTAAAGCCCACTTTTAAACTGTCCAGACCGAGTTTTTCACGCTCGCGCACCTCCAGCCGATCCAGGTAATCCGTTGCGCCATCGGCCAGCGCCCGCCACTCATCAAGCTCGGCGTTATAACCCGGCGCAATCACGCCACCGTCTCTTATCAGAACCGGCGGGGATTCGACCACGGACTGCTCCAGCAGGGTGCGGAGTTCGCTAAAATCGCCCATCTGCGCGCGCAGGTTTTTCAGCTGCGCCGCGTCAACGTTGGCCAGCAGGTCATTCAGCGCTGGTAGCTGTTGAAAAGCATGACGCATGCGCGCCAGATCGCGCGGACGTGCGGTACGCAGCGCCAGGCGTGCCAGGATACGCTCTAAGTCACCTACCTGACGTAATACAGGCTGTAGAGATTCGCTCAGAGGCTGCAGTTCAGCAATCGATTCCTGCCGCTTCGCGATGGTGCTGCTGTCACGTAAGGGCATATGCAGCCAGCGCTTTAACATCCGGCTGCCCATCGGCGTGACGGTTTTATCCAGCACGGCAGCCAGGGTGTTTTCTGTACCGCCCGCAAGGTTTTGCGTAATTTCAAGATTACGGCGCGTGGCCGCATCCATAATGATGCTGTCCTGCTGACGCTCCATGCTGAGGGAGCGGATATGGGGCAGGCTGGTGCGCTGGGTATCTTTAACGTACTGCAGCAGGCAACCCGCCGCGCGCAGCCCCAAATGGGCCTGCTCAACGCCAAAACCGTTTAAATCCCGCGTGCCAAACTGCATGTTGAGCTGCTGGCGCGCTGTATCGATTTCAAATTCCCACAGTGGACGGCGACGCAAACCACGACGCTGATCGATAAGCGACATCTCAGAAAAATCTTCCGGATAAAGCAGTTCGGCAGGATTAGTCCGCTGCAGTTCTGCTGCCATGGTTTCCAGATCGGCGGGTTCACTCAGGCGAAAACGCCCTGAACTGATATCCAGCGTGGCATAACCATAGCCGCGCGCACCCTGGACAATTGCGGCAAGCAGGTTGTCTTGCCGTTCCTGCAACAGCGCTTCATCACTGATGGTGCCGGGGGTAACAATACGCACGACTTTGCGCTCAACCGGACCTTTACTCAGCGCAGGGTCGCCGATTTGCTCACAAATGGCGACCGATTCACCTAACTGCACCAGTCGGGCCAAATAGTTTTCAACGGCGTGATGCGGCACACCGGCCATAGGGATCGGTTCACCCGCCGAGGCACCGCGTTTGGTCAAGGAAATGTCTAACAGCTGAGAGGCGCGTTTGGCATCGTCATAAAACAGTTCATAGAAATCACCCATGCGATAAAACAGCAGAATGTCAGGGTGCTCAGCCTTGAGGCGTAAGTATTGCTGCATCATTGGGGTGTGGGTACTCAAGTCCATGTGTGCTGCTTTGTTCATCTCATTCTTACTCAAGGTTGACGCTTCCTTTTCCCGTCACGGTTGACGCTGGGGTTTAACGAGGGAGATATACAGCCGCTATCGTGCTGTACAGACCATGCAGAAATATTACCATTTTACGGCGTCTGCATCATCCGGGTTACCGCAGCGGGTATTGAACTTAGCAAAGCCTGGCCGCCGACTGAATGTTTTTTTTGACCAGAGTTAACGTCATCGAGGCCTTTCACAAAAACAGCCGGACAGATCGTTAAAAATGCGTTTTTTTTACGATCTCGTTTGTATGTATTCGTCCTGAACGATTAACATTAGAATCCCTGGTCTGGCCTGTTATATGGATATCTGATGCGTTTTAAGCTTGCTTTCCTTCCGCTTTTTGTCCTGCTTGCCGCCTGTAGCAGTAAGCCACACTCTTCGCAGCCGCCCGCTGAGCTGGTTGCGCCTAAAGGCGGTTTTTTGCTGGAGCCGTCCCATGCCGTCCAACCAATGTTTGGCGATTTCGCCAGTAATCCTGTCGCAGAACAGTTCATTGATAAAATGGTGGCGAAGCATGGCTTCGATCGCCAGCAACTGCATGCCATTATTGGCCAGGCAAAGCGACTGGACTACGTCTTGCGCTTGATGGATCGTCAGGCGCCTTCGTATACACCGCCAAGTGGGCCTAACGGTGCCTGGATACGTTATCGCAATAAATTTATTACGCCGGATAACGTGCAAAATGGCGTGGCCTTCTGGAACCAATATCAGGATGCGCTACAGCGCGCTCAGCAGGTTTACGGTGTTCCACCCGAGATTATTGTCGGCATTATCGGCGTCGAAACGCGCTGGGGCCGAATCATGGGGAAAACCCGTATTCTGGATGCGCTGGCAACGCTTTCATTTGATTATCCACGCCGTTCTGCTTACTTCAGCGGCGAGCTGGAAACCTTCCTGCTGATGGCGCGTGATGAGAAAGACGATCCGCTCGATCTCAAAGGCTCCTTTGCGGGCGCGATGGGCTACGGTCAGTTTATGCCGTCGTCCTACAAATCCTATGCGGTGGATTTTAACGGTGATGGCCATATCAACTTGTGGGATCCCGTCGATGCGATAGGCAGTGTCGCGCACTATTTCCAGCAGAACGGCTGGCGTCCAGGTGAAAATGTTGCCGTCCCGGCCAGTGGACAGGCGCCCATGCTTGATAACGGTTTTAAAACCCGTTACAGCGTCAGCATGCTGGCTGCATCAGGACTTTCTCCACAGGGATCGCTGGATGGGCATGACGAGGTCAGCCTGCTCCGTCTGGATTTAGGCACCAGCTACCAGTACTGGTACGGTCTGCCTAACTTCTACGCCATCACGCGTTACAACAACAGCACACATTACGCGATGACGGTGTGGCAACTGGGTGAGGCGGTCAGCAAGGCGCGCCAGGGATCGCTGTTTTAATTCTACCCTTAGCAACTGTAAGGATATATGATGGCGGCCCTTTATGTAGTGCCGCCTTTATTTTCTGGAGCCGTTATGTCGTTACCTGCTTGCCCCGTTTGCCATGCTGATTACACCTGGCAAGATGCTGAAAATCTTAACTGCCCGTCGTGCGGTCATATCTGGACGCAGGCTGACGGTGACGACAGCGGCCAGGATAGGGTCGTTCGTGATGCCAATGGCAATTTACTTGCCGATGGCGATAGCGTGACGGTGGTTAAGGATCTGAAGGTCAAAGGCAGCTCTTCTGTGCTCAAGATTGGTACCCGCGTCAAGAGCATCCGCCTGGTCGAAGGTGATCACAACATTGATTGCAAGATTGATGGATTTGGCCCGATGAAGCTCAAATCTGAGTTTGTGAAAAAGAACTGATTCTGCCGGGCGCAGGCTGCGCCCGATCTTATTCCCGCCAGCCTGTTCGGGCTCATCTGCTTTTAAACCGCTGACTCTCTTCTTTCGGCCTGCCGTGTTTTTCCACGCATTTTCCTGTCCGGCTGGGCACTTTATCGGTATTTACGCGTCTCATCTTCTGTGAATCGGCAGCCATCAAGAGGAGACGCACTATGCAAGACTGGGATCCGGCGTTGTATCGTAAATTTGAGGCGGAAAGGACACGGCCCGCCCATGAATTACTGGCGAGAATTAAGGTTGAAGATGTCCGGTTTGTCACCGATCTGGGCTGTGGCCCCGGAAACAGCACCGAACTGCTTTACGATGCCTGGCCGCAGGCGCAGGTTATCGGCCTTGATAGTTCAACCGCCATGTTAGCGCAGGCGCGTGAGCGCTTGCCCCAGTGCCAGTTTATTCAGGCGGACATAGGCAGTTGGAAAACCGACATCCCGCAGCAGGTGATTTATGCCAATGCTTCTCTGCAGTGGCTTGGCGATCATCCCGCACTGTTACCGCAGTTAGTTAACCAACTGGCACCGTCGGGCGCGTTAGCGATTCAGATGCCGGATAATCTGGATGAACCTTCACATCAGTTAATGCGTGAGGTGGCAACAGCCGGGCCCTGGCGCGAGAAGATCAGCGCACAGGCTGCAGAACGCAAAAGATTACCCTCAACAGAGCACTATTATGATGTGCTGGCGAAGGCGGGATGTGCCGTGGATATCTGGCGAACCACCTATTACCACGTTATGGACGATGCGCAGGCAATTATCCACTGGCTGAAGGCCACCGGGTTGCGTCCGTTTCTTGCGCCTCTTGACGTATCTGAACAGGAACAGTTTCTGGCGGCCTATCACCAGTGCCTGATTACCGCCTATCCGGCGCGCCAGGACGGCAGGGTGCTGCTGGCTTTCCCACGACTGTTTATGGTGGCGACGCGTACAGGCTAAAACTGGACAGTAAACCGCAATTTCTTCACTGGCTGGCCCTGAGCGCTTGAAAAAGAGCGAGGATTGCACCATGTTCAGTCAACGGCGACAGGGAGCAAAAAAATGAATGACCAGCAGTTGCAGGCGCTGAGTGCGCAGATAGGTGAAGCGCTTAAGCAGCGTAACGCCACGGTAACCTGTGCAGAATCTTGCACCGGCGGCTGGATAGCGAAAGTGTTTACTGACGTGAGCGGGAGCTCGGCCTGGTTTGAGCGGGGCTTTGTCACTTACAGTAATGACGCCAAGCAGGAGCTGGTTGGCGTCAGTGCCGCGTCGCTCACGGAATACGGTGCCGTCAGCGAGGCGGTGGTGCGTGAAATGGCGCAGGGAGCCCAGCAGCGGGCACGTGCTGATTATGCCATTTCCGTCAGCGGCATTGCCGGTCCGGACGGCGGCAGTGAAGATAAACCGGTAGGGACGGTCTGGTTTGGCTTTGCGGCACCGGGTGGTGTTGTCATGGCTTTTCGTCAGCAGTTTGACGGCGATCGTGATGCCGTGCGCCGTCAGTCTGTTGGCTGGGCGCTACAAACGTTATCCAGTCAATTTCTGAAAAATTAAACTTGATACTGTATGACTATACAGTATAATTACTCGCAACAGAAAGTGCACAGGCACCATGCGTGCGTGTTTACCCGGCATGATTAGGAGTAGAAATGGCAATTGATGAAAACAAACAGAAGGCTTTAGCTGCCGCGCTCGGCCAGATTGAGAAGCAATTTGGTAAAGGCTCCATCATGCGCTTGGGTGAAGACCGCTCAATGGATGTGGAAACGATCTCGACGGGTTCACTGTCACTGGATATCGCGTTAGGTGCGGGTGGCTTGCCCATGGGCCGTATCGTTGAGATCTACGGGCCTGAGGCTTCAGGTAAAACCACGTTGACGCTTCAGGTTATTGCCGCTGCGCAACGTAAAGGCAAAACCTGTGCCTTTATCGATGCCGAGCACGCACTGGATCCGATTTATGCCAAGAAGCTGGGCGTTGATATCGACAACCTGTTGTGTTCGCAGCCGGATACCGGCGAGCAGGCGCTCGAAATTTGTGATGCGCTGGCCCGCTCTGGCGCCGTTGACGTGATTATCGTTGACTCCGTAGCAGCGCTGACGCCAAAAGCCGAAATCGAAGGTGAAATCGGTGACTCACATATGGGCCTGGCGGCACGTATGATGAGCCAGGCAATGCGTAAGCTGGCAGGTAACCTGAAACAGTCAAATACGCTGCTGATCTTCATCAACCAGATTCGTATGAAAATCGGTGTGATGTTTGGTAACCCTGAAACCACTACTGGTGGTAACGCGCTGAAATTCTACGCGTCTGTTCGCCTTGATATTCGCCGCATTGGGGCGATTAAAGAGGGGGATAACGTTGTGGGTAGCGAAACACGCGTTAAGGTCGTTAAGAACAAAATTGCTGCGCCATTTAAGCAAGCCGAGTTCCAGATTATGTACGGTGAAGGTATCAACACCTTCGGTGAACTGGTGGATCTTGGCGTGAAGCACAAGCTGATTGAAAAAGCCGGTGCATGGTACAGCTACAAAGGCGATAAGATTGGTCAGGGCAAGGCAAACGCAGGCAATTTCCTGAAAGAAAACGCGGCGATAGCCGACGAGCTGGATGTGAAACTGCGCGAGATGCTGCTTAACGGTGGCGATCAAAATATCGCAGCCGGCGCTTCAGCCAATGAAGTTGAGAACGCGGCAAGCGAAGCCAACGAAGACTATTAAAGCCTGAGACAGGAGCGGAAAAATCCGCTCCTGTTTGACATTAAAGCCTCACTTGCCTTTCCTCTGTCCCCATCTCCCGCCATACTCTCACTCCGTTTGTAAAAGGTGCGCAGTATGTCTGAACAACCTCAGCCACAAGTCATCTCATTTTCACGCCTGTTGGATCGCGCGATGCGCCTGCTGGGCCAGCGTGACCACAGCCGCGAAGAACTTAAACAGAAACTCCAGCTGTCTGCTCAGCGTAGTGCGTGGATAAAACAAAAAGATCCCGAAATCATTACGCCCGAGCTGTTGGAAAAGGTGCTGAACTGGTGCAGTGAAAACGGCTGGTTAAATGATGAGCGTTTTACCGCGCGGTTTATCCAGAGCCGAAGCCGTAAGGGATTTGGCTCGCAACGCATCAGGCTTGAGCTGGCGCAAAAGGGCATCGGCCGCGAGGCGATTGATCTTGCCATGGAAGAGACCGAGATTGACTGGTCGGCCTGTGCGGCTGAACTTGCAGAAAAGAAGTTTGGCCATCCTTTGCCGACTGAATGGAAAGAAAAAGCGAAAGTACAGCGCTTCCTGCATGCTAAAGGCTTCCTGAGTGAAGATATTCAGCAGGTTTTCAGAAATTTTGACGACGAATAGCCGATGTGATTTTACTTCCCCCCGAAGAATATTTATCTTACCCCTTTTGGTTCCTCAAGCTTGCTGCCGTAACGATGCGGCACGCCTGATAAAGAAGGACCTTTCGTTAGCGTGATTCCAGGATATATATGAGCAAGAGCACTGCTGAGATCCGTCAAGCGTTTCTCGACTTTTTCAATAGTAAGGGACATCAGGTTGTAGCAAGCAGCTCCCTGGTGCCTAACAACGATCCGACGTTGCTGTTTACTAACGCCGGCATGAACCAGTTTAAAGACGTGTTTCTCGGTCAGGACAAGCGCGACTACACACGAGCAACGACGTCACAACGTTGCGTACGTGCTGGTGGGAAACACAATGACCTTGAAAACGTCGGCTACACAGCGCGCCATCACACTTTCTTTGAAATGCTGGGCAACTTCAGCTTTGGCGACTACTTCAAAAAGGAAGCTATCGCATTTGCCTGGGAACTCCTGACCGGCGAGCAGTGGTTTAAGCTGCCTAAAGAGCGTTTGTGGGTCACCGTGTATGAAACCGATGACGAAGCTTACGATATCTGGGCCAACGAGATTGGCGTTCCCCGTGAGCGTATTATCCGTATCGGTGACAATAAGGGCAGCGCCTACGCGTCGGATAACTTCTGGCAGATGGGCGATACCGGCCCTTGCGGTCCCTGCAGCGAAATTTTCTACGATCACGGCGATCATATTTGGGGTGGACCGCCAGGCAGCCCTGAAGAGGATGGCGATCGCTACATTGAGATCTGGAATATCGTCTTCATGCAGTTTAACCGTCAGGCTGACGGCACCATGCTGCCATTACCTAAGCCATCGGTTGATACCGGGATGGGGCTGGAACGCATCACGGCGGTGCTGCAACATGTTAATTCGAACTATGAGATCGACCTGTTCCAGAAGTTGATTGAAGCGGTCGCACAGGTTACCGGTGCAACCGACCTGAACAACAAATCGCTGCGCGTGATTGCCGACCATATTCGTTCCTGTGCATTCCTGATCGCTGATGGCGTGATCCCTTCGAATGAAAACCGTGGCTATGTCCTGCGTCGTATCATTCGTCGCGCGGTGCGTCACGGCAATATGCTGGGGGCTAAAGACGCGTTCTTCTACAAGCTGGTTGCGCCACTGGTTGAGGTGATGGGAGCAGCAGGGGAAGAGCTACAGCGGCAACAGGCTCAGGTTGAGAACGTTCTGAAAAGTGAAGAAGAGCAGTTTGCTAAAACGCTTGAGCGTGGCCTGGCGCTTCTGGACGACGAACTGGCGAAACTGCAGGGTGATACGTTGGATGGTGAAACCGTCTTCCGCTTGTACGATACCTTTGGTTTCCCTGCTGATTTGACGGCCGATGTCTGCCGTGAGCGCAATCTCAAAATCGATGAAGCCGGTTTTGAACAGGCTATGGAACAGCAGCGTCAGCGCGCACGTGAAGCCAGTGGCTTTGGCGCCGATTACAGCAATGTCATTCGTATCGACGCCGCCTCATCGTTTAAAGGCTATGACCAACTCGACCTGTCGGCGACCGTTAAGGCACTGTTCGTCGCGGGTGAAGCCGTTGACGCCGTGACAGCCGGTCAGGATGCAGTGGTTGTGCTGGATGAAACCCCTTTTTACGGCGAATCTGGCGGCCAGGTCGGCGATACGGGCGAGCTGAAAGGTAGCAACGCGCTGTTTAGTGTACAGGACACACAAAAATATGGTCAGGCTATTGGTCATATTGGCAAACTGAGCAGCGGACAATTACGCATTGGTGACCGTCTTGAGGCTGTGGTTGATGAGGCGCGTCGTGCGCGTATTCGTCTGAACCACTCCGCCACTCACCTGCTGCATGCTGCACTGCGTCAGGTTCTGGGTGAACATGTCGCCCAGAAAGGCTCTCTGGTAAACGATAAATACCTGCGTTTTGACTTCTCACACTTTGAGGCCATGAAACCTCAGGAGATTCGTCAGGTCGAAGACATTGTTAACGCCCAGATCCGTCGCAATTTGCCCGTTGAAACCAATGTGATGGATCTTGAGGCGGCAAAAGCCAAGGGCGCGATGGCCCTGTTCGGTGAAAAATACGATCAGCGCGTACGCGTTCTGACCATGGGGGATTTCTCGGTTGAGCTGTGTGGCGGTACGCACGCTGCGCGTACGGGTGATATCGGTCTGTTCCGCATTCAGGCCGAGTCCGGTACTGCCGCAGGGATTCGCCGTATAGAGGCGATAACAGGTGAAGCGGCGCTGGCGCAGGTGTACGCTCAGAGTAGCCAACTGCAGGACATTGCCCACCTGGTGAAAGCCAACAGCAGTAACCTGAATGAAAAAGTGCGCGGTCTGGTTGATCATCTGCGTTCGCTGGAGAAAGAGTTACAGCAGTTACGCGATCAGCAGGCAGCGCAGGAAAGTGCACAACTGGGTAATCATGCGGTTGACGTCAAAGGCGTTAAGCTGCTGGTGACTGAGTTGAGCAATACCGATCCGAAAATGTTGAGAACCATGGTGGATGATCTTAAAAACCAACTGGGCTCAGCGATTATCGTGTTGGCTACGGTAGCGGATGGCAAAGTGTCACTGATTGCTGGCGTAACGAAAGATTTAACCGACCGCGTAAAAGCCGGGGAGCTGATTGCCGAACTTGCACCTAAAGTAGGAGGTAAGGGCGGTGGCCGACCGGACATGGCGCAGGCAGGTGGCAGTGATGCTACTGCACTGAAAGGTGCGCTGGCAGGCGTTGAAGGATGGGTTTCGAGCCGTCTGTAATGAAATAAAATAATTCATCGTAGCAAGCGCCAGAACTGATGTTCCGGCGCTTTTTAATACGATGTTAAATTTGCTAGTGACAAAGTCGGGTTGATGTAGCGTATTTCGGCTAAACTATTTATCAGCAGAATGTATTGGCGCGTTGATGTGCAATGGTGTATTTCTCATAGCCTGTGTGCAGCGTTAAGTGATGGATAACGCCGGGAAGCTTCATAAGCCCGACTCTTTTAATCTTTCAAGGAGCAAAGAATGCTTATTCTAACTCGTCGAGTTGGTGAAACCCTCATGATTGGCGATGAGGTGACTGTAACGGTACTGGGTGTCAAAGGTAACCAGGTCCGCATTGGTGTTAACGCACCAAAAGAAGTGTCTGTGCATCGCGAAGAGATCTATCAGCGCATCCAGGCCGAAAAAACACAACAAACCAACGTTTGACAGATTCAGCGTCTCGCACCTGTGCGAGACGCTACCCTTGTTTCTCTGCCTCTTCGTTTTCTTTTTACTCCTCATCTCCCATTTTTGTTAACTTCATCATCTTTCATTGTTGATTATTCACTCTTTTTGCCGTCATTTTGTCCCAATTGCCTGTCATTTGTGCAAACGGAAAAAACCTTCCGAAAAATTGTTTGACTTATAAGTGCGGGAAAGTAATATGTGCGCCACGCAGTGCCGATGAGCAGAAACAAAGTTCAGAAGCACAGTTCGGAAGAACGCGTAAGGTGAGGTGGCCGAGAGGCTGAAGGCGCTCCCCTGCTAAGGGAGTATACGGTCAAAAGCTGTATCGAGGGTTCGAATCCCTCCCTCACCGCCATTTCCGATGCATCCGTAGCTCAGCTGGATAGAGTACTCGGCTACGAACCGAGCGGTCGGAGGTTCGAATCCTCCCGGATGCACCATGTTTTTCGATATGGACGTGTATGAGTGTTCTGCAAGGCATCGTCGATATGTCAGTCAGAACAAGGGAAGATAACGTTGCTTTAGCAACGGCCCATAGGGTGAGGCGTCAGCCGAATAATCCTCCCGGATGCACCATATTGTTGAATATGGATATGTTGATGTCAGGCGACGCGCCAGCAGACAACATCATCGGAACAGAGTTGTAAAGTGAACTAGCAATTCCTTCATGGTGAGTCGTTAGCACCCTGCGTTGTACAAGAATTTCATAATGCATCCGTAGCTCAGCTGGATAGAGTACTCGGCTACGAACCGAGCGGTCGGAGGTTCGAATCCTCCCGGATGCACCATACTTCAGAGTATGGAGGTGTGTTCCTGGTCTGTAAGACATCATCGATTTGTCAGTCAGAACCAGTGAGGATAACGTTGCTTCAGCAACGGCCCACAGGGCAAGGCGCAAGCCTGGTAATCCTCCCGGATGCACCATTCTTCGTATTACCCTCAGGTTGATTTCTGTCAGTCCATAAAAGATTTTCAATGCATCCGTAGCTCAGCTGGATAGAGTACTCGGCTACGAACCGAGCGGTCGGAGGTTCGAATCCTCCCGGATGCACCATATTCTAGACTTCTAAAGCGAAATCCTTCTGTCCTGTCCTGACGTATTTACAGCAAATACCAGGGAGGATAACGTTGCTTCAGCGACGGCCCGCAGGGCGAGGCTACAGCCGAGTCATCCTCCCGGATGCACCATATTCTGCATTTCTAAAGCGAAATTCCCCCTATTTGCACTTCTAAAGCTAAAGCTAAAGCTAAAGCAAAATCCCTCTATCCATATCCTGACGTATTTACAGCAAATACTAGGGAGGATAACGTTGCTTCAGCAACGGCCCGCAGCGCGAGGCAACAGCCGAGTCATCCTCCCGGATGCACCATCTTCTACACTTCTAAAGCGAAACCCTTCTCCTTCTCTCTCTGTCCTGACCGGATGTGCGTACAGCCAGATAACAAACAACCTTCCCCCCGTTCGTACCATGCAGGACAAACAGATCGTTATCTCTTTAGCTCCTCAGCGCCCGTTAGCGGCATGACTGACATATCTTCGCCAGTCTTCCTTTTTCTCTTCACAGGCCCGTTTTACACCGTCTGAACTGTCCCGGTTCAAATTCGTCCGTGCGATAGCCGTTTTCAGGCAGGTCAACATTTAGCGCTGTGTTAAGTTTTCTACGCTCTTCCGTTAATCTCTTATGCGTTTCTTAGCGCAACGCTGATCTTCAACTTACCTCACAAAATCACTGGGAATTCGCGACCTTACAGGCTTTCCAACCCGCTCACCTTTATCCGAAAACTAAAATTGCTAATGCTTTCAAAGCATTTGCTGTTCATCCCGCCTGGCGACAACCTACGCACATTCAGCTAAAGTAGTGGCTCATTTGTTGGAGGTCCTCTGTGACAATCTACGATCAATACGACGCCCTGATTTTCGATATGGACGGTACTATTCTTGATACTGAACCGACACATCGAAAAGCGTGGCGTCAGGTGCTGGCGCGTTATGAACTGGCGTTCGATGAAACGCGCATGATGGATTTCAATGGTGCGCCGTCATGGCGGCTGGCGCAGTTAATTGTCGAAACCAATCAGTCAGATCACGATCCTTATGCGCTCGCCGCGGAAAAAACGGCAGCGGTCAAAGCGATGCTGCTGGATAACGTCCAGCCGCTTCCGCTAATGGACGTCGTTAAGGCTTATCATGGCCGTCGACCCATGGCTGTCGGAACCGGTAGCCAGCGCGCCATGGCAGATGCACTTCTTAATCACCTGGGCGTCAGGGAGCTTTTCTCGGCGGTGGTGGGGGCGGATGACGTCGAACATCATAAGCCTGAGCCTGAAACGTTCTTGCGCTGTGCGGCGTTACTGGGCGTTGAACCGACACGTTGTGTGGTATTCGAAGACGCTGATTTTGGCGTGCAGGCAGCAAAGGCCGCAGGTATGGCCGTGGTTGATGTTCGCCAGCTGTGAGCGAAACGCTGGCTTATGTGTCTTTATTTAGCAGCAGCTTTCTCAGTGCAACGCTCCTTCCAGGTAGCTCTGAGGCGCTGTTGGTTGCATTACTGATCGCGAAAAGCGCATCAGTTTACGGGTTGATTTTAGTCGCATCGTTAGGGAATACCCTGGGTGGCTTGACCAACATAATTTTGGGTCGCTTATTGCCGTTAAAACGTCAGGGGCGATGGCATGAGACAGCAATGACGTGGTTGCAACGGCTGGGGCCGGCAGCGCTGTTGTTGAGTTGGCTACCGGTTATAGGCGATCTGCTCTGCGTCCTCGCAGGCTGGTTACGCTTTGCCTGGTTACCTTCGGTGCTGTTTCTGGCTATCGGTAAAACGCTGCGTTACATCGTTATTGCGACCGCCACATTACAGGGCATGGAATGGTGGCATTGATTCGTACAGATTCGGGGCTAGGGTTAACACTATGCTGAACAAAAATAAATTATTCACACAGCGGGAGGTTAATGTGATCCCCGACGTATCAAAAGCGTTGTCCTGGCTGGAAGCGCATCCTGATGCACTGAAAGGCATTGGTCGTGGCATTGAGCGTGAAACGCTGCGTGTGCAGCCAGATGGTCATCTTGCGACGACGGCTCATCCTGAGTCGCTGGGTTCGGCCCTTAAGCATGACTGGATTACCACCGACTTTGCTGAAACACTGCTGGAGTTTATCACCCCGGTTGATCACAGCATCGACCATATGCTCGCATTTTTGCGTGATGTCCATCGTCATGTTGCCAGCGAGCTCGGTGAAGAGCGCATGTGGCCTTTCAGCATGCCTTGCCTGATTGAGGATGCGGATAACATTACGCTGGCGCAATATGGCAAATCCAACATTGGTCGTATGAAAACCCTTTATCGCCAGGGGCTGAAAAACCGCTATGGTGCGCTGATGCAAACCATCTCCGGGATTCATTATAATTTCTCGCTGCCACTGTCATTCTGGCAGGCGTGGGCGGACGTAAAAGATTACGAGAGCGGGAAAGACACCATTTCTGCCGGCTACCTGCGGCTGATCCGAAACTATTATCGCTTTGGCTGGATCATTCCTTATCTGTTTGGCGCATCGCCTGCGATTTGCTCCAGCTTCCTGCAGGGCAAAGAAAGCGCGCTACCCTTTGATACGGATAAGAAAGGTACGCTGTGGCTGCCCTATGCAACCTCGTTGCGCCTGAGCGACCTGGGTTATACCAATAAGTCGCAAAGCTCATTGGGTATTACGTTTAACTCACTTGAGGGCTATGTCAGCGCCCTGAAAAAAGCGATTAAAACGCCCTCGGAAGACTTCGTGAAGATGGGCACCCAGGATGCAGCGGGGAACTGGTTACAGCTGAACACCAACGTTCTGCAGATTGAAAACGAACTCTACGCCCCGATTCGACCAAAGCGCGTTACCCGGTCCGGAGAAGCGCCTTCTGATGCCCTACTACGTGGCGGCATCGAGTACATAGAAGTGCGTTCAATGGACATCAATCCCTTCTCACCCATCGGTGTGGATGAAAACCAGGTGCGGTTCCTCGATCTGTTCCTGATTTGGTGTACGCTGGCAGACGCGCCAGAAATGAGCGCTGATGAATTACAGTGCAGTCGGCAGAACTGGAACCGTGTGGTGCTTGAAGGGCGTAAACCAGACCTTAAAATCGCCGTTGGCTGTGGTGAAGCAGAGTACTCGCTGGTCGAGATGGGGAAAACCCTGTTTGCCGATTTGCGCCGCGTTGCAGAAGCATTGGACAGTAATCAGGGGACTACAGAATATCAGCAAGTCTGCGACGAACTAGTGGCATCCTTTGACGATCCTGAGCTAACCTATTCGGCGCGTATTCTTCATGCGATGAAAGAAAACGGCGTAACCGGTACGGGGATTGCCCTGGCAGAACAGTATCGGCAGTTGCTTATCAACGAGCCACTGGAAGTGCTGAAGCCGGAAGACTTCGCGCGTCAGGCGCAGGAATCCGTCGCCGCGCAGCAGCAGCTTGAAGCGAATGATACGTTAGATTTTGAAACCTATCTGGCTGGCCGGGAAGGGTAGAAAAGAAAAAGGCCACATCAATGTGGCCAAATTAACATCTCTGTTGTCAGGGATGGATGATAACAAATGCGCGTCTTTCATATATTCAGACGCTGGGCGATCGGAAAAGTTTCATCGTTCCTAAAAAAATTTTTCAGACCAAGAGGTGACGTATGCCATTACTGGATAGTTTTACTGTTGATCACACCATCATGGCCGCGCCTGCGGTTCGTGTTGCAAAAACCATGAAGACTCCCCATGGCGATACGATTACTGTTTTCGACCTGCGCTTTTGTCGCCCGAATATCGACATCCTGACTGAACGCGGTATTCACACGCTGGAGCACCTGTTTGCAGGCTTTATGCGTAACCATCTCAACGGTAACGGCGTGGAGATTGTCGATATTTCGCCTATGGGTTGCCGTACAGGTTTCTATATGAGCCTGATTGGCACACCAGACGAGCAGCGTGTGGCACAAGCCTGGAAAGGCGCGATGGAGGACGTTCTGAAGGTGAAAGATCAGAACCAGATCCCTGAGCTGAATGAATATCAGTGTGGTAGCTATAAGCTGCACTCACTGGATGAAGCGCAGCAAATTGCCCGCAACGTGCTGGCGCAGGATATCGGCGTGAACCATAACGACGATCTGAAACTGCCTGCCGAAAAACTGAAAGAACTGCACATCTAGTCTGGCTTCGGCTGTTCTGACAGTAAAACGCCGCCTGTTAGCGGCGTTTTTTATTGCGCAGCTAAAACAACGGTGTCACGCATGGCGGCGACTGTTGCCAGCCATGAAGTGGCACAGGTTGTGACGAAAAAAAACCGCCTTTAAAGGCGGTTTTTCTGCATCAGGAACCGACGGATTGCTTAAGCGGTGTCCGCGGGGTAATGCGAACCTGCTTAATCATATTATCCTGCACATCCAGGATATCCACATCATAGTGATTCACCCGGACGCGTGTGTTAACGGTGGGGATCTCTTCCAGCGCTTCCAGCAACATACCGTTAATGGTGCGAGCTTCCTGCTCCGGCAGTTGCCAGTTAAAGACTTTATTAATCTCACGAATATTGGCGCTGCCTTCAATCAGCACCGAGCCATCGTTTTGCGGCATCACTTCTTCAGCCAGTGAAGGGGACATCGACGTCGTGAAATCGCCGACGATCTCTTCCAGAATATCTTCTATCGAAATCAGGCCCTTAATGTCGCCGTATTCATCCACCACCAGGCCCGTTTTTTTCTTGTTACGCTGAAACTTCACCAGTTGCATGTTGAGCGGCGTGCCTTCGGGAATGTAGTAGATCTCGTCGGCGGCACGTAGCAGCATCTCTTTCGTAAACTCTTTTTTCTCGGTCATCATGCGCCAGGCTTCGCGCACGCGCAGCATTCCGACACAGTCATCCAGCGAATCACGGAACAGGACAATGCGGCCGTGCGGTGAATGGCTTAACTGACGAATCACCGACTTCCAGTCATCGTTGATGTTAATACCGACAATTTCATTACGCGGCACCATGATGTCGTCCACACTGACCTTCTCCAGGTCGAGTACGGACAGCAACATATCCTGATTACGGCGCGACATGTGTGTACGCGACTCATAGACAATGGTACGCAGTTCTTCTTTGCTGAGGGCAGAACTAATCGCACCATCCGCCCGGATGCCCACCAGGCGCATCAACAGGCGGGTAATGGTATTCAGCAACCAGACCAGCGGCAGCATGACGTATTGCAGCGGACCGAGCAGAAAACTACTGGGATAAGCGACTTTTTCTGGATAAAGCGCGGCGACCGTTTTTGGCAGGACTTCGGCAAAGACCAGCACGACAAATGTCAGGATACCGGTCGCGATGGCAACGCCTGCATCGCCATACAGACGCATTCCCACAATGGTCCCAATGGCGGACGCCAGAATGTTGACCAGGTTATTACCGATCAGGACCAGACTGATAAGACGATCCGGACGCTTTAACAATTTTTCGACGCGGCGGGCTGCGCGATGGCCATGCTTAGCCTGATGGCGCAATTTATAACGATTGAGTGTCATCATGCCGGTTTCAGAGCCGGAGAAGTAGGCTGAAACCAGCACCATAATGATGAGTGTGACAATCAGGGTCGTGGTCGAAACATGTTCCACCGCAAAACTTCCTTTTTATTAAGAACTGTGAACAAGCAGGTGCTGAAGTACGCGACTGCCAAAGTAAGCCATCGTGAGCAGCAGTGCGCCGCTGCAGTTAAACCACACTACGCGGCGACCGCGCCAGCCTTCATGATAGTGGCCCCAGAGCAAAACGATGTAGACAAACCAGGCAATAATTGACAACACGGCCTTATCCACGTTTTCGGCGCTGAACAGGTCGTGCATGTAGAACAGGCCAGTGCACAACACCAACGTCAGCAATACAACGCCAACCTGCGTAATGTGGAACATCTTACGTTCAATGGTAAGCAGCGGCGGCATATCCTGAGTGAAAGCCAGCTTTTTGTTTTTTAACTGGTAATCGATCCACGCGAGCTGCAACGCGTACAACGCCGCAATAATCAGTGTCGCATAGGCAAACAGCGACAGGCCAATGTGAATCATGATGCCAGGCGTGGTTTCAAGATGCGTAATAAACGCATTTGGCACAAACGTGGCAAAGGCCAGGTTGATTAACGCAAAGCTATAGACAATCGGCAGCAGCAACCAGCCGCGATTTCGCGAGGCAACAATGGTCATGATCGAACAGATCAGCAGGCTGACAAGGGAGCCAATATTGAGCAGGCTGAGATTTTGTCCGCCATCGACAGCAAATATACGTTGCTGCAGGGCGACAGCATGTGTCACTAACGCCACACAGGCTGACAGCACAGCTAATCTGCGCCAGCCGCTTTGACGCTTCAACAGGCTGGGGATAATGAGTGCAAGACTCAGGGAGTAGGCGAACAGCGCCACAATCGCGAAAACGGACATAGTTCCTTTCAGGCATCAGTCAGATAAAGGAAAAGGGCAGTATAGCGCCAGCAGCAGCAGGCTCCAAACGATCTGAGGTGGAATTGAAGAGATCGCCACTGCTTCGTGTTATAATCCGCCGCATTCTGCCGATATGGCGCCTCGCGATTTTTTTTAAGTGAGAGACAATGTTTGACAATTTAACCGATCGTTTGTCGCAAACCCTGCGCAATATCAGCGGCCGCGGAAGGCTGACTGAAGACAACATTAAAGACACGCTGCGCGAAGTTCGCATGGCGCTGCTGGAAGCTGACGTTGCGCTGCCGGTGGTGCGTGACTTCATTAATCGCGTCAAAGAGAGCGCGGTAGGCCACGACGTCAACAAAAGCCTGACGCCGGGCCAGGAATTTATCAAAATCGTCCGTAACGAACTGGTTACGGCAATGGGTGCTGAAAACAACGCGCTGGATCTTGCCGCACAGCCACCGGCTGTTGTGCTGATGGCCGGTCTGCAGGGTGCGGGTAAAACCACCAGTGTAGGTAAGCTGGGTAAATTCCTGCGTGAAAAGCACAAGAAAAAAGTGCTGGTCGTCTCTGCGGACGTTTATCGCCCGGCGGCGATTAAACAGCTCGAAACGCTGGCGCAGCAGGTCGGTGTGGATTTCTGCCCATCGGATGTGAGCCAGAAGCCCGTTGATATCGTTAATAACGCGCTGCGTGAAGCCAAACTCAAGTTTTATGATGTATTGCTGGTGGATACCGCGGGTCGTCTGCACGTAGACGAAGCGATGATGGACGAAATCAAACAGGTTCATGCCGCGATTAATCCGGTTGAAACGCTGTTTGTCGTGGATGCCATGACCGGTCAGGATGCGGCGAATACCGCTAAAGCCTTTAATGAAGCGTTGCCGCTGACTGGGGTTATTCTGACAAAGGTGGATGGTGACGCTCGCGGCGGTGCTGCCCTGTCGATTCGTCATATCACCGGCAAGCCGATCAAATTTATGGGGATGGGCGAGAAGACCGATGCGTTGGAAGCGTTCTATCCAGACCGCATTGCCTCGCGCATTCTCGGGATGGGCGACGTGCTGTCGCTTATCGAAGATATCGAAAGCAAAGTTGACCGCGCACAAGCAGAAAAACTGGCGAAGAAACTGAAAACCGGCGACGGTTTTGATCTCAATGACTTCCTTGAGCAGTTAAAGCAGATGCGTAACATGGGCGGCATGGCGAGCCTGATGGGCAAGCTGCCAGGCATGGGGCAACTGCCAGACAACGTAAAATCGCAAATGGATGACAAAGTGCTGGTGCGCATGGAAGCCATCATCAATTCGATGACGCGTAAAGAACGTGAGAAACCTGAAATTATTAAAGGCTCGCGCAAACGCCGCATTGCCACAGGTTCAGGAATGCAGGTGCAGGACGTTAACCGCTTATTGAAGCAGTTCGACGACATGCAACGCATGATGAAGAAAATGAAGAAGGGCGGAATGGCGAAAATGATGCGCGGCATGAAAGGTATGATGCCGCCAGGTTTCCCAGGACGCTAATGGGTTCCACAAAAAAGCCTGGGATTACTCGGTTTAGGTTGCTTTTTGCGCCAAAATGAGTAAAATTTTCGGGCTTTTTATACAGCACCCGGACCCCGTTCCTCGATGGGGGCCGGGTGTTTTATTAACTGAAGAGGATGTTATGGTAACAATTCGTTTGGCACGTCACGGCGCTAAAAAGCGTCCGTTCTATCAGGTCGTCGTCACTGACAGCCGCAATGCACGCAACGGTCGCTTCATCGAGCGCGTAGGTTTCTTCAACCCGATCGCATCTGGTCAGGCAGAAGGTCTGCGTCTGGATCTGGATCGTATCGAGCACTGGGTTGGCCAGGGCGCAACGCTTTCTGATCGCGTTAACGCGCTGATCAAAGAAGCAAAGAAAGCAGCTTAATCTGTCACGGTGGTGAGCATGAGCAGACAACTTGCCGCACAGGCACCTGTTAACCCGATTGTTCTGGGTAAAATGGGTGCGGCATACGGCATTCGCGGCTGGCTCAAAGTGTTTTCCTCCACTGAAGACGCTGAAAGCATCTTTGACTATCAACCCTGGTTTATCCAGCGCGCCGGTAAATGGCAGCAGGTAGAACTGGATGGTTGGAAGCACCACAATCAGGACCTGATCATCAAAGTTAAAGGCATTGACGATCGGGATGCGGCGGCACAGTTGACCAATTGCGAAATCCAGGTCGACTCGACGCAACTGCCTGCGCTGGAAAACGGTGATTATTACTGGAAAGACCTGATGGGTTGCAAGGTAGTCAACGTTGAAGGCTACGAGCTGGGTAAAGTCATCGATATGATGGAAACCGGTTCGAACGACGTTCTCGTCGTGAAGGCAAACCTGAAAGATGCGTTTGGTGTACAGGAGCGGTTAATTCCGTTTCTTGATGAACAGGTTATCAAGAAAGTCGATCTCTCTACTGGCCTTATTGAAGTAGATTGGGATCCTGGTTTTTGATCTCCGAATCAAACGGTAACGTAACGGCGAAGACGATGTGGATTGGTGTAATTAGCCTGTTTCCAGAGATGTTTCGCGCTATTACCGATTACGGGGTAACTGGCCGGGCAGTAAAAAATGGCCTGCTCAGCGTTCAAAGCTGGAGTCCTCGTGACTTCACGCACGACCGGCACCGTACTGTGGATGAACGTCCTTATGGTGGCGGACCGGGAATGCTGATGATGGTACAACCTTTACGGGATGCCATCTCCGCAGCGAAAGCAGCGGCGGGAGAGGGTGCCAGGGTGATATATCTTTCACCTCAGGGGCGCAAACTGGACCAACAGGGCGTTTGCGAACTGGCGTCACGTGACAAGCTCATCCTTGTCTGTGGTCGCTATGAAGGGATTGATGAGCGCGTAATCCAGACCGAAATTGATGAAGAATGGTCAATTGGTGATTACGTTCTCAGCGGCGGGGAACTGCCAGCGATGACGATGATTGACGCAGTCGCCCGGTTTATCCCGGGAGTCCTCGGCAAGCAGGCGTCAGCCGATGAGGATTCGTTCTCGGAGGGATTGCTGGATTGTCCGCACTATACCCGACCTGAAGTGTTAGACGGGATGGAGGTTCCGCCAGTTTTACTGTCGGGCAACCATGCCGATATTCGCCAGTGGCGTCTGAAACAGTCGCTAGGCCGTACCTGGCTGAGAAGACCTGAACTTCTGGAAAACCTGGCTCTGACTGAAGAGCAAGCAAGGTTGCTTAAGGCGTTCCAACAGGAACACCAGCGACAAAACGATGATGCGGGAGAGTGATCTTCCCTGACTATCAGTTTACCCAGGATAAGAGATTTAATTATGAGCAACATTATTAAGCAAATTGAACAAGAGCAGATGAAACAGGACGTACCTTCCTTCCGTCCGGGTGATACCGTGGAAGTGAAAGTATGGGTCGTTGAAGGTTCTAAAAAACGTCTGCAGGCATTCGAGGGCGTGGTTATCGCTATCCGTAACCGCGGTCTGCACTCTGCATTCACTGTTCGCAAAATTTCTAACGGCGAAGGCGTTGAGCGTGTCTTCCAGACTCACTCTCCGGTAATTGACAGCATCGCTGTTAAACGTCGTGGCGCTGTGCGTAAAGCCAAACTGTACTACCTGCGTGAGCGTACTGGTAAGTCTGCTCGTATCAAAGAGCGTCTTAACTAAGGTATCGCTAACGCGACATCTAAAAGTTAATAGCAAACAAGGGGTTGGCAATGTGCCAGCCCCTTTTTTTATGCATGTTTTCACCCGGTTTGTGTGTAATCTAAGTCTATTCAAAGGCGATTTTATCTAAATTTTAAACATTTATTAATTTACATGTTATTCCGCATTTCAGTATCTGCCCCTGTTCTGCCAGTATTAAAAAGTGATGGAGTCCAAGGGGAGCCGGTACAAAGAAATATTGTGTCGCGTTAATATAATTTATTAAAATAAAGTAACAGATGCATGTTGAAGCAATGCTTTCCTGGATGATTTAATGGGCGATAGTGTTGCTTTTTTTTTGGTATTAATATAAAAAATTATTAATGATATAATTTCTTGGATTCAGCAATGTTTACGTTTTCTCAGGCATTAGCCACCTTACCCGCGGGAGAAAAGCCGGCTTTATTAATGGGTAATGGTTTTTCTCAGGCATGGTCATCAAAAATTTTTAACTATCGCAGTATTTTTGACAATGCAAATTTCGGAGAGCACGACGCTCTGATTAAAGGCCTGTTTAAGGAACTTAATACCTTCGATTTCGAGTCTGTCATGGACAGATTAAACTATGCTGGCATGATTCTGAGGCATTATGATCCAGAAAGTGACGTGTTGCCTTTAATCAATAAGCATCAAGAAGCACTCAAAAAAGCGCTAATAAATGCTATCTCCAGCTCTCATCCCACTTATCCTCATGAAATTACTGATGAACAATTTACGTGTGTAAGAGCGTTCTTATCAAAATTCAAAGGACTATTTACCCTCAATTATGATTTGCTGATGTATTGGGCAAGAAATAAAAAAGAGCTGTTTCCTAAGGATTATCATACGGATGATGGTTTTAGGGTTGGCCGAATGTGGCAGCAATATGGCACAGAACAGGAGGTTTTTTTCCTGCATGGTGCATTACATTTGTATGAGTATGGTTCGTTAATAAAAAAACATGCCAGTGGTGATGACGGAAATACTATCGTTGAGCAAGTCCATATCAAACTAGATGAAGGCGCATTTCCTTTGTTTGTTTCTGAGCCCACAAGCGAAAAAAAGAAAGAAAAAATTCTTCATAATCAATATCTAAACTATTGCTATTCTGCGCTAAGAGAGCTTGAAGGCTGTTTATTCATATACGGACATTCACTGGACGAAAATGACAATCATATATTTAGTCAGATTCAGGAAAGTGGGATAACGCATGTATATGTCAGCATTTATGGCGATGAGCATTCATCTGATAACCGAAGAGTAAAGGCCAATGCTCAGCGCTTTCTAGCTAAGGATGGGTGCACCGTTGATTTTTTTGATGCGCAGACCACGCCGGTATGGTCTGTCTCTCAGACGCTGTAGGTAAGAGGTTAGCTTCATCTGTAAGTGAAAGTATTAACACAGTAATAACAGGACTATCTCAATAAGCATAAAAGCGCGTATTAAACTATTACCGTCTCAATTAAACATCAAGATTAAGTGGTTTTCGAGCTGTTATGGCATCGCTCATATATTCCTCACCGATCGTTGTTATCTTTGTATCAATGAGTCATAGCCAGTTTGCTGTAATCTCATATAGGCGTGCCCTCAGCATTATTGTAAACAAGGTCGCTGAAAATGATAGATTGCCGCGTTAACCGGGCCGCTGTCTAAGATAATCACGCCATAGCGGTAATCAATAAAGTGGCCTCCACTTTTTTCCGCGACGCGTCTGCTGGCATAGTTGTTCTCAACCGCCAGCAGTTCAATGGTTTGCACATCCGGACGCGCGAAGCCAAAATCCAGTAACAACTTTACCGCCTGCGTGGCAACGCCCTGACATTGCGCGTCACGTCGAACCCAGTACCCCAAAGCGCAAAACTCTCCCGGTTTTTTAGCAAAGCGAAAGCCTGCACCACCTAACAGTCGGTTCTCGGCATCCACGATGGCAAATTCTTCCGCTTCTTTAAGTGCGCGTTGTAAGTGTGTAAAGCGAATCCAGCTTTCGGCTTCATGCGGCTGATAATCCTGATGTGCCCAACTCATCCAGGGCAACAATGTGTCCAGAGAGTCGTTAACGGCTTCCGTGAAAGCCTCAATATCATGTAAATCGAAAGGGCGCAGGCGAAGTGTCGAAATCATCGGGGTCATGCTCTCATCCTTGTACGTTTCCCCCTTTATGTTAACAGGCGATTTTGCACCGGGGAATAAATTGAGTGTACATTTTAATTTACAATAAAAAATAGCTGGGGCTTTTTGTGGTATTAATTAAGTTGCTGTTATTTATAATTTAATTAAGATTATTGGCGGTGTATTTTTAACGTGGTAAATATAGTGTACACAAAGGATTGCCAGATGTACCACTTATGATACAGTTAAGCACCTCCTCCATGAGGACCCCATGACCGTATAAATGAGAGTAAAGGACAGGACGATGCAAAAAGACGCGTTAAACAATGTTCATATCGCTAATGAGCAAGTGTTGATTACTCCAGAAGAGCTGAAAAACAAATTCCCCTTGAGCAACGCGCAGCAGGCGCAAATCGCCGCTTCGCGCCAGACGATTGCCGATATCATTGCAGGCCGTGATCCGCGCCTGTTAGTGGTCTGTGGCCCCTGCTCAATTCACGATACGGAAGCTGCTCTGGATTATGCCCGTCGTCTGCAAAGCCTCTCTGAACAGGTAAAAGATCGCCTGTATCTTGTTATGCGCGTCTACTTTGAGAAACCCCGCACCACCGTTGGCTGGAAAGGGTTAATCAACGATCCTTACATGGATAACTCATTCGATATGGAAGCGGGTTTACATATTGCCCGTGAATTATTGGTTAACCTGGTCGATATGGGCTTACCTTTAGCTACTGAAGCGCTGGACCCAAACAGCCCGCAATATTTAGGCGATCTGTTTAGCTGGTCGGCGATCGGTGCACGTACCACGGAATCGCAAACCCACCGTGAAATGGCGTCGGGTCTGTCGATGCCGGTGGGCTTTAAAAACGGCACGGATGGAAGTTTGGGGACGGCGATCAACGCTATGCGCGCTGCAGCCATGCCTCACCGCTTTGTGGGCATCAATCAGTCCGGCCAGGTTTGCCTGCTGCAAACCCAGGGCAATCCCGATGGGCATGTGATTTTACGCGGCGGCAAAGCGCCGAATTACAGTCCGGAAGACGTAGCACAATGTGAAACTGCCATGCTTAAAGCGGGACTCCGTCCAGCCTTAATGATAGATTGCAGCCACGGTAATTCTGACAAAGATTACCGCCGTCAGCCTGGTGTTGCTCAGTCGGCCGTTGACCAGATCAAGAAAGGCAACCGTTCGATTATTGGCCTGATGCTGGAAAGCCACATTAACGAAGGCAACCAGTCTTCGGAGCAGCCGCGCAGTGATATGAAGTACGGCGTTTCTGTTACCGATGCCTGCGTCAACTGGAGCGTCACGGAGGCATTACTGCGTGAAATGCATGATGAGCTACACGAGGTGCTGTCGGCGCGTCTTTCACACGAGGTGTAGTGGGCAATGGTGGCTGAACTAAACGCATTACGCGAACAAATTGATACGGTAGATAAAGCGTTACTGGATCTGCTGGCGAAACGTCTGGAACTGGTAGCGGAAGTGGGCGAAGTAAAAAGCCGTCATGGTTTGCCTGTCTATGTCCCGGAACGGGAGGCTTCCATGCTGGCGTCCCGTCGCAAAGAGGCGGAAGCACTGGGTGTGCCTGCCGATTTGATCGAAGACATATTGCGCCGTGTGATGCGAGAATCCTATACCAGCGAAAACGATAAAGGGTTTAAAACGCTGCGTCCCGATCTTCGTCCGGTGGTTATCGTCGGCGGTAATGGCCAGATGGGGCGGCTGTTTACTAAAATGCTGACGCTGTCGGGTTACCAGGTGAAAACGCTGGATAAAGACGACTGGGATCGGGCCGATGCGCTGTTAAGCGATGCTGGTATGGTGATTATCAGCGTGCCCATTCATCTGACTGAACAGGTCATTGAACAGCTCCCTCCACTGCCGGATGACTGCATCCTTGTGGATCTTGCTTCCGTCAAGAATCGGCCTTTACAGGCGATGCTGGCGGCGCATCGCGGACCGGTAGTGGGTTTGCATCCCATGTTCGGACCTGACAGCGGCAGCCTTGCCAAACAGGTTGTGGTCTGGTGCGATGGGCGGCAGCCCGAAGCCTATCAGTGGCTGCTGGAGCAAATACAGGTCTGGGGAGCTCGCCTGCATCGTATTGGGGCGGAAGAGCACGATCAGAACATGGCGTTTATCCAGGCGCTGCGCCATTTTGCCACTTTTGCTTATGGCCTTCACCTGGCTGAAGAGAACGTCAATCTTGATCAGCTGCTGGCATTATCCTCGCCCATTTACCGGCTTGAGCTGGCAATGGTGGGGCGCTTGTTTGCGCAGGATCCGCAGCTGTATGCGGATATCATCATGTCGTCTGAAAATAACCTGAACCTTATCAAACGCTATTATCAGCGGTTTGGTGAAGCCATTGCGCTGCTGGAGCAAGGTGATAAACACGCTTTTATCGCCAGCTTTAATCGGGTCGAAGACTGGTTTGGCGATCACGCCAAACGCTTTTTGGTTGAGAGCAGAAGCTTGCTTCGCTCGGCTAACGACAGCCGTCCGTAATGTAAAAAGGCATCCAGATGGATGCCTTTTTTCTGGCTACTTCTCGGGTTCGACAGGAATGACATTTTCACTGGGATAACAACCAAGCACTTTCAATGAACGCGTCATCGCACGCAGCTCTTCCAGTGCCTGTTGCATTTTTTCAGACTGCAGATTGCCCTGCACATCCAGATAAAACATCTCTTCCCATGGGTTACCGTTAATCGGACGGGATTCCAGCTTGCTCATAATCAGATTGTGCTGACGTAATACCAACAGCGCGTCAACCAGCGCACCTGCCTGCTGACCGGTTGCCATAATCAGCGTGGTTTTCGCCGAAATCTGATCGGATACCTCGATGGATTTTCGGGCCAGCACAATAAAGCGCGTGTGATTCTGCTGTTGGTTTGCCAGATTGCGCTCAAGCACCTGTAACTGATACAGCTCGCCACCGGCTTCGCTACCAATCGCCGCGACCTTAGGTGAGTTCAGTGCGGCGACTTTTTCCATGGCTGCGGCGGTGCTTTCGGTATAGACAATCTTCCAGTGTGGGAAGCGGTTAATGAAGTGGCTGGTCTGCTGAAAAGGCTGCGGATGACTGTAGACCGTTTCAATCTGTTCCAGATCGCTCTGACTGCTGACCAACATGCAGTGTTCAATCGGCAGCGTCAGCTCACCCACAATCGATAAATTGGTCTGTTGCAGCAGGTCGTAAACGTCGTTGATAGAACCGGAGCTGGTGTTCTCAATCGGTAAGACGGCGTAATCTGCCGCGTTGTTTTCGACCTGTTTAATGATGTCGTGGAATTTCAGGCAACCGCACTCCACCATATTACTGAAATGGCGTGCAGCATACTGACGCGCCGCAAGGTGAGAATAGGAGCCTTTCGGGCCTAAGAAGGCGATGCGGGCCGCGTGAGCATGAGGATGGTTAAGGTTTTTTTGCAGCAACGCCTGCTGTGTCAGAACCGAATCTTCAATGACCAACTGGAAAAGACGAGTGATGTAGTGGGCATCCAACTGATGTTTTTTGCCCAGCACGATAAGGTGCTCAATCAGCGCGCGTTCACGTTCAACGTCGCGGACAGGGCGGTGCGTTGCCAGTTTCGCCTGTGCCACCTCCACAGCCAGCAAACGCCGTTCGGCGAGTAACGTCAGTAGTTTTTCGTCAACGGCGCTGATTTTTTCACGCAGTGCCAGAAGCGGATTGTCCGGGGTCATAAGGCTCACCTGTAAGCTATCCAATAAAAAAGCCTCCCGATTGGGAGGCTTTGTTGTTCGTCTTCGCTTTCTTTTTACACGACGAATGGCCTCCCAATCAGGGGAAGGTAAAAAAGAAAGCGAAGAAAAACGACAGTGTTTTCATGACAGGTTCCGAAAAATAAGCTGAACTGAGAGTAACCGCACAGATGAAAAGCTGTCAACAAAAAACGCGCCCGTAGGCGCGTCTGTAAGGCTGGAGCAGAACTTATTCTTCTGCGGCGGGCGTAAAGTCTTTGACGCTGGTGGCCGCACGGCGCGCTTCAGATTTGTGCTGAACTTTGTTGAGTTGGCGCTCAAGTTTACTAATCAGGTCGTTGATAGCGGTATACATATCGTCGTGCTTGGCACTGGCGACCAGTGTCCCGTTGGGTGTGTTAATGGTGGCGTCCGCCACAAATTCTTTGGACTCTTTCGACAGAACGATATGTGGGTTAATCAGGTCGGTTTGCCATTTTTCTAACTTGGCGAGACGGTCTTCGACGTGTTCACGGATGGCTGGAGTGATTTCCATTTGCTTACTGGTAATATTCACGATCATTATTCTTACCTCTCTGTGATTGCCGTCTGAATGGATCCAGCATAGCGCGATATGCCTATAGATGTGTGATTTTGATCACAAAAAAATGTCACTTTTTGTCAACTACAGCAAATTGTGAGAAAGGGCGAGAATGTGGCTGAAAAGCCTTGAAGCCAAAGCATTATCAAGGCATTCTTGATGAGTTAGCTCGGCAGGAAAGTGAACATTTTACTTGTTCTGCATGACTAGTCCTGGCATAGGTTGACACTTTTTTATCTTTTAAAACGCCTGATGTACCTCATCAGGCGTTTTGTATTTTAATGACAGATGAGGACGCTGGCTGTTATAGATCCTGACTGACTC
>NZ_VIVB01000010.1:0-133137 GCF_007828605.1 Pantoea sp. SJZ147
GAGGTGGCGTATATTACGCTTTCCTCCTTCAGAGTCAACCTCTTTTTCAGAAGTTTTTCTCCGGCGGCTCAGTTTCCTGAACCTCCCGACACCGCATTCCGTAAGCCGTTGTGCCGTGTCAGTGGAGGCGCATTATAGGGCGTTCTCTCTGAGTGACAAGCATTAATTACAAAAAAATGACTGAGCGGTTTATTTTTAAACGAACGCGCTAAAAACCAACACTTCCTGCCTAAAGAACGCACGGAAATCACCACACAGTCATGAAAAGAGGCGTATTGTGCATTTCTGCCAATGCTATTCTTCTTCATTATCTTTGCTGAAAACATTACGAAGGACGCTCAATGATCACATCCGCGCGCAGTATGGCCGGTCTGCCATGGATTGCCGCTATGGCATTCTTTATGCAATCACTGGATGCCACCATATTGAATACCGCTCTGCCCGCGATCGCCACCAGCCTTGAGCGTTCCCCCCTTGCCATGCAGTCCGCCGTGATCAGCTATACCTTAACTGTTGCCATGCTCATCCCGGTTAGCGGTTGGCTTGCAGATCGTTACGGCACACGCAAAATCTTCATGATTGCCGTCTCTCTCTTTACGCTGGGGTCGTTAGCCTGCGCCTTATCGCCCTCTTTATCGGTTCTGGTCACTTCACGCATCATTCAGGGAGTCGGTGGCGCAATGATGATGCCGGTGGCCCGCCTGGCACTTCTGCGTGCTTATCCGCGCAGTGAACTCCTGCCCATCCTTAACTTTGTGACGATGCCAGGTTTAGTGGGGCCAATCCTTGGGCCTCTGCTGGGCGGTGTTATGGTGACGTATGCCACCTGGCACTGGATATTCCTGATTAACATCCCTATTGGCATACTTGGCATATTCTATGCGCGAAAATATATGCCTGACTTCACCACGCCAAAACGCCGCTTCGACTTTCTGGGCTTTCTACTGTTCGGAATTGGATTGGTGATGCTCTCTACAGGTATCGAGCTATTTGGTGAGCGCATTGTCTCGCCCTGGATTGCGGCAGCGGTACTGTGCGGCGGTATTGTGTTATTGCTTCTCTATATAGCACATGCCCGGCGCCATCCTTCTCCCCTGATCAATCTGCCCATGTTTAAGACCCGCACCTTCTCGGTAGGTATCATTGGCAATATCGCTTCACGACTGGGTACAGGCTGTGTTCCATTTTTAATGCCGCTGATGCTTCAGGTGGGATTCGGTTATTCAGCGATTCTGGCAGGATGCATGATGGCACCAACGGCCGTTGGCTCTATTCTCGCGAAACAGAGCGTGACGCAGCTGCTGCGCTGGTTTGGTTATCGCCGCTTGCTGGTGAGCATTACGGTAATCATCGGGTTTATGATCGCCAGCTTCTCCCTGCAGTCGCCTTCTGAAAGCATCGCGTTATTGTTGATACCGCTCTTTCTGCTGGGCATGGCGATGTCCACCCAGTTTACAGCGATGAACACGATTACTCTGGCCGATTTAGATGACGACAACGCCAGCGGTGGAAATAGCGTCTTAGCCGTAACGCAACAACTGGCTATCAGTTTTGGCGTCGCGGTCAGTGCTGCCGTACTGCGTTTTTATCAGGAATTTGATGGCACGACGGTAGAACAGTTCCATTCTACCTTCCTGACGATGGGCATTGTTACCGTGCTGTCGGCGCTGACATTTATGATGCTGCGCAACGGTGACGGACGTAACCTGATTAGCAATCGGGACAAAAAGAAGAAAGCTTAGACCGAGCCTCGCGGTACTAACTCCGGCGTCAGCACCAGCGTTTGCTGACTGACGTCGGGATTGCTCAGACGATGAATCAGCGTATCTATCGCCAGTTCACCCAGTTCGTCTTTGGGTTGATGGATGGTACTGAGCGGGGGTGACATATAGCGCGCCAGTTCAATGTCGTCATATCCCATCACCGCCATATCTCGTGGAATCTGCAATCCGGCCTGATGCAACGCGTGATAAACCCCGACCGCCATCGCGTCATTGCTGGTAAAAACCGCATGCGGGGGCCTGTCCAGCGCCAGCAATTCAAACATTGCGTTGTAGCCGCCTGAAAACTCAAAATCGCCACTCACAACATATTCGGGCGGGACATCCAGACCGTTTTTCTGCATCGCCTGGTAATACCCTTCCAGTCGCATACGCGCCGGCGTTTTATCAAGCGGCCCTGAAATACAGGCGATACGTGAATAGCCACTATCAATAAGATGCTGTGTTGCCAGTTCACCGCCCAGAAGCGCATTGTCCTGAATAATATCGCCCCGGCCTTCAAAAGGTGCCCAGTCCATCATCACCATTGGGATAGAAGGATAACGATTAAGGATTTCAGCCGAGGGTAGATGGCTTTCAGTGCACATGATAAGTAAACCATCCACGCGTTTTTGCAGCAGCGTTTCCAGACTGCGGTTCATGCGCGCTTCATCGCCTGCGGTATTACACAGAATCAGGCTGTATCCACGCTCATAGCAACTGTCTTCTACGCCGCGCACGACTTCAGCATAAAAAGGGTTACTACTGGCGGTCAGTAACATACCGATGGTATTGGTTTGGTTAAGCTTAAGGCTACGTGCTAATGCCGACGGCGCATAATTGAGATCGCGGATCGCCTGTTCGATTTTTTCACGCACGCCATCACTGACAAAACGGTTCTTATTGATAACGTGTGAAACCGTTGAAGTTGACACTCCCGCCAGTCTGGCAACATCTTTCATCGTAGCCAAGCGCTTAACCCTGCTGCTGTAAAAAGTCGTCGATCTCCGCACGCCAGGGTACAGAAGGCTGGGCGCCAGAACGGGTTACCGCAATTGCCGCTGCGGCGTGGGCAAAGCGAACGGCATCATGCATGGCCTTACCTTCAAGACGAGCTGTGATAAATGCCCCGTTAAACGTATCGCCAGCCGCAATGGTGTCGACCGCGTTAACGTCAAAACCCGCAATGCGCTGCCCTTTACCATTTTCACTCAACCAGACGCCGCGGCGGCCAAGGGTGATCAAGACGGTCGCAATACCTTTGTCATGCAATGCGGCGGCGGCACGTGCGGCATCGTCATCATTATTAACCGCGATGCCGGTGAGAATTTCTGCTTCAGTTTCATTCGGCGTAATGATGTCGATAAGCGCTAACAAACTATCGGACAGTTTTGTCGCCGGGGCGGGATTCAAAATTACATGGGTCTGATGCTGTCTGGCTAAAGTCGCCGCAGCTAAAACACTGTCCAGCGGCGACTCAAGCTGCATCAGCAAGGCATCGGCCTGCGCAATCACCTGCTGGTGACGTTCGACATACTGCGGCGTTAACGCCGCGTTAGCACCGGAATAGATGCCAATATTATTCTCACCTTCGCCGTTGACGAAAATCATCGCGACACCGGTAGATTCACCTTCGACCGCTTCTACTGGATGGGTATCAATATTGTCCTGCGCTAACTGCTGGCAGATGCGTTCACCAATGTCATCGGCACCGACACAGGCTATAAAGGCAATATCGGCACCCGCACGGCCCGCGGCGACAGCCTGATTTGCGCCTTTACCGCCAAACGCAATCTGATATTTCTGCCCGATCACCGTTTCGCCGGGGCGGGGAAAGTGAGCCAGATTAAGGATATGGTCAGCATTGATGCTACCGAGAACGGCCAGTTTTGCGTTTTTGCTCATTGGGAGAGTCCGAAATAAGTGCGCCACCGACGGGTGACGCAGTGCCCTGCTTTTCTTCGATTTATTTGGTAACCAGTTTCAGGTCGACCGGATTGATCGCCTGCACTTTTTCACCTTTCAGCACTTTATCAGCAGTCTGAACGCCGATCATGCCAATTTTCTCTGGCATCTGAGCCACGGTCGCGGCCAGTTTTCCGCCTTCAACCGCTTTCACACCATCTGGCGTGCCATCAAAACCCACAACCATTACATCGGTTTTGCCCGCCGTTTGCAGCGCACGCAGTGCACCCAGCGCCATTTCATCGTTCTGAGCAAACACAGCCTGCACATCCGGATGCGCCTGCAGCAGGTTCTGCATAACGTTCAAACCTTTAGTACGATCAAAGTCAGCCGGCTGACTGGCCAGAATCTGGAATTTATGTGCATCAGCGGCCTGTTTAAAACCTTCGCCACGTTCACGTGCAGCCGAGGTACCCGCGATGCCTTCTAATTCGATAATTTTCGCGTTATCACCCAGTTTACGTGCGATGTAGTCACCCGCCATTTTACCGCCAAAGCGGTTATCAGATGCCACGTGACTGACCACGGTGCCCTGTGCAGCGACACGGTCCAGGGTGATCACCGGGATCTTCGCCTGGTTAGCCATTTTGATTGCGTTGCCGACAGCATCAGAATCGGTAGGGTTAATCAGCAGCACTTTCGTCCCGCGCACGGTTAAGTCCTGAACGTTGGCCAGTTCTTTTGCCGGGTTGTTCTGTGAATCCAGCACGACCAGGTTGTAGCCCAGTTTATCGGCTTCTTTCTGTGCACCCTCTTTCAGTGAAACGAAAAACGGGTTGTTCAGCGTAGAGATAACTAAGGCAATGGTATCTTTAGCCATTGCGCTGGCGCTGAGCGTTGCACCAAGGATCACAGCTAATGCAGTTAACTTTTTCATCATTTTATCCTGTATAAAGGTCTGAGTTATTTGCTGCTTTTATTGTCCACCAGCACCGCCAGCAGAATGACTACCGCTTTAACGATCATCTGGTAGTACGAAGATACACCCATCAAATTTAAACCATTGTTCAAAAAGCCGAGGATTAATGCGCCAATTAAGGTGCCAACAATCCGGCCCTTTCCGCCCGCCAGGCTGGTACCACCCAGAACAACGGCGGCAATGGCATCCAGTTCATAACCTGTTCCGGCCGTCGGCTGGGCGGAAGAAAGACGGGCGACTTCGATAGAACCCGCCAGCGCCGCCAGCATGCCGGACAGTGAGTAAACAATCACTTTTACCCGGTTAACATTAATGCCGGAAAGACGTGTTGCGGCTTCATTACCACCCAGCGCATAGATATAGCGGCCCAACCGCGTGTGGTGCAGCATGTACCAGGCTGCCACGAACACCACCGCCATCAGCCATACCGGTGTAGGAATGCCCAACGGACGACCGATACCAAACCAGCCAAACAGGTCGGCATTGTCATTAAAGCCGGTATTCACAGGGCTGCCGTTGGTGTACACCATGGTGACACCGCGCAGTAACAACATCATCACCAGCGTGGCAATAAAAGCCTGCACCTTACCGCGCGCCACAATGGTGCCGGTGACCGCACCAATAGCGGCCCCCAACGCCAGCGAAGCCGCTACGGCAACAAAGGCATTTACCTCCATCCCCACCAGCGATGCCGCCACCGCGCCCGTAAGCGCCAGCAGCGATCCCACAGACAGATCGATACCGGATGTCAGAATAACCAGCGTCATGCCCACCGCCATGATGGCGTTGACCGATGTCTGCTGCAGGATGTTGAACAGGTTTGCCACCGTAAAGAAATTTGGGCTCTGGCTCGCGACCACGGCAATCAACACAATTAACGCAATCAGCGACTTTTGCTCAAGCAACCAGGCTTTGCTGAACCAGCGGCGGTTAGACGGAACGGTTTGGGTGGTCATACAACTAAATCCTCACTGTGTTGCTTACCGACGGCTGCCGCCATCAGGCTTTCCTGAGTAGCGTCTTCACGGGTAAATTCGCCGCTTAAACGGCCTTCATGCATCACGACAATGCGATCACTCATGCCCAGAACTTCTGGCATTTCTGACGACACTAAAATAATGCTCAGCCCTTCGGCCTTGAACTGGTTAATAAGCTGATAAATCTCTTTTTTTGCCCCCACGTCGACACCGCGCGTCGGTTCATCAAGAATCAACACGTTGGGGCGCGTCATGAGCCCGCGGGCAATCGCGACTTTTTGCTGATTACCGCCTGACAGCAGGCCAATCGGCTGCTCCATTGACGGCGTTTTAACGTTAAATAAGCGGATAAAGTCGCTGACGGCGAGTTGTTCTTCAGCGTGCCTGAGTCTGCCGCCCATGTGGCTGAAGTAGCGCAGTGCGGTCAGAGACATGTTCTCTTTTACTGACATGCCCAGCACCAGGCCATCGCGCTTACGGTCTTCCGAGATATACACGATGCCATTGGCAAGGCCATCCTGTGGTGAGCGAGTCACCACTTCACGTCCACTCAGCCAGATCTGCCCGGCGCTGCGGGGCGCAGCACCGTAAAGAATTTTCATCAGTTCGGTACGTCCGGCGCCCATCAGGCCAGACACGCCCAGAATTTCACCTTTACGCAGGGTAAACGAGACGTTATCGACGCCAGGCCCGCTAAGGTTTTCCACTTTAAGACGCACTTCACCCGGAGCATCGTCAACATGGGGATACTGATCTTCCAGTTTACGGCCCACCATCATCTCAATGAGGCTCTCTTCACTCAGATCGCTGACGGCACGTTCAGCAATAAACTGGCCATCACGAAACACCGTGACGTCATCGCAAATCTCGAAAATCTCTTTCATGCGATGGGAGATATAAACGATACCGCAGCCTTGCGCTTTCAGCTCATTGATGACCCGGAACAACGACAGGGTTTCGGTATCCGTGAGCGCGTCAGTCGGCTCATCCATAATGATGACTTTCGACTCAAAACTCAGGACCTTGGCAATCTCGACCATTTGTTGATCGCCGATGGATAAATCGCCCACCAGCTTATGGCTGTTAAAACGCAGATTCAGACGTTTCAACAGCGCGTCGGCCTCGGCATACATCCGCTTCCAGTTAATACAGCCAAAACCATTGACGAATTCACGCCCCAGGAAAATGTTTTCCGCGACAGTTAACTGAGGGATCAGGTTAAGTTCCTGATGGATAATACCAATGCCCGCTTCCTGCGATGCTTTAGGTCCGCTAAACGTGGTTTCTTCACCAAGCCATAACAGCGAACCGGCGTCACGGCTGTAAATACCGGTGAGCACCTTCATCATGGTGGATTTGCCGGCGCCGTTTTCACCTACCAACGCCATTACGCGTCCCGGCCAGACTGACAATGACGCACCATTCAGCGCTTTAACGCCGGGAAATGATTTTTCGATGCCTTTAAGCTGCAGTAAGGGTTGCATAATGGCCTCAGAAGGTCACACCTGCGCTCAGGATGACATTCGCAAACGGAGAACACTCTCCGCTGCGAATGACCGCCTGGCTACGTTGTGTTTGTTGTTTGAACTGTTCATGACTGATGTAGCGGGTAGTGATGGTGTTTCCCTGGTGCTGTTGCAATGCGTCGAGCACGGCGATCAGTTCGCTGTGGAGCTGCGGATTGTGCTGCTTAATCTCTTCCGCAATAAAGGCGCTTTCCACCTGCATCTCAAGCGTAACGGCTTCTACCACCTGCATAAATCCCGGCGTACCCGGCGTCAGCGCCAGATCGATACGTTGTGGTCCTGCCGGAATCGGCAAGCCCGCATCGGCGATCGTTAACGTGTCCGTGTGGCCCAGGCGGGCGATAACGTGAGAGAGTTCAGCGTTTAACAAGCGACCTTTTTTCATTTTTACACTCCATAGCGAAACGTTTCGCTTTCTGGAGTGTATAAAAAACAGGTTACAACTCAACCACAGGATCAAAAATTTGTGATCGTTATCGAAACGTTTCGCTGTTGCAGAAAAGAATTTGAGTTAGGCACATGGCCCAAGCGGAAAATGGACCGCCGGGGCGGTCCATTTGGGGGGCGTTATGGCAGCTTCTTGACCTGTTTAACGTCCAGCTCAATGCTGTTGAAATCTTTATCCAGTTCACCCGTCAGTTCGACGCGATCTTTTGGCGAAACGGTCAGGCCGTTCCAGCGCTTGTGGTCAATTTCTACCTTCATCGTGCCGGTCTCGTCACGGAACAGGTAATCTTCGTCGCCAATCTGCTTTTCAAGCTGGCCACGAACGGTAATCCAGCTGTCATCTTTCATTTCTTCAGCCTGTTTCACCGTCACAACGCTGCTTTGACCGGCTTTAAAACCGCCTTGCTGATGATGTGCTGCCGGTGCTGACGCATTCGGGTCAACGAATCCGCCCTGTTGAGCGGCAAATACCGGCGCAGAAGCCAGCATAGTCACGGCTAATAGTGCAGCATACTTTTTCATTTTGTCACCTCTTGTCCATGAAGCTGTTATGTCAGTGGCTGTAGTAAAACATAGAGTTCTTAACAGGATCTTAAGGCGAAAATAACCTCAGTTTTTAGCCAAACTCGCTGTACAACGGCCACCCAGCTTCGTATAAATCGCTTATTAAAAGGGAGAGAGAATGCGAATTTTACTCATTGAAGACGATCGTCTGATTGGAGATGGCATTAAAGCAGGGCTCAGTAAGCTGGGGTTCAGCGTCGACTGGTTTGTCTCAGGTGAGGCGGGTTTTCAGGCATTAACGGCGGCACCGTGGGATGCGGTCGTACTTGATTTGTCCCTTCCGGAGCGTGACGGGCTGGACATATTGCGCCAGTGGCGTCAGCAGGGGCACGATGTGCCGGTCCTTATCCTCACCGCCCGCGATGCCCTGGATCAACGCGTTGAAGGATTACAGATGGGGGCTGACGATTATCTGTGCAAACCCTTTGCCCTTACAGAAGTTGCCGCACGGTTACAGGCATTGATTCGCCGCCGCCACGGGCAACTTCAGCCCGAACTGCGCCACGGGGATGTGGTATTGATTCCCGGCAATCTCAGCGTAGAAAGAAACGGCGAAAACATTGCGTTAAAAAGCCGTGAGCTGGCGCTGCTTGAGCTGTTTATGCGTAATCCGGGTCGGGTACTGACGCGTAGCCAGCTTGAAGAAAAGTTGTATACCTGGGATACCGAAGTGTCGAGTAACGCGGTGGAAGTGCATATTCATCATCTGCGTAAGAAGCTCGGCAATCGCTTTATCCGCACTATCCACGGCGTGGGTTATACGCTGGGAGACAGCGAATGCGATCGATGAGTTTGTTCCTGCGTCTTGGCATTGGCCTGGTGCTGATCCTGGGCATTTGCTGGGGAACAGCGACGCTCAGCGCTTGGTATAAAACGCGTGACACCATTAATGAGCTGTTTGATACGCAACAAATGTTGCTCGCTAAACGCCTGCTGACCCTGGACTTTACCTCGCTCAACGGCACGTCGCTGCCAAAAACGAAAACGCTGTTACACCATAACCGTGGCGAACAGGACGATGACGCGCTGGCCTTCGCGGTATTCGACCGCGCGGGGAAACAGATCCTCAACGATGGCGATAATGGCAAAGATCTGCCCTTTAATGCGGATCATCAAGGTTTCCAGAATGGCCAGCTTAACGGGGATGACGATCTCTGGCGCTTTGTCTGGCTGACCACGCCCGATCAACGTTACCGTGTCGTCGTCGGCCAGGAGTGGGAATACCGTGACGATATGGCAAAAGATCTGGTCAATGCCGGCATGATGCCCTGGCTGATTTCCTTGCCTTTTATGCTGCTGATGTTGACGGGCCTGGTCTGGTACGAACTTCGTCCACTAAAAAAACTGAGCCAGCAGCTTGCCGCGCGCGCGCCTGATGATGACGCGCCCTTGCAGGCCCAGCGCGTTCCTAAAGAAGTCCGCCCGTTGATTGATGCACTTAACGGCCTGTTCAGCCGCATTCATACCATGATGCAGCGGGAACGCCGCTTCACATCCGATGCGGCTCACGAATTACGCAGTCCGCTGGCCGCGCTGCAGGTGCAAAGCGAAGTCATTCAGTTGGCCGCCGATGACGAGGCGATGCGCACCCACGCGCTGCAGCAGTTAGATGCCGGTATCGTCCGGGCCACCCGCCTGGTCGATCAGTTGCTTACGCTGTCGCGCATTGAAGCCGATGATGTCCGCAAGGCGTTCCAGCCCGTTATGCTGAAAAAGGTGGCACAGGACACGCTGGCTTCACAGTTACCGCTGGCAGATAAGGCTGACATTAAGTTACGCCTTAACGCTACCGCCGATCCGCTTATCTCGGGACATGCGCTGCTGCTGTCTCTGCTGATCAGAAATCTGCTGGATAATGCTATCCGCTATACACCATCAGGCAGCCGCGTTGACCTTACCCTTAGCCAGAATACGTTAAAGGTGGAAGATAACGGCAACGGTTTATCGGCAGATGAACTGCAACGCCTGGGGGAACGTTTCTGGCGTCCGCCGGGGCAGGAAAAAAGCGGCAGTGGGCTGGGGTTATCGATAGTGCGCAATATTGCACAGCTGCATGGCATGACACTGCACTTTGCTCCGCATCCCGGCGGCGGATTATGCGTCACGCTATGTTGGTAACACACTGCGCCTGACTGGCAGGCGCAGTCGTCGTCTAAATCTCGACCTGCGTACCCAGTTCTATTACCCGGTTTGGCGGGATTTCAAACTGATCGGGCGCACGTAGCGCATTGCGTTGTAGCGTCATAAACAACTTGCCGCGCAGACGCAAATACCAGGGCCGTTTACCGATAATCAGCGACTCATGGGACATAAAGAAAGACGTCTCCATCATCCGGCAGTTAAGTCCTTCCAGACCGCAACGGTGGAAAATCTCTTCCACGTTCGGTGTTTCGCGCCAGCCGTAACTCGCCACCACGCGCCAGAAGGTGGGCGACAGCTGTTCGATGGTGACGCGCCGGACGTTATGCACGTAAGGTGCATCTTCAGTACGCAGGGTTAACAGCACGACGCGTTCATGCAGCACCTTGTTGTGCTTCAGGTTGTGCAGCATGGCAAAAGGAATAACGTTCAGTGCACGCGACATGTAAACCGCGGTGCCCGGCACGCGCACAGGCGGCGATTTTTCCAGAGACGCAATCATCGCCTCCAGGGAGTTACCGTGTTCATGCATGCGGCGCAGCAAACGAAAACGTTCGCTCTTCCACGTGGTCATCACGATAAACATCATCAGCGCCAGCGTCAGCGGCAGCCAGCCACCAGAGAAAATCTTGATCAGGTTGGCCGAGAACAGCGACACATCAATACACAGCATGACAATTAAAATCAGCCCCACCAGATAACGATTCCAGTGCCAGTTCAGTATCGCGACGGTCGCGCAAAGAATAGAGGTCAGTACCATTGTCCCCGTCACCGCAATACCGTAAGCCGCGGCCAGGTTACTGGAGTGCTCAAAGCCGATGATGACAATCACAACAGAGAAATAAAGCAGCCAGTTGATTACCGGAATATAGATCTGCCCAGACTCATTTTCTGATGTATGAACGATGCGCATAGGGGGTAAATAGCCCAGGCGCACGGCCTGGCGGGTTAACGAGAAAACCCCGGAAATCACCGCCTGTGAGGCGATGACGGTGGCTAACGTTGCCAGAATTAACATGGGAATCAGCGCCCAGTCGGGTGCCAGCAGGAAAAACGGGTTTTTGATCGCTTCAGGATGCTTCAGTAACAACGCACCCTGACCGAAATAGTTGAGCACCAGCGAAGGCAGCACCACCACAAACCATGCCAGCCGGATAGGGAATTTACCAAAATGCCCCATATCCGCATACAGCGCTTCGACGCCCGTAATCGCCAGTACCACTGCTCCGAGTGCAAAAAAGGAAACCGTCTTATATTCCACAAAGAAGTGCAGCGCCCAGTAGGGGTTTAATGCATGTAATACCTCAGGATTATTGAGAATGCTGCGCGCACCCAGTACGGCCAGGACGATAAACCACAGCAGCATGACGGGCGCGAACAGTTTACCCACGATACCGGTGCCATGTTTTTGAATGACAAACAGCAGGGTCAGCACGGCAATGGCCATCGGCACAATATAGCTGTCGAGGCTTGGCGCAGCGATTTCCAGACCTTCAATCGCCGACAATACGGATACGGCAGGGGTGATCACCACCTCACCATAGAAAAAACTGCCGCCAATGAGCCCCATAATCACCAGGATCGCAGTGGCACGTCCGCCCGTATTTCGCCCCGCCAGCGACATCAGCGTCAGAATACCGCCTTCTCCGGCATTGTCGGCACGCATCACGTAGCTGATATATTTCAGCGACACCACCAGCACCAGCAGCCAGAAAATCAGCGAAAGAAAGCCAAAGACCGCATCCCGTTCCACGCCAAAGCCAAACTGCCCCGAAAGACATTCGCGTAAGGTGTAAAGCGGGCTGGTGCCGATATCTCCGTAGACGACACCAATGGCAGCCAGCGTTAATCCGCCTAGTGAGTGCTTATTATCCGAGCTCATAAAATTATCTTTTGTTGGAGTCTGAGAGGCGCACAAGCCATCAAAAAGCGCACAGTATGCACGTATTCACAAAAATTCCTACCTCCGTCGTGGTAACAGACGGCCATCCCCTGTTTTTTCTGTTGCCTGCAATCTTTAAAGCCGTGTTGTCGAACCTTCTGAAACAAAAAAGCTGACATCGATTAACGCTTTCGCGCATCATACCCTATAGAGTATTGCGTTCGCTAAAACGCGGCGGCTCGACGATTGTAAGGACATTGATGTGATTATGGCTCAACCCCATCTTTTGGCAGAAAGAATTTCTCGTCTCAGCAATGCGTTAGAAAAAGGTTTGTATGAGCGTCATCATGCCATTCGCCTTTGCCTTCTCGCCGCCCTCAGCGGCGAAAGCGTGTTTCTGCTGGGGCCGCCGGGCATAGCAAAAAGCCTGATTGCCCGCCGCCTGAAGTGCGCCTTCCAGCATGCCCGCGCCTTTGAGTATCTGATGACCCGCTTTTCCACGCCGGAAGAAGTGTTTGGTCCACTGTCGATTCAGGCGTTAAAAGATGAAGGCCGCTATCAGCGGCTGACCAAAGGCTATCTACCGGATGCAGAAATCGTATTTCTGGATGAGATCTGGAAAGCAGGCCCGGCAATCCTCAACACGCTGCTCACCGCCATCAACGAACGCCGTTTCCGCAACGGTGATAGCGAAGAAAAAATCCCCATGCGCTTGCTGGTCACGGCCTCGAATGAGCTACCGGAAGCCGACAGCGGGCTCGAAGCCCTCTATGACCGTATGTTAATTCGTCTGTGGCTGGATAACGTGCATGAAAAGCAGAACTTCCGCAGCATGCTGACTCATCATCAGGATGAAAATGACAATCCGGTCGCCGAATCGCTGCGCATCAGCGACGAAGAGTATGTGCAATGGCAACAAGGTATCAGTCAGGTCACGCTGCCCGATAACGTGTTCGAACTGATCTATCAGCTACGTCAGCAGTTGGAAAAGTTGCCAGATGCGCCTTACATCTCCGATCGTCGCTGGAAAAAAGCCATACATCTGCTGCAGGCCAGCGCCTTTTACAGCGGGCGAAACACCATTGCTCCGCTGGATCTGATCTTGTTGAAAGACTGTTTGTGGCACGACGTCACTTCGATGCAACTTCTGGATCGCGAAATCGATCAGTTGATGACGCAACATGCCTGGCAACAGCAGGCCATGCTACTCAGGCTTCAGCAACTCAAGGCGCGACGTCTGGCACTGCAACAGCAGCAAAGCGTGGCCGTCGCCATTACGCTTGAGAAACACAGCGGCATGTTCAGCCGTAAACCGCATTACGATATGCCCGAAAGCTTTACCGATGCGCAGTTGACCCTGATGCTGCAAAAGCCGCTTACACTGCATGATATGCAGGTCACGCATCTGGTTATTGAGCGTGAAGCGCTGAATCACTGGCTACAGAAAGGTGGTGACGTTCGCGGCAAATTAAACGGCATTGGCTTTGCACAAACGCTGGATATGCTGGTGGATGCTCAACATTGTCTGGCCGTGCGTGATGTCAGTCTGCAAACGTCCAGGCTGACTCTGCCAGGCGCAAGCAGCAGTGATGCGCTGCCTGAGGAAATCCGCGAAGCGCTGGATGAACTCGACAGCCAGCTACGTCAGCAGCGCCATCAGTTCAGCCAGCAACAACGTTGCCTGTTTATCAGTGATGACTGGCTGGCTCGCGTCGAAACCAGCCTGCAGGACGTAGCGGAACAACTTAAACAGGCGCGTAAATGATCTCTCTGGAGACGCTGAGTACCCTGCTGTCAATCGGTGAAACCGAACTGATTGAAGAGTTAATTCTGGCACTCCTCGCGTCCCCACAGCTGGCCCTGTTCTTTGAAAAATTCCCCGGCATGAAAAAGGCGCTGTTACGCGACGTTCCTCGCTGGAAGGCGGAGATTGATGCCGAACTCAAAGCCACGCCCGTACCGGAAGCGCTGGCGGAAGAGTTTCAGTTATTCCAGCGTATTCAGTTACTCAGCGATCGTGAATTCAGCCAGCAGCTCGATGAAACCCTTTCTCACCTTGAACGTCTGACGTCCCCTTTTCTGGAAGAAGCACAACGCCTGCTGCTTCATAACGATCCCGGCAATCTTAGCAGCGCTCAGCATACGCTGTTCCTGCAACGCTGGCGGCTCAGCCTTACGCTGCAAACGCTCACGCTTAATGAGCAGCTTCTTGAGCAGCAGCGCGAACGTCTGATGGCCGAGTTACAGCGACGTATGGCATTGAGCGGTCAACTGGCGCCGGTTCTGGCAGACGATGACGAAGCCGCAGCCGGACGCTTATGGGATATGGGCAAAGCCCCGCTTCAGCACGGCGACTACCAGCTGATGTTGCAGTACGGTGAGTTTCTGGCGCAGCAGCCTGAATTAATGAAGCTGGCCCAGCAGTTAGGCCGCAGCCGTGAAGCAAAATCGGTTCCCTCGCAGGACGCACCGATGGAAGCCTTTCATCACCTGGTGCGCGAACCTGATGCCGTACCGGAAGAAGTCAGCGGCATTCATCAGAGTGATGATGTGCTGCGTTTGCTGCCGCCCGAGCTGGCGGCGTTAAGCGTCAGCGAGCTTGAACTTGAGTTCTACCGCAGGCTGGTAGAGAAGCGACTGCTTACTTACAAACTTCAGGGTGATGCCTGGCATGAAAAAATCACCCAACGTCCCGTCAGCCACCAGCAGCACGAAGAACAGCCACGAGGTCCGTTTATCGTGTGTGTTGACACCTCCGGTTCGATGGGCGGTTTTAATGAACGCTGCGCAAAAGCCTTTTGCCTGGCACTTCTCAAGGTCGCACTGGCCGATCGCCGCCGCTGTTACATCATGTTATTCGCCCATGACGTAATTGGTTACGAATTAACAGGTGATGACGGACTGGAGCAGGCCATCCGTTTTCTCAGCCAACGTTTTCGTGGCGGAACCGACCTTGCGGCCTGTCTTTCAGCCGTGGTCAAGCGGATGGAGGGCGCGTTATGGCACGATGCCGATGCCGTGATAGTGTCGGATTTTATTGCGCAGCGCCTGCCAGAAGAGGTGGTACGCAGCGTTAAACACCGTCAGCAGCAACAGCAGCAGCGCTTCCATGCCGTCGCCATGTCTACGCATGGAAAACCCGGCATTATGCGCATCTTCGATCACATCTGGCGTTTCGATACCGGCTTAAAGAGCCGCCTGTTACGTCACTGGCGCCGTTAAGCGAGGCAGCAGAAATTCCATTTTGCTTTATAGTAAATATCTGCAATTACTTATTCAGCAATCAGGAGTGTCCTGTGAATACCGTTCAACCCCATCGCGATTTACCTGCGCCGACCCGTACGCTGATGCTCTCTGGCCAAAATGTCGAACAAAAACGTGCAGAGCTGCTGGCTTACTTCAATCAGACCTGGGCGCTGTACGAAGACCTGTTTACCTGTCTTAACGATCAGCGCGCCTGGTTTACCAAAGCGATTCCCCTGCGCCATCCGCTGATTTTCTATTTCGGTCACACCGCCACCTTCTACATTAATAAGTTAATGGCGGGCCGTTACATCGATGACCGCATTGATGACCACATTGAAGCCATGCTGGCCATCGGCGTGGACGAAATGAGCTGGGATGACCTCAACGACAACCATTATGACTGGCCTACAGTGGAAGCCGTGCGCGACTATCGCGGCAGCGTAAAAGCATTAGTGACGCAATTTATTCAGGAGATGCCGCTTGAACTGCCCATTCGTTGGGACAGCCCGGCCTGGGTGATCCTTATGGGCATTGAGCATGAGCGAATCCACCTCGAAACCTCTAGCGTACTGATTCGTCAGTTGCCGGTTGAATGGGTGAAACCCCAGCCGCAGTGGCCTGCGTGTGCTGAAGCGCGCCATGACCGACAGTCAGTACCCGCGAATACGCTGGTTCCCCAGCCCGGCGGTCACATCACCCTTGGCAAGACAGATGAGACCTATGGTTGGGACAATGAATACGGTACTCAGCAAATTGAGCTAAAACCGTTTAAAGCCAGCAAAATGCTGGTCAGTAATGCAGAATTTTATGAGTTTGTGCAGGCTGGTGGCTATCGGGAAACCCGCTGGTGGGATGAAGAAGGTTTGGGCTGGCGTCAGTTTGCGCAGGCAGAGATGCCCACCTTCTGGGTGGGCGACGCTATGATGCCCGATCAGCTAAAACTCCGCCTGATGTGTGAAGAAATTTCCATGCCCTGGGACTGGCCAGCGGAAGTCAATCAGCTGGAAGCCGCTGCTTTCTGTCGCTGGAAAGCAGAAGAAACCGGTAAATCAGTGCAGCTACCCTGTGAGGCTGAATGGTACCAACTCCGTGGGCAGGTAGAAGGCGATCAGCCAGACTGGCAGCAGGCTCCGGGCAATATTAACCTGGCTTACTGGGCTTCTTCCTGCCCGGTCGATCGTTTCCCTCAGGGTGAGTTTTACGACATCGTAGGTAATGTCTGGCAATGGACAACGACGCCGATCAATGGTTTTGAGGGGTTTAAAGTCCATCCGCTGTATGACGATTTCTCTACGCCCACCTTTGATGGTAAGCACTCACTTATAAAAGGTGGAAGCTGGATTTCAACCGGCAATGAGGCGATCAAATCGTCACGTTATGCTTTCCGTCGCCACTTTTTCCAGCATGCCGGTTTCCGCTATGTGGTCTCCTCGCATCAGGAAACCATGGCGCTGAATCCCTATGAAACAGACAGCATGGTTTCGCAGTATCTCGATTTCCAGTACGGTCCGCGCTATTTCGGTGTCGATAACTACGCTGAGGCACTGGTCAAACTGGCACTGCCGCACAGTCAGAATCGAGGTGAAGCACTGGACATCGGTTGTGCAACCGGCCGCGCCAGTTTCGAGCTTGCCCGCCACTTTGAACATGTCACCGGGATGGATTATTCGGCGCGCTTTATCGATGTGGCGCTACAGCTTACGACCGGCGAAGATTTCCGATACGTGGTGCCAGAAGAAGGCGAGCTGGTGGAATATCGGCAGGTACGGCTCAAGGACTTTGATGTCAGTAACGAACAGGCGAAGCGTATTCAGTTTGTACAGGGCGATGCCTGTAATATGAAGCCTCAACCCGCGCGTTACGATCTGGTGCTGGCTTCGAACCTGATCGATCGTCTGCGTCAGCCGGCGCGCTTCCTTCAGGACGTAACACCGATGCTGCGTCCGGGTGGTGTCTTAGTGCTGTCATCGCCTTATACCTGGCTGGAAGAGTTTACACCGAAGGAAAACTGGCTGGGCGGCGTGCGTGAGAATGGCGAAGCCCTGACCACTCAGCAGGCGTTACAACGCCTGCTGGCCGCGGACTTCGAGCAAATCGGTTCTCCACAGGATGTGCCGTTTGTCATCCGTGAAACGGCCCGTAAGTTCCAGCACACGCTTGCTCAGGTGACGCTGTGGCGTAAGCGTTAAGATAACCGGCAGCGGCTGATGCCGCTGCCGGTGAGTTGCCAGTTTGATTATTTTGCTGCACATTCTCCTCAGTTCATTGAAGAAAAACGATAACGAGGATGACCATGCCCGAACATCTGCAACTGGATAATCTCGACCGGGGTATCCTGAATGCATTACTGGAAAATGCGCGCACCGCTTACGCCGAACTGGCAAAACAGTTCAATGTCAGCCCGGGAACCATTCACGTCCGTGTCGAAAAGATGAAGCAGGCAGGCATTATCCTGGGCACGCGGGTTGAGATCGATCCCCGCCAGCTGGGCTTTGATGTCTGCTGTTTTATCGGCATTATTCTTAAAAGCGCCCGTGATTACCCGTCGGCACTGAGCAAGCTGGAAGCCCTGGATGAAGTTGTTGAAGCCTGGTACACCACCGGGCACTACAGTATTTTCATCAAGGTAATGTGCCGATCTATTGATGCCCTGCAGCAGGTATTAATTAACAAGATCCAAACTATCGACGAAATTCAGTCAACGGAAACCCTGATTTCCCTGCAAAACCCCATCATGCGAACCATCAAGCCCTGATCTTTCCACCAGCTTGTGCACAATCTTATCCTTAGACGATCGGCCGCCTGACAACGGCTGCATCGACATCATCTAAACTAATAACCCTGTTTTCCACAGGTGGATCACCGCTTGATCACAGCGTACAATGCTTTCCTTGATCTCAGGAGAGCACGATGGCCGACATTACGTTAATCAGTGGCAGCACCTTAGGCAGCGCCGAATATGTTGCTGAACATCTCGAAGAAAAACTGCAGGAAGCGGGCTTCTCAACGCAGATGCTGCACGGCCCTGAGCTGCATGACGTGCCGCAACAGGGCATCTGGCTGGTGGTGAGTTCTACCCACGGTGCCGGAGAGTTGCCGGATAATCTGCAACCTTTTTATGAGGCCATTGATGAGAGCCGTCCCGATTTGTCAGCCGTGCGTTTTGGCGCAGTTGGCATCGGCAACCATGAATACGATCTGTTTTGTGGTGCAATACGCAATCTTGATGCCCTGTTAATTGCCTGTGGTGCACAGCGCATCGGTGAAAGGCTCGAAATTGATATTCTGGAACATGAGATCCCTGAAGATCCGGCTGAAGAGTGGGTGATGACCTGGAAAGACGCGATCTAAGCTGGTTGGGGATCGGGAAATAGCTACGATCCCCAGCAGAAGATACTGTTTTTCACACGATCCTGCCGTTTGTTTTGTGGATAACTACCCTGTTTAGTTGCGTATAACCGGTAGTTATCCAAAGAACAACCGGAGTTCACTTTGTGAGCTGTGGATAACAAGCCATTTTGATCCCAGCTTATACGGATCAGGATCACCGATCATTAACAGGTATCGATCCTCTCTATACGCTTGTTTACGCTGTGCTTTTCGCAGATATCCACAGGGAACCGCGATCCTAATAAGAGATCTAACAGAAAGATCATATAAAGAATTAAGATCTTTTCTTTTAATACCTGACGATCCCGCTGCTTTCACCTCAGCCATAATTTCAGTAGAATCCACGGCCCAGAGAGAACGATCTCTGACTATTCATCAACGAGGTACCACTTCATGTTTTATCAAGATCCTTTTGACGTCATCGTAATTGGTGGTGGTCATGCGGGCACGGAAGCTGCCATGGCAGCAGCCCGAATGGGTCAGCAAACCCTGTTACTGACCCATAACATCGATACGCTGGGACAAATGTCTTGTAATCCTGCAATCGGTGGAATTGGCAAAGGACATTTGGTAAAGGAAGTGGATGCCTTAGGCGGTTTGATGGCTGGAGCAATCGACCAGGCAGGTATTCAGTTTAGGATACTAAACGCGAGCAAAGGCCCTGCTGTACGGGCCACTCGTGCTCAGGCAGACCGCGTGCTCTATCGCCAGGCCGTGCGTAAAGCGCTGGAGAATCAGCCAAACCTGATGATCTTCCAGCAGGCCGTGGACGATCTCATCGTCGAAAACGATCGTGTCGTCGGTGCGGTAACCCAAATGGGCCTGAAATTCCGTGCCAAAACAGTCGTGTTAACCGTGGGAACCTTCCTCGACGGTAAAATTCATATCGGGCTGGATAACTACAGCGGTGGTCGTGCAGGTGATCCGCCGTCGATTCCTCTGGCAAAACGCCTGCGCGCTTTGCCACTGCGCGTTGACCGCCTGAAAACCGGTACACCGCCGCGCATTGATGCACGTAGCATCGATTTTAGCGTACTCGCCCCGCAGCATGGCGATAACCCGATGCCGGTATTCTCTTTCATGGGCAATGCCGGACAGCACCCCCAGCAGGTGCCGTGCTGGATGACCTACACCAATGAAAAAACACATGATGTGATCCGTAATAACCTCGATCGTAGCCCAATGTACGCCGGGATCATCGAAGGGATCGGTCCACGCTATTGTCCGTCGATCGAAGACAAAGTGATGCGCTTTGCCGATCGTAATTCACATCAGATCTTCCTTGAGCCTGAAGGGCTGACCAGCAATGAGATCTACCCTAACGGTATCTCTACCAGCCTGCCATTCGACGTACAGATGCAGATCGTTCGTTCTATGCAGGGTCTGGAAAATGCGACGATCGTGCGTCCGGGCTATGCCATTGAGTATGACTTCTTTGATCCACGCGATTTGAAACTCACGCTGGAAAGCAAATTTATCGACGGTCTGTTTTTTGCCGGTCAGATCAACGGCACCACAGGCTATGAAGAAGCCGCAGCACAAGGTTTGCTGGCTGGCCTTAATGCGGCACGCCAGTCTGCTGACAAAGAAGGTTGGGCGCCGCGTCGCGATCAGGCTTACCTGGGGGTTCTGGTCGACGACCTGTGCACGCTGGGTACCAAAGAGCCTTACCGCATGTTTACCTCGCGTGCGGAATATCGCCTGATGCTGCGCGAAGACAATGCTGATTTACGTTTGACGGAAACCGGCCGTGAACTTGGCCTGGTGGATGATGCGCGCTGGGCTCGTTTTAATCAGAAGCTGGAAGCCATTGAGCAGGAACGCCAGCGGTTGCGTGATATCTGGGTGCACCCCAAGTCAGAACATGTCGATGCGGTTAACGCCATTACCAGCTCGCCACTGACGAAAGAAGCCAGTGCGGAGGATCTGCTACGTCGTCCTGAAATGACCTACCTGAAGCTGATGGCGCTTGATGCGTTCGGTCCGGCTTTAGCGGATGATCAGGCTGCCGATCAGGTTGAAATCCAGGTTAAATACGAAGGCTACATTGCACGTCAGCAGGAAGAGATCGATCGTCAGCTGCGTAACGAAAATACGCTGTTGCCCGCGACGCTTGATTATCGCCAGGTCAGTGGCCTTTCAAATGAAGTTATCGCCAAGCTGAACGATCACAAACCGGTTTCTATCGGCCAGGCATCACGTATCTCAGGCATCACGCCTGCTGCCATCTCGATTTTACTTATTTACCTGAAAAAACAAGGTCTGCTGCGCAAAAGCGCCTGATCTGAACCGGGGCGGGTTATCTCGCCCCCGCTGACTGGACTGATGCTGTGATCAACAAACTCACTTCGCTGCTGCAAGCGGCTAACATTTCCCTCTCCGATCAACAAAAACAGCAACTGGTCGCTTATGTCGGGCTGCTGGATAAATGGAATAAAGCCTATAACCTGACCTCGGTGCGCGATCCTCAGCAGATGCTGATTCGCCATATCCTCGACAGTATCGTGGTGGCGCCTCATCTTGAGGGGGCACGCTTTATTGATGTCGGCACCGGTCCTGGTTTACCGGGCATTCCACTGGCCATCGTCATGCCGGATGCGCATTTCACCCTGCTGGACAGCCTGGGTAAGCGGGTACGATTTTTACGGCAGGTCCAACATGAGCTGGGGCTGACCAATATCGAACCGGTACAGAGCAGGGTAGAAGCGTTTCCTTCTGAGCCGCCCTTTGACGGCGTGATCAGCCGCGCCTTTGCTTCACTGGAGGATATGGTGAACTGGTGTCACCATTTGCCGGCGAAGAACGGCCGTTTTTATGCCCTGAAAGGGGTCCGGCCCGATGATGAAATTACCAGCCTGCCCGCAGGCTATTCGCTGGACAGGGTTATCTCGCTCCAGGTTCCACAGCTGGACGGTGAGCGTCATCTGGTTATTATTACACCGCCTGGAAGCGTTCAGGCACCGTGAAAGCCTGGCGTTTCATCGTGCCTGTGTTACCAAAGATGCGATAGTTTGAGGGGCGAGCCCGGCGATGTTGAGTGTCACATTGTTAAATTTCGCCCCGGAAATTATCTGAAAAACTTTTTCACATTTAACTTTTATTTCACAAAGTTTTATCAAAATAATCACTACTCCGCTGGGTATTAAACGCGTGCATCGCGATTAATCCTATTTAAGGGCAATAAAATTTTTGCATGAGTAATAGGCATTTTACGATTCTGAAGGTGACTTCGATGTCAATAGACCATTTTCATCGACAACAAAAATTATCAAGGACGTTTTTCTTTTTAACGTGATGATTATCAATGTTTTTATCCTTCATACCTTAGTTGGATAATGGCTCCTTAATAAAAGTTACCGTGGTGTGAATGCTTATTATGTGATCTAAAGCACGCTTTAAAATTGAGCCGCTGCAGAACTTTTCACAGCTTTATCCATAAACGGCTGCTCCGTATCTTTGGAAAAATAGTCATTCGGAAAGAAATTTAGATAATTGTTCACCTTTTCGTTACTTAACGATTGAAATCACAGGGACGGCCCGTATAATTTGCACGGCTTTTGCTACTTGACTCAAATGCACAAAGGCAGTCTTATACGACACGCGACATACCCCTAAAGGGGCAGGAGAGTATCAGCGCCATGTCAGTGTCTCTTTACAGTGTAAAATACGCCCGAACGGTGCTGATGATTCAGCTAGTGACCATTGTCATCGTCGGTGCACTCTTTGCCTTGAAAGATGTCACCTGGGGCAGCTCTGCTCTTGCTGGCGGGATGGCAGCCTGGCTGCCAAACGTGTTGTTCTTGTTTATAGCCTGGCGCCTGCAAGGGCAAACTCCGGCTTCGGGGCGCGTCGCGTGGAGCTTCGCTTTGGGTGAAATAGCCAAAGTGTTCGCGACCATTATTTTGCTCATTGTGGCGTTGGGCGTATTCGATGCGGTCTTTTGGCCGGTCGGGATCACCTGGTTATCGGTGCTGGTCGTTCAGATGTTGGCACCGGCGGTAATTAACAACAAAGGGTAAGAGGCATCATGGCTGCAGGAGAAATCTCTACTCCGCAAGAGTACATTGGTCACCACCTGACTCATCTTCAGTTGGACCTGCGTACCTTCGAGTTAGTGAATGCTCACGACGCTCCCGCGACGTTCTGGGTATTAAATATCGATTCCATGTTTTTCTCTCTGGTGCTGGGAGTTATCTTCCTGGTGTTGTTCCGTAGCGTGGCGAAAAGCGCCACCAGCGGTGTGCCAGGGAAAATGCAGGCGGCTATCGAACTGGTTGTCGGTTTCGTTGATAGCAACGTGCGCGACATGTATCACGGTAAGAGCAAACTTATCGCCCCGCTGGCTCTGACAATTTTTGTCTGGGTCTTTCTGATGAACTTCATGGATCTGCTGCCAATCGATTTGCTGCCCTATATTGGTGAGCACTGGTTGGAGTTACCGGCGCTGCGCGTGGTACCTTCTGCAGACGTGAACATCACGTTATCAATGGCGTTGGGCGTCTTTATTTTGATTCTGTTCTACAGCATCAAAATGAAAGGCATTGGCGGCTTCACGAAAGAGCTGACGCTGCAGCCTTTTAATCACCCGATCTTTATCCCCGTTAACCTTATTCTGGAAGGTGTTAGCCTGCTGTCCAAACCGGTTTCTCTCGGTCTGCGACTGTTCGGCAACATGTATGCGGGTGAACTGATCTTTATCCTTATTGCCGGTCTGTTGCCGTGGTGGTCACAGTGGATTCTGAATGTGCCTTGGGCCATTTTCCACATCCTGATTATTTCGCTACAGGCTTTCATCTTCATGGTCCTCACGATTGTCTATCTGTCGATGGCATCTGAAGAACATTGATTTTTTTCTCAACAATACGCGTTTAACTGAAACAAACTGGAGACTGTCATGGAAAACCTGAATATGGATCTGCTGTACATGGCTGCCGCTGTGATGATGGGCCTGGCGGCAATCGGTGCTGCGATCGGTATCGGCATCCTCGGAGGAAAATTCCTGGAAGGCGCTGCTCGTCAGCCTGACCTGATTCCTCTGCTGCGTACGCAGTTCTTTGTTGTAATGGGTCTGGTGGATGCAATCCCAATGATCGCTGTTGGTCTGGGCCTCTACGTGATGTTCGCTGTCGCCTAAAGCCCCCGTGTTCACTCCGCACCTGGTGTGAGAGTGAACGGATTCTGCCGTTTATCGTTGATAGCGGCAGAAAAGTTAAATACTTAATTAGAGGCATTGTGCTGTGAACATTAATGCAACAATCCTCGGCCAGGCCATCGCGTTCATCCTGTTTGTCGCGTTCTGCATGAAGTACGTATGGCCACCGATTATGGCTGCCATCGAAAAGCGCCAGAAAGAAATTGCTGAAGGCCTTGCTTCTGCTGAACGCGCGAAGAAAGATTTGGATCTCGCGCAGGCTAATGCGACCGACCAGCTGAAAAAAGCGAAAGAGGAAGCTCAGGTCATTATCGAGCAGGCGAACAAGCGTCGCACGCAGATTCTGGACGAAGCCAAGACTGAAGCTGATAACGAACGCACTCGCATTGTTGCACAAGCGCAGGCCGAAATTGACGCCGAACGCAAACGTGCACGTGAAGAACTGCGTAAGCAAGTCGCGTTGCTGGCTATGGCTGGTGCCGAGAAGATCATCGAACGTTCCGTGGATGAAGCTGCTAACAGCGACATCGTTGATAAACTGGTCGCTGAACTGTAAGGAGGGAGGGGCTGATGTCTGATCTGATTACTGTAGCTCGCCCCTACGCCAAAGCAGCTTTTGACTTTGCTGTTGAGCATCAAAGTATTGAACGCTGGCAAAAGATGCTGGCGTTTGCCGCAGAAGTGGCTGCCAATGAACAGATGGCCGACCTGCTTTCTGGTGCTTTAGCACCTGAAGCACTGGCTGCCTCGTTTAATGCAGTCTGTGGTGATCAACTGGATGAACCCGCACAGAACCTGATTAAGGTGATGGCGGAAAACGGACGTTTGACAGCGCTTCCGGCTGTTCTGGCGCAATTCATTCAACTGCGAGACGCTTATGAAGCGACTGCCGAAGTGGATGTTATTTCTGCCAGCACGCTGAGTGACGACCAGCTGACTAAAATCAGCGCCGCGATGGAAAAACGTCTGTCACGCAAAGTTAAGCTGAATTGCAAAATTGATAAGTCTGTGATGGCAGGCGTGATCATCCGTTCGGGTGATCTGGTTATTGATGGCAGCGTACGCGGCCGTCTTGACCGTCTGGCTGACGTCTTGCAGTCTTAAGGGGACTGGAGCATATGCAACTGAATTCCACCGAAATCAGCGAACTGATCAAGCAGCGCATTGCTCAGTTCAATGTCGTGAGTGAAGCTCACAACGAAGGTACTATTGTTTCTGTAAGTGACGGTATCATCCGCGTACACGGCCTGGCCGATGTTATGCAGGGTGAGATGATTTCCCTGCCGGGAAACCGTTACGCTATCGCCCTGAACCTCGAGCGTGACTCTGTAGGTGCGGTGGTGATGGGTCCGTATGCTGACCTGGCCGAAGGCATGAAGGTCAAGTGTACTGGCCGTATTCTTGAAGTACCGGTTGGCCGTGGCCTGCTGGGCCGCGTGGTGAACACCCTGGGTGCACCTATCGACGGTAAAGGCGCAATCGACAACGACGGCTTCTCGCCAGTTGAAGTCATTGCACCTGGTGTTATCGACCGTCAGTCTGTCGACCAGCCTGTTCAGACCGGTTACAAATCTGTCGATGCGATGATTCCAATCGGCCGTGGCCAGCGTGAGCTGATCATCGGTGACCGTCAGACCGGTAAAACCGCAATGGCAATCGACGCCATCATCAACCAGCGCGATTCAGGCATCAAATGTGTCTACGTTGCGATTGGTCAGAAAGCGTCAACCATTTCCAACGTGGTTCGTAAACTGGAAGAGCACGGTGCGCTGGCTAACACCATCGTCGTCGTTGCGTCTGCGTCTGAGTCTGCTGCACTGCAGTATCTGGCTCCGTATGCAGGTTGCGCCATGGGCGAATACTTCCGTGACCGCGGTGAAGATGCGCTGATCGTATACGATGACCTGTCTAAACAGGCTGTTGCTTACCGTCAGATTTCTCTGCTGCTGCGCCGTCCACCAGGCCGTGAAGCTTTCCCAGGCGACGTGTTCTATCTCCACTCTCGTCTGCTGGAGCGTGCATCACGCGTGAGCGCTGACTACGTTGAGCGCTTCACTAATGGTGAAGTGAAAGGCCAGACCGGTTCTCTGACCGCGCTGCCAATCATCGAAACTCAGGCGGGTGACGTTTCTGCGTTCGTTCCGACCAACGTAATCTCGATTACTGATGGTCAGATCTTCCTGGAATCTAACCTGTTCAACTCCGGTATCCGTCCGGCTGTTAACCCGGGTATCTCTGTATCCCGTGTTGGTGGTGCTGCACAGACCAAGATCATCAAGAAACTGTCCGGTGGTATTCGTACCGCGCTGGCACAGTATCGTGAACTGGCAGCATTCTCCCAGTTCGCTTCTGATCTGGACGATGCAACCCGTAAACAGCTGAGCCACGGTCAGAAAGTGACCGAGCTGCTGAAGCAGAAACAGTATGCGCCGATGTCTGTCGCGCAGCAGGGTCTGGTTCTTTTCGCAGCGGAACGCGGCTATCTGAACGACGTTGAGCTGGCAAAAATTGGTAGCTTCGAAGCTGCTCTGCTGGCGTTCGCAGATCGCGATCACGCCGAGCTGATGGCTGAAATCAACCAGTCTGGTAACTTCAATAACGACATCGAAGAGAAGCTGAAAGGCCTCCTCGAGACGTTTAAAGCAACCCAGTCCTGGTAATGTCTGGCGGCTTGTCTGAAAAGGCAGGCCGCAAGGCTTTGAGGAGAAGCTAATGGCCGGCGCAAAAGAAATACGTACCAAGATCGGAAGCGTAAAAAATACGCAGAAGATCACCAAAGCGATGGAAATGGTCGCCGCCTCCAAAATGCGTAAAACGCAGGAACGCATGGCGGCCAGCCGTCCTTATGCAGATACCATGCGCAAAGTGATTGGTCACCTTGCGTTAGGTAATCTGGAATACAAGCACCCTTACCTGGATGAGCGCGACGTTAAGCGCGTCGGCTACCTGGTCGTTTCGACTGACCGCGGGCTTTGTGGTGGTTTGAACATTAACCTGTTCAAAAAATTGCTGGCAGAGATGAAGGCCTGGTCCGACAAAGGCGTCCAGAGCGATCTGGCGATTGTGGGATCGAAAGGCGTGTCATTCTTCGGCGCTGTTGGTGGCAACGTTGTGGCACAGGTCACTGGCATGGGCGATAAGCCTGCGCTCTCTGATCTTATCGGCCCGGTAAAAGTGATGTTGCAGGCCTATGATGAAGGCCGCATCGACAAGCTGTACATTGTCAGCAATAAGTTCAACAACACCATGTCTCAGACTCCGACCATTACCCAACTGCTGCCGTTACCGCCAGCGGAAGGTGAAGAAGAGATGAAGGCGAAGACCTGGGATTACCTGTACGAGCCCGATCCGAAAGCGCTGCTGGATACTCTGCTGCGTCGCTATGTCGAATCGCAGGTTTATCAGGGTGTGGTGGAAAACCTGGCCAGTGAGCAGGCCGCACGTATGGTGGCAATGAAAGCTGCAACCGATAACGGCGGAAATCTGATCAAAGAGCTGCAGTTGGTTTACAACAAAGCTCGTCAGGCCAGCATCACCCAGGAACTTACCGAGATCGTCTCGGGAGCCTCCGCGGTTTAACCAGGTTTGGAATTAGGTAGAGGATTCAAGATGGCAGCTGGAAAGATTGTCCAGATTATCGGCGCCGTAGTTGACGTCGAATTCCCTCAGGATGCAGTACCGCAAGTGTACAGCGCTCTTGAGGTTATGAATGGTGATGCTCGTCTGGTGCTGGAAGTTCAGCAGCAGCTGGGTGGTGGCGTGGTTCGTACCATCGCCATGGGTACTTCTGACGGCCTGAAGCGCGGTCTGAACGTCACCGACCTGAAAAAACCGATCCAGGTACCGGTTGGTAAAGCAACCCTCGGCCGTATCATGAACGTGCTGGGCGAGCCTATCGACATGAAAGGCGACCTGAAAGAAGAAGACGGCAGCGTCGTAGAGGTTTCCTCTATTCACCGCCCTGCGCCTTCTTATGAAGATCAGTCTAACTCGCAGGAACTGCTGGAAACCGGCATCAAGGTTATCGACCTGATGTGTCCGTTCGCTAAGGGCGGTAAAGTCGGTCTGTTCGGTGGTGCGGGTGTAGGTAAAACCGTAAACATGATGGAGCTTATCCGTAACATCGCGGCTGAGCACTCAGGTTATTCGGTCTTTGCTGGCGTGGGTGAACGTACTCGTGAGGGTAACGACTTCTACCACGAAATGACTGACTCCAACGTTATCGATAAAGTCGCGCTGGTGTATGGCCAGATGAACGAGCCGCCGGGTAACCGTCTGCGCGTGGCGCTGACCGGTCTGACCATGGCGGAGAAATTCCGTGATGAAGGCCGTGACGTTCTACTGTTCATCGACAACATCTACCGTTATACCCTGGCCGGTACGGAAGTATCAGCACTGCTGGGTCGTATGCCATCTGCGGTAGGTTATCAGCCAACGCTGGCAGAAGAGATGGGTGTGTTGCAGGAGCGTATTACCTCCACCAAGACAGGTTCAATCACCTCCGTACAGGCCGTTTACGTGCCAGCGGATGACTTGACTGACCCGTCACCAGCAACCACCTTTGCTCACTTAGACTCAACAGTCACCCTGAGCCGTCAGATCGCCTCTCTGGGTATCTACCCGGCAGTTGATCCGCTGGACTCCACCAGCCGTCAGCTGGACCCATTAGTTGTGGGTCAGGAGCACTATGACGTTGCACGTGGCGTACAGTCACTGCTGCAGCGTTATCAGGAACTGAAAGACATCATCGCCATCCTGGGTATGGACGAACTGTCTGAAGAAGACAAACTGCTGGTGGCACGTGCGCGTAAGATCCAGCGCTTCCTGTCTCAGCCGTTCTTCGTAGCAGAAGTGTTCACCGGTTCTCCAGGTAAATACGTGACGCTGAAAGACACCATCCGTGGCTTTAAAGGCATCATGGAAGGTGAATTTGACCACCTGCCAGAGCAGGCCTTCTACATGGTTGGCGCCATCGAAGAAGCGGTCGAAAAAGCGAAGAAACTGTAATAACGGTTTCCCAGGAGGAAAATTATGGCTATGACTTATCACCTGGATGTTGTCAGCGCAGAGAGCCAACTGTTCTCTGGTCTGGTGCAGAAAATTCAGGTGTCAGGTAGCGAAGGTGAACTGGGAATTTTTCCTGGTCACGCCCCGCTGCTGACTGCCATTAAGCCTGGAATGATCCGTATCGTGAAACAGCACGGCGAAGAGGAGTTTATTTACCTCTCTGGCGGCGTGCTGGAAGTGCAGCCTGGCAGCACCACTGTTCTGGCCGATACCGCGATCCGCGGTACCGATCTGGATGAAGCGCGTGCGCTGGAAGCAAAACGTAAAGCAGAAGAGCATATGAACAGCAGCCACGGCGACGTGGACTACGCTCAGGCCTCTGCGGAGCTGGCGAAAGCCATTGCGAAACTGCGCGTGATCGAGCTGACCAAAAAAGCGATGTAATCCGGCTTTATGCGTCACGAAATGCCAGCCCTTTGGGTTGGCATTTTTTTTTGCCTGCCGTAGGGGTAACAAGATTCAGGCTAATTTCGGGACAAGAAAAATGTAGTAATCTCAGTGCTAAATCGTTTAACTTTCTTCAGTCTACAATCAGTCAGGATGGATATGTCTAACAGTGCGATGAGCGTGGTAATTCTTGCCGCTGGCAAGGGCACCCGTATGTATTCCGATCTGCCAAAAGTGTTGCATACGCTGGCAGGTAAACCGATGGTTCAGCACGTGATTGATGCCGCAAAAGGGCTGGGTGCACAGCAGGTGCACCTGGTATACGGACACGGCGGCGATCAACTGAAAGCAACGTTAACTGACAGCGCAGTCAACTGGGTGCTGCAGGCAGAACAACTGGGTACGGGTCATGCTATGCAGCAGGCGGCCCCGCACTTTGCTGATGACGAAGACATCATGATGCTCTATGGTGACGTTCCGCTGATTTCTGAAGCCACCTTACAGCGTTTGCGCGAGGCTAAACCCGCGGGCGGTATCGGATTATTAACGGTTGTACTGGATGACCCGACAGGTTACGGCCGCATCGTGCGTGAAAATGGCACCATCGTCGGTATTGTTGAGCAAAAAGATGCTAACCCTTCTCAACTGGCTATCAATGAAATTAATACCGGTATTCTGATCGCCAACGGCGGTGATCTTAAGCGCTGGCTGTCCAGGCTAAATAACAATAATGCCCAAGGCGAGTATTACATTACCGACATCATCGCATTAGCGCACGGTGAAGGTCGGGTAATTAATGCCGTCCATCCGGCCCGCAATAGCGAAACTGACGGCGTCAACAATCGCCTGCAACTGGCTACGCTTGAGCGTACTTATCAACACGAGCAGGCTGAAAAACTGCTGTTGGCTGGCGTTATGCTTCGCGATCCTGCACGTTTCGACCTGCGAGGAACGCTGCAGCATGGTCGGGATATTGAAATTGATACCAACGTCATTATTGAAGGCCAGGTGACGCTGGGCAACCGGGTTAAAATTGGCGCGGGCTGTATTATCAAAAACAGCGTTATCGGGGATGACTGTGATATCAGCCCTTATTCGGTGATCGAGGATGCAAATCTGGCCACTGACTGTACCGTAGGACCATTCGCGCGTCTGCGCCCGGGTAGTGAACTGGCTCAGGCTGCGCACGTGGGCAATTTTGTTGAGATGAAGAAAGCGCGTCTCGGCAAAGGGTCCAAAGCGGGTCACCTCTCTTACCTTGGCGATGCTGAGATTGGTGCCAATGTGAACATTGGCGCCGGGACAATCACCTGTAATTACGATGGTGCCAACAAATTTAAAACGATCATTGGCGATAACGTCTTTGTGGGATCGGACACGCAACTCGTTGCGCCGGTCACCGTGGCGGCAGGCGCAACGATTGCGGCAGGTACCACGGTGATGAAAGATATTTCCGGCGCTGATCTGGTCTATAACCGTAAAGAGCAGAATCACAAAGCCGACTGGCAGCGTCCGCAGAAGAAAAAATAATTTTTACGGCCCGTATTAACGGGCCGCTGTAGTACCAAAACTATAATCCCCACTCTCTACAAGGCTCGGGGAACCGGCAAAGCCGGACTATCAGGTCATATGACAACGCAATGGCTTAACGCCATGAAGTCAGGAAATAACTATGTGTGGAATTGTTGGTGCAGTAGCACAACGTGATATCGCAGAAATTTTATTAGAAGGTTTACGCCGCCTGGAATACCGCGGTTATGACTCAGCCGGTCTGGCCGTCGTCGATCAGCAGGGGCACATAACGCGCCTACGTCGCCTGGGTAAGGTGCAGATGCTGGCTGCTGCCGCAGAAGAACAGCCCCTGGTGGGTGGAACCGGTATTGCCCACACGCGCTGGGCAACGCATGGCGAGCCCTCAGAAGCCAACGCGCACCCGCACGTTTCTGAGCACATCGTTATCGTACATAACGGCATCATCGAAAACCATGAGCCTCTTCGCGAAGCGCTGATGGCTCAGGGTTATCACTTTGCCTCAGAAACCGATACTGAAGTCGTGGCGCATCTGGTCCATCTGGAACAGAAACAAGGTGGCTCGTTGCGTGAAGTCGTGCAGCGCGTGATCCCTCAACTGCGCGGTGCTTATGGCATGGTGATCATGGACAGCCGCGATCCGTCGCTGCTGGTAGCGGCCCGTTCCGGTAGTCCGTTGGTCATTGGGCGCGGTGTGGGCGAAAACTTTATCGCGTCTGACCAACTGGCACTGCTACCGGTCACCCGTCGCTTCATCTATCTGGAAGAGGGCGATATCGCTGAAGTGAGTCGCCGTGATGTCACCATTATTGATGATGCCGGTAACCAGGTCCGTCGCGAAGAGATCGAATCCAGCGTGCAGTACGATGCCGGTGACAAAGGCCTGTATCGTCACTACATGCAGAAAGAGATTTACGAGCAGCCTAACGCGATTAAAAACACCTTAACCGGTCGTTTTAACCACGGCGAAGTGGATCTCAGCGAGCTCGGCCCGCATGCAGAAACGCTGCTCAGTAAAGTTGAGCATATCCAGATCATTGCCTGCGGTACGTCTTATAACTCAGGCATGGTTTCACGCTACTGGTTTGAAGCACTGGCTAATCTCCCTTGTGATGTCGAAATCGCGTCTGAATTCCGCTATCGCAAATCGGCGGTGCGTAAAAACAGCCTGCTGATTACGCTGTCTCAGTCGGGTGAAACTGCGGATACGCTGGCTGCGTTGCGCCTGTCAAAAGAGCTGGGTTATCTGGGATCGCTGGCTATCTGTAACGTCGCCGGTTCGTCCCTGGTACGAGAATCTGACCTGGCGCTGATGACCAAAGCGGGCACGGAAATTGGTGTCGCGTCGACCAAAGCCTTTACCACCCAGCTTACCGTGCTGCTGATGCTGGTGGCAAAACTGGGTCGCCTGAACGGTATGCCAGCGGAAAAAGAGCATGAGATTGTTCATGGTCTGCAGGCACTGCCAAGCCGCATTGAACAAATGCTGGCGCAGGATAAGCTGATTGAAGATCTGGCAGAAGATTTCTCTGATAAACATCATGCGCTGTTCCTGGGCCGTGGCGATCAATATCCGATTGCGATGGAAGGCGCGCTGAAGTTAAAAGAGATCTCTTATATTCATGCCGAGGCTTATGCTGCTGGTGAGCTCAAACACGGGCCGCTGGCGCTGATTGATGCCGATATGCCGGTTATCGTCGTGGCACCGAATAACGAGCTGTTAGAGAAGCTGAAATCGAATATCGAAGAAGTGCGCGCGCGCGGCGGTCTGCTGTACGTGTTTGCTGATGAAGATGCTGGTTTTAGCGACAGCGATGGAATGAAGATCATTCCCCTGCCGCACGTGGAAGAAGCGATTGCGCCTATCTTCTATACCGTGCCGCTGCAGCTGCTCTCCTATCACGTGGCCCTGATTAAAGGGACCGATGTGGATCAGCCGCGTAATCTGGCGAAATCGGTGACGGTCGAGTAATGCGTATTACGCGTGAATCCCTGGCGGGATTCACGCGTTTCTTTTATTTAATTTTGCTGCTGACTTGCTCAAGTGCGCGCTGCTGATCGCTGATTTTGCGGTTAGCCTCATCGAGTGAACGTTGCAGGTTAGTGATCACATCTTCATTTTTGCTTAGCTTTTGTGAGAGCGTATTGAGGGTATCAGTCTGGTTTTCTTGCGTTTTTATTAACGCTTGTACTTGCTTCTTCGTTTCACTCACATCCTCAGCATTGACAGACGCTTGTCTGACCGCGCCACTACTGTCAATTGTGGCCAGAGTGCCTCTGTTATCTGTCATTGCAAAAGATTCATTCGAATGAATCTGCGGTACGTCGTACGCATGGGCGCTGGCCAGCGTACAGAGGAGGACAACATTGCATACCAGAAGCTTCTTCATAAATGTCATTGAACATGTCCTTTTCAATAGTGGGCTTGTAAAAATGAGCAATAATTGTGTCTGTCATATAACTGTAATATTAACTACATTTTTCTGTCACTAAACTGTCCTATTTTCCCTCCTGCAGCAATCACTGACTCTTACTAAAAAGGCATTGAGCCTGAATTTTCTCCCCTGGAGGGAACATGACACTGATGCGTAGCACCGTAGCCCGAATCCTTGCCGCCTCTTTTGCCGTTAGCGCGGTTTCTGCCTTTGCAGCCACCGATCTGACGGGTGCGGGCGGGACTTTCCCGGCGCCGGTTTATGCCAAGTGGGCAGCAGAATATCAGCAAGCCACCGGTAGCAAAATCAACTATCAGGGCATTGGTTCATCTGGCGGTGTAAAACAAATTATCGCCAAAACCGTTGATTTCGGTGCGTCTGATGCGCCTATGAAAGACGAAGATTTGCAGAAAAATGGCCTGTTTCAGTTCCCAACCGTGATCGGTGGTGTGGTGCTGGCGGTTAACCTGCCGGGCATTAAATCAGGTCAACTGACGCTGGACGGTAAAACCGTTGGCGACATCTATCTGGGTAACATCAAAAAGTGGAACGATCCTGCGATTGTTAAACTGAACCCAGGCGTGAAACTGCCAGACACTAACATCAACGTGGTACGCCGCGCGGATGGTTCCGGTACCTCTTTCGTGTTCACCAGCTATCTGGCAAAAGTGAACGAAGAGTGGAACAGCAAAATTGGTAAGGGCAACACTGTTAACTGGCCAACCGGTCTGGGCGGTAAAGGTAACGACGGCGTCGCCGCCTTCGTACAGCGTCTGCCAGGCTCAATCGGCTACGTTGAATATGCTTATGCCAAACAAAATAATCTGACCTACACCAAGCTGGTGGATGCGGATGGTAAAGCGGTTGCGCCAAGCGAAACCAGCTTCTCTAACGCGGCGAAAGGCGCGGACTGGAGCAAATCTTTTGCTCAGGACCTGACTTTCCAGAAAGGCAACGACGCATGGCCAATCACCTCAACCACGTTTATCCTGATTTACAAAGACCAGGCTAACGCGGCGAAAGGTGCCGAAGTGCTGAAATTCTTCGACTGGGCTTACAAAGACGGCGGCAAAACGGCAAACGCGCTGGATTATGCCACCCTGCCTGACAGCGTAGTTCAGCAGATCCGCGCTGCATGGAAAGCCAATATCAAAGACAGTTCAGGTAAAGCGCTTTATAAGTAAGTGAATGACCCTGGCCAGACCTACGTCTGGTCAGCCTTCAGGGGCGGCGTCTGCCGCCCTGATAACTTCTGAGGACTGAGACTTCTATGGCTGCAACGAAGTCGGCATTCAAAGCCCCAGGCAAGCAAGGCGACAGAATTTTCGGTGCACTGGTAAAACTCGCTGCGCTGATCGTTCTGTTACTGATGGGCGGCATCATCGTCTCCCTGATCTTCTCTTCCTGGCCAAGCATACAGAAATTTGGTTTCGCGTTTTTGTGGACCAAAACCTGGGACGCCCCTAACGAACAATTTGGTGCGCTGGTACCGATTTACGGTACGCTCGTCACCTCAATTATTGCCCTGATTATTGCGGTACCGGTCAGTTTCGGTATTGCGCTTTTCCTTACTGAACTCGCACCAGGCTGGTTACGTCGTCCACTGGGTACCGCCATTGAGCTGTTAGCGGCGATCCCCAGCATTGTTTACGGCATGTGGGGCTTATTTGTTTTTGCGCCACTGTTCGCACAGTACTTCCAGACGCCGGTTGGCGATGTGATGTCGGGCATTCCTGTCATTGGCGAGCTGTTTTCTGGCCCCGCATTTGGTATCGGTATCCTGGCCGCAGGCGTTATTCTGGCCATCATGATCATCCCGTATATCGCCTCGGTAATGCGTGATGTGTTTGAACAGACGCCGGTGATGATGAAAGAGTCGGCTTACGGCATTGGCTGCACGACCTGGGAAGTGATTTGGCGCATTGTTCTGCCCTTCACCAAAAATGGGGTGATCGGCGGTGTCATGCTCGGTCTGGGACGTGCACTGGGTGAAACCATGGCCGTGACCTTTATTATCGGTAACACCTACCAGTTAGACAGCGCCTCGCTGTTTATGCCTGGCAACAGTATCACCTCAGCGCTGGCGAACGAATTCGCTGAAGCAGAATCAGGCGTACACGTTGCGGCTCTGATGGAGCTGGGCCTGATTCTGTTTGTTATCACCTTTATCGTGCTGGCGATTTCAAAGTTAATGATTATGCGGCTGGCCAAAAGTGAAGGAACGCGATCATGACAACGATGGAAGTGCAGGCTCGCGCAGAACTGGAAGCGTCACGTCGTAAGATGCAGTCATGGCGCAGTACCAAGAATAAAATTGCGCTGACGATGTCGTTACTGACCATGGCTTTTGGCCTGTTCTGGTTAGTGTGGATTCTGTTTACTACGGTAAGCCGTGGCATCGATGGTTTGTCATGGTCGCTGTTTACGGAGTCCACTCCGCCGCCAAACACCGCGGGTGGTGGCTTAGCCAACGCCCTGGCAGGAAGTGGTTTACTGATTTTCTGGTCTACCTTCTTCGGTACGCCGCTGGGCATTATGGCCGGCGTTTATCTGGCGGAATACGGACGCAAATCAGCACTGGCAGAAGTGATTCGTTTTATTAATGACATTCTGCTGTCAGCACCGTCAATTGTGGTTGGCCTGTTTGTCTACACCATCGTCGTGGCGCAAATGCACCACTTCTCCGGCTGGGCGGGCGTGATTGCGCTGGCGCTGCTGCAGGTTCCGATAGTGATTCGAACCACGGAAAACATGTTGCGACTGGTACCAGACAGCATGCGCGAAGCCGCCTATGCGTTGGGTACGCCGAAATGGAAGATGATCTCGGCTATTACGCTTAAAGCGTCGGTTTCCGGCATCATCACCGGTGTGCTGTTAGCGATTGCCCGTATCGCCGGTGAAACCGCGCCGCTGCTGTTTACTGCGCTGTCGAATCAGTTCTGGAGCACCGACATGATGCAGCCCGTGGCTAACCTCCCGGTCACCATATTTAAATTCGCCATGAGCCCGTTTGCCGAGTGGCAAAATCTGGCCTGGGCTGGCGTACTGATTATTACCCTGTGCGTGCTGCTGCTGAATATCGTAGCAAGAGTTGTTTTCGCCAAGGGCAAACACGGTTAACTACCGACACTGCCCTGCGCGGTGTTGATTAAGAGAGAAAAACAATGAGTACTGCGACTGCATCAGCCGGAAAAATCGAGGTTCGTAATCTGAATTTCTATTACGGCAAGTTTCACGCTCTGAAAAATATCAACCTGGATATTGCTAAAAACCAGGTCACGGCGTTTATTGGGCCATCAGGCTGTGGTAAGTCCACCCTGCTGCGCACTTTCAACAAAATGTATTCGCTCTATCCGGATCAGCGAGCAGAGGGTGATATTCTGCTGGATGGCGACAATATTCTGGCGTCGCATCAGGATATCGCACTGTTGCGCGCCCGGGTTGGCATGGTATTCCAGAAGCCGACGCCTTTCCCGATGTCGATTTATGACAATATCGCTTTCGGCGTGCGCCTGTTCGAGAAGCTGTCTCGTGCCGACATGGATGAGCGCGTGCAGTGGGCGCTGACCAAAGCGGCCCTGTGGAACGAAACCAAAGACAAGCTGCACCAGAGTGGCTACAGCCTGTCTGGTGGACAGCAGCAGCGTCTGTGCATTGCCCGCGGCATTGCTATCCGCCCGGAAGTGCTGCTGCTGGATGAGCCATGCTCTGCACTGGACCCCATTTCTACCGGACGTATCGAAGAATTAATTACCGAACTGAAGCAGGATTACACGGTGGTGATCGTGACCCATAACATGCAGCAGGCTGCACGTTGTTCCGATCACACGGCGTTTATGTATCTGGGCGAACTGATTGAGTTCAGCGACACTGACACGCTGTTCACCAAGCCGGCACAGAAACAAACAGAAGACTACATCACAGGTCGCTACGGCTGATTCGACAGGAGATCGCCATGGACAGTTTAAATCTGAATAAACACATCTCCGGTCAGTTCAATGCTGAGCTGGAGCACATACGCACTCAGGTGATGATCATGGGCGGGCTGGTCGAACAGCAACTGACCGATGCGATCACCGCGATGCATAATCTGGACGGTGATCTGGCCCAGCGCGTCATTGATGGCGACCAGAAGGTCAACATGATGGAAGTGGAGATTGATGAGGCCTGCGTCCGCATCATCGCCAAACGTCAGCCTACCGCTATCGACCTGCGCCTGGTGATGGCAATTATCAAAACCATTTCCGAGCTGGAACGCATTGGCGATGTGGCCGAGAAAATCAGCCGTACCGCGCTGGAGAAGTTTGGTCAGCAACATCTGCCGCTGCTGGTTAGCCTGGAATCCCTGGGCCGCCATACCGTACAGATGCTGCATGACGTGCTGGACGCGTTTGCGCGTATGGATCTTAACGAAGCCGTTCAGATCTACCGCGAAGACAAAAAAGTGGATAAAGAGTACGAAGGTATCGTGCGTCAGTTGATGACTTACATGATGGAAGATCCGCGTACCATCCCCAGTGTATTAACGGCACTGTTCTGCGCCCGCGCCATCGAGCGTATCGGTGACCGCTGCCAGAACATCTGCGAAATCATTTTCTACTTCGTTAAAGGACAGGATTTCCGTCACGTCGGCGGTGACAGGCTTGATGAGCTGTTATCCGGCGACGACGGCAGCAATAAGCCGTCTTGATCCTGGGCAACCGTGTGCGATTCCGGCACACGGTTGCGGCTATTCTGCATAGACCCCATCATCGTAGCTCTTTATACTTGCGCCAGTTTTTTAACCAACGGGTGCTGACTCATGTCCTCTTCTTCCCCTTCTAAACAGAGCATTACGCCTGCTAAAGCGATGCTGGCCGCCATCAGTGGTTATGCCATGGATGGATTCGACCTGCTTATTCTGGGGTTTATGCTGCCCGCGATTAGCCTGTCTCTGGCACTTGATCCCTCCCAGGCCGGTTCACTGGTGACCTGGACGCTGATTGGTGCCGTAATTGGCGGCATCGTGTTTGGTCATCTCAGCGATCGCTATGGTCGCATTCGTGTGTTAACCCTCACCATTTTGATGTTTTCCCTTTTTACCGGTCTGTGTGCGGTGGCTCAGGGGTACTGGGATCTGCTGGCCTATCGCACGCTGGCGGGAATGGGGCTTGGCGGTGAGTTTGGCATCGGCATGGCGCTGATCGCGGAAGCCTGGCCGGCAGAGAAACGCAACCGCGCCTCGGCGTGGGTCGGGATCGGCTGGCAACTGGGTGTTCTGCTGGCGGCATTTATCACGCCACCGCTGCTGAGTGTTATTGGCTGGCGCGGGATGTTCCTGGTGGGACTGCTGCCCGCGCTGGTGTCGTTTGTCATTCGCCGCAGTATGGGCGAGCCTGAGAGCTTTACCCGTCAGATCCAACATGTTCCCTCACTGTCCTTTCCCGCCCGACTGAAACTGCTGTTTAAAGACCGCGCCACCAGTAAAGCCAGCCTGGGGATCTTTATTCTCTGCTCCGTCCAGAACTTCGGTTATTACGGCCTGATGATCTGGATGCCGAGCTACCTCTCCTCAAATTTTGGTTTTAGTCTGACGAAATCCGGCATCTGGACGGCGGTCACTGTCGTAGGGATGACCTTCGGGATTTGGTTGTTTGGCGTGCTGGCAGATCGCTTTGCGCGCTGGAAAATTTTCCTGCTATATCAGTTCGGTGCAGTTGTGATGGTGGTGGTTTATGCGCAACTGCGCGATCCCACCGTCATGCTGTTTACGGGCGCGCTGATGGGGCTGTTTGTTAACGGCATGATCGGCGGTTACGGAGCATTAATCTCGGATACCTTTCCACCGCAGGTGCGCGCTACCGCGCAAAATGTGTTGTTTAACCTGGGACGTGGCGTCGGTGGGTTTGGCCCGCTGGTTATTGGCCTGCTGGCAGGCAAGTTCTCTTTTGTGGCGGCCATTACCTTACTGGCGCTTATCTACCTGCTGGATATTGTGGCAACGCTGTTCCTGCTGCCGAAGAAGCAGAGCCAGGACGATGCGCTGGGGGCAATTGGCTAAGTAACCTGACTGACGTAAACCGGCCTCACAAAGAAGCCGGTTTACGTGGTGATCCATGTCCATACCAGATGCACCTCTCACCATTTCAACTTTCAGGCTACTTTTTCGCATGAATCGCGCGATTTGCATCGTTGGTCGCGCAGGGTCAGGTTCTGCTGCAACAACCTTTATGAACCCTGAGGAAATGATGAGGGCAAGATAGCCCGACAGTGCCACTGTGGCAGATTGTTGTGAGCATGATGGGAGACATCGCTCAAATAAAAGGGCAACGTCGTTGCCCTTGGGTTGGATTACTGCTGCATCAACGGCAGCAGCTGCTGATACAGCCGGCTGAACGTCTCACGTCTCGGCTGATAGTGCGCATGACGCGCCGGGTCCGGCTGGTGGCGCTGCACCTGCTTCAGGGCAGGCACGGTCAGATTCTCATCCAGCGCCATTTGCGCCAGACGTGCAGCGCCCAGTGCGGGTCCGACATCGCCGCCTTCGCAGTAATCCAGCGTCTGTCCGCTGATATCGGCCAGCATCTGTCGCCAGTAACCGCTTCGGGCACCGCCGCCAATCAGCATGATGCTGCTGGGCGTGACGCCGCAGTCGTGTACCACATCCATCCCTTCGGCCAGTGCAAACCCCACGCCTTCCAGCACCGCCCGCGCCAGTTCGGGCCGTCCATGCTGGTGGGTAAAGCCAAAGAAGCTGCCGCAGGCGTGCGGATTATTATGCGGGGTGCGTTCTCCCGACAGATAAGGCAAAAACCACAGCGACGGCGCATCCTGTTTTGCCCGCTCTGCCTCCGCCAGCAGATGCGGAACATCGTCACAGCCGGTCAGCGCAGCCGCCCAGTCAAGGCAGGACGCGGCACTGAGCATCACGGACATCAGATGCCAGCGCTGCGGCAGAGCGTGGCAAAAGCTGTGAACAGCACGTTGCGGATTACTGAGATAGCCGTCGCTGACGACAAAATAAACCCCGGATGTCCCCAGCGACAGCATGCCTTGCCCCGGCGCTGTCATGCCGACGCCAACTGCACCTGCCGCATTATCGCCACCGCCCGCCACCAGGGGCACCTGCGGCAGTGTCCAGCGCTGTGCAATAGCCGCCGACAAGGTACCGGTAATCTGATTACCTTCAAACAGCGCAGGCATCTGGCGTCGTTCCAGCCCGCAGGCCGCCAGCATCACATCGCTCCAGTCACGCTTTTCTACGTCCAGCCACATTGTGCCCGCCGCATCCGACATATCGCTGGCAAATTCGCCGCTCAGCCGCCAGCGTAGGTAATCTTTGGGCAACAGCACTTTTGCGACCTGAGCAAAGACGTCAGGTTCATGCTCTTTTACCCACAGCAGCTTTGGCGCAGTGAAACCCGGCATCATCAGGTTGCCGGTGATCTGACGCGATTCAGGCACGCGCTGCTCCAGCGTATGGCACTGATCGCCGCTGCGCCCGTCATTCCAGAGAATGGCCGGGCGCAGCACCTGATGTTGTGCACCAAGCAGCGTAGCACCGTGCATTTGCCCGGTCAGGCCAATCGCTTTTACGCTACTCAGGTCATGCTTGTGGGCCAGGGCCTGTACGGCGCGGTCCGTGGCCAGCCACCAGCTTTCGGGATCTTGTTCGCTCCACAACGGATGCGGGCGGGAAACCGTCAAGGGGGAGGTTTCCACTGCCACAACCTGCCCGTGTTCATCCAGCAGCACCACCTTGACGCCGGATGTGCCGATATCGATCCCGATTACCATGTCGCGCTCCTTACGGATTAAAAGTCATAAAGATAGTGATTCACCAGGTTTTCCAGCTGTTCCTGGCGTCCACTGTTGTGCTGCGGATTAAACTGCTGCTGATGTGCATGAGCCGCCAGCGCATCCAGTGAGAATTCACCTTTCAAAATCTGCTGACCAAATTCGCCGTTCCAGCCGCTGTAGCGCTGTGCTACGCGTTTATCCAGCTCACCGTCAGCCAGCATGCGTGCCGCCACTTTCAGCGCCAGCGCCATGGTATCCATCGCGCCGATATGGCCATAGAACAGGTCATATTTATCGGTGCTCTGACGGCGTACTTTGGCATCAAAGTTTAGGCCGCCGGTAGTGAAACCGCCTGCTTTGATGATTTCGTACATCACCAATGCGTTTTCTTCCACGCTGACCGGGAACTGGTCTGTATCCCAGCCGCACTGTGGATCGCCACGGTTAGCATCCACCGAACCAAACACGCCAAGGGCAATTGCCGTCGCAATTTCATGATGGAAAGAGTGGCCAGCCAGCGTCGCATGGTTCGCTTCGACGTTCACCTTAATCTCTTTTTCCAGACCAAACTGCTTCAGGAAGCCATAAACCGTGGCCACATCATAATCATACTGGTGTTTGGTGGGTTCCTGCGGCTTAGGTTCGATCAGCAGCGTGCCCTGGAATCCGATTTTGTGCTTGTGCTCAACCACCATCTGCATAAAGCGGCCGATCTGCTCGCGCTCCTGGCGCAGGTCAGTATTTAACAGGGTTTCGTATCCTTCGCGACCGCCCCACAGCACATAGTTTTCGCCGCCCAGCGTCTGGGTCGCTTTCATGGCACTGCATACCTGGCTGGCTGCCCAGGAAAAGACTTCCGGATCGGGACTGGTCGCAGCACCTGCACCGTAGCGCGGATGCGTAAAGCAGTTCGCCGTGCCCCACAGCAGTTTAATTCCGGTTTCCTGCTGTTTTTCCTGCAGTTTATCGGTCATGACGGCCAGGTTTTCGCGATAGCTTTTCAGCGAATCCCCTTCTGGTGACACGTCTACATCGTGGAAGCAGTAATAGGGCACATTCAGTTTGTGAAAAAACTCAAACGCCACGTCCGCTTTCAGTTTTGCCAGATCCAGCGCTTCGCCCGCTTTTTGCCACGGACGATCAAACGCGCCCGCGCCAAACATATCCGCACCGTTCCAGCAGAACGTATGCCAGTAACAGGCGGCGAAGCGCAGATGCTCGGCCATGGTTTTACCCATGATCACTTCATCCGGATTGTAATGGCGGAACGCCAGGGGATTGGTGGTTTTTGTTCCTTCGTAGCGAACGCGATCAAGCTGGTCAAAATAAGCGTGCATGGTTGGCTCCTTAGCATCGGCCCCGAATGGGTTACCCGGAAGCGTTATTGTGCGTACCCGCTCTCAGCGCGCTCAATTACGATATTTCACACAGCCAGTAAGATAATTATTTATTGTGCACTTGCTCGCAAAAAAATATGAAGGCTTTATGACGCCTGACAGGTCTTATGTCGCGATCGGCGAGTCTGAAAATGTAAAATTTTCGATCGCGCTCAAAAATACAGAAATAAACCAAAAAACGTAATAGCGGGATAAAAATCAGTAATTGCTGGCAGCTGAAAATAAGGTGAACAATTCATCCGCCTGGTTCATAGCCTTACAACGACAATAACCGTTCCCTATAGGATGACCATGATGAAAATGAAACCTGCATTACTCGCTGCCTTTGCGGCGCTGGCCCTGTTCAGTCAGGCCAGTCTGGCAAAAGAAGTCAAAATCGGTATGGCAATCGATGATTTACGCCTGGAGCGCTGGCAAAAAGACCGTGACATCTTTGTTAAACAGGCTGAGGCGCAAGGCGCAAAAGTATTTGTGCAGTCAGCCAATGGCAACGAAGAAACCCAGATGTCGCAAATAGAAAATATGATCAACCGCGGCGTTGATGTGCTGGTTATCATTCCCTACAACGGTCAGGTATTAAGTAACGTGGTGGCAGAAGCCAAACGTGAAGGGATTAAAGTGCTGGCCTATGACCGTATGATAAATAACGCCGATATCGACTTTTATATTTCCTTTGATAATGAAAAAGTGGGTGAAATGCAGGCGGAAAGTCTGGTGAAAAAGGTGCCAAAAGGAAATTACTTCCTGATGGGCGGATCACCTGTAGACAATAACGCGCGCCTGTTCCGCGAAGGGCAGATGAAGGTGTTAAAACCCTATATCGATAACGGCAGCATTAAAATCGTCGGCGACCAGTGGGTTGACGCCTGGCTACCGGAAAACGCGCTGAAGATCATGGAAAACGCCCTGACTGCCAATAAAAACAATATCGATGCGGTTGTCGCTTCTAACGATGCCACCGCGGGCGGCGCGATTCAGGCGCTGAGTGCTCAGGGGCTGGCCGGTAAAGTCGCTATTTCCGGGCAGGACGCGGATCTGGCCGCCATCAAGCGCATTATGAACGGCACCCAGACCATGACCGTGTACAAACCCATCAAAGAACTGGCTACCGAAGCCGCGAAGATTGCCATCGAGCTGGGCAATGGTCAGACGCCAGCCAGCAACGCCAAACTCAACAACGGCCTGAAAGATGTGCCAGCGCGCCTGCTGACACCGATTGAGGTGAACAAAGACAACATTGACAGCACCGTGGTGAAAGACGGTTTCCACAAGAAAAGCGAACTCTAATCGCGCTACGCGAAGGAGAGTAAACGATGTTGCTGGAAATGAAGAACATCACCAAGCGCTTTGGCGCGGTGAAGGCGCTGGATAACGTCAGCCTGCAGCTGGATGCGGGTGAAGTGCTATCGTTGTGCGGTGAAAACGGATCGGGCAAATCAACGTTGATGAAAATCCTGTGCGGACTCTATCCGCACGGGGATTTCGACGGGCAGATCCACTTTGCCGGGGACGCTATTCAGGCGCAGACCATTCGCGATACCGAGCGCAAAGGTATTGTGATTATCCACCAGGAGCTGGCGCTGGTGCGGCAACTTACGGTGATGGAGAACATCTTTCTCGGCGCAGAGCTGGGGCGCTTCGGCATGGTGGATGATGAAACCATGACGCTGCGCTGCCAGCAGCTGCTGGAGCGCGTCAAACTCAACGTCTCCCCGGATACGCGCGTGGGCGAACTGGGCCTTGGGCAACAACAGCTGGTGGAGATTGCCCGTGCCCTTAACAAGCAGGTGCGCCTGCTTATCCTGGATGAGCCCACCTCTTCGCTGACCGAGCAGGAGACGACAGTGCTGCTCAGCATCATCCAGAACCTGCGCGAACATGGCATTGCCTGCGTGTATATCTCGCACAAGCTCAACGAAGTGAAGGCTATCTCGGACACGATCTGTGTCATTCGCGATGGTCAGCACATTGCCACCCGACCCGCAGCGGGCCTGAGTGAGGATGACATCATCACCATGATGGTCGGACGCGAACTCACGGCGCTTTATCCCCATTCGCCCCACGAGATTGGCGACACGGTGTTGCAGGTCGATAACCTGACGGCCTGGCATCCGGTTAACCGTCACGTGAAGCGGGTAAACAACGTCTCTTTTACCCTGCGAAAGGGGGAAATCCTCGGCATTGCCGGATTAGTGGGCGCGGGTCGAACGGAAACCGTGCAGTGCCTGTTTGGCGTCTGGCCCGGCCGCTGGCAAGGGGAGATAGCGATTCACGGCAAAAAAGTCACGATTCGCGACTGCCAGCACGCCATCGCGCACGGCATTGCCATGGTGCCGGAAGATCGTAAAAAAGACGGCATCGTGCCGCTGATGGGCGTAGGCAAAAACATCACGCTGGCCGCGCTGGACCAGTTCAGTCATCGGCTTTCCACCATTGATGAGGCCGAAGAACTGCACGCCATCAATGCCGCCATTGCACGACTGCGGGTGAAAACCTCTTCGCCTGAGCTGCCGATTGGTCGCCTCAGCGGCGGTAATCAGCAAAAAGCGATTCTGGCGAAGTGCCTGCTGCTCAACCCAAAAATCCTGATTCTGGACGAGCCGACGCGCGGCATTGATGTTGGGGCGCGCCAGGAGATCTATGTGCTGATCAACACCCTGGTACAGCAGGGCATCTCGGTGATTGTGATTTCGTCTGAGCTGCCTGAAGTGCTGGGCCTGAGCGATCGCATTCTGGTTATGCATGAAGGGCAAATCAAAGCCGATCTGATTAACGACAATCTGACTCAGGAGCAGGTGATGGAAGCCGCCCTACGGAGTGAACATTATGCTTAACAGCGAGAGTAAACCTGCCGTAGCGGCACCGGCTAACAAGCACGTATCCAGCAAGCTCGGCCTGCGTAACCTGCAGGTGTTGGTGATGCTGGGGGCGATTGTCTTGATTGCCCTGTTCTTTACCTGGACGACCGACGGTGCCTGGCTCAGCCCGCGCAACGTCTCTAACCTGCTGCGCCAGACGGCGATCACCGGCATTCTGGCGGTGGGCATGGTGTTTGTGATTATCTCCGCCGAGATCGATCTGTCCGTCGGCTCCATGATGGGGCTGTTGGGCGGTGCGGCGGCAATCTTTGACGTCTGGCTGGGCTGGCCGCTGCCGCTGACTATCGTGGTCACGCTGGTGCTGGGGCTGTTGCTCGGCACTTGGAATGGCTGGTGGGTGGCTTACCGCAAGGTGCCGTCATTTATTGTGACCCTGGCCGGCATGCTGGCGTTTCGCGGCATTCTGGTGGGCATCACCAATGGTACCACCGTGGCCCCAACGAGTCCGGCGATGTCGCAGATCGGTCAAAGTTATCTGCCCGGCGGTATCGGTTTTGGCTTTGGTGTTGCGGGCCTGGCGCTGTTTATTTTGTGGCAGTGGCGCCTACGACTGCGCCGTCAGCAACTGGGTCTGGCTCAACCTGCCACCTCCGGCACCGTAGCACGACAGGCCATTACCGCCGTTCTGGTACTGGGCGCGATCTGGCTGCTGAACGACTATCGCGGCGTACCGACACCGGTACTGTTGCTGGCATTGCTGCTGCTGGTGGGGATGTTTATGGCCACTCGCACTGCCTTTGGACGCCGCATCTATGCCATTGGCGGCAACATTGATGCCGCGCGGCTCTCCGGTATTAACGTGGCGCGCACCAAGCTGGCGGTGTTTGCCATCAACGGCCTGATGGTGGCGATTGCCGGGCTGATCCTCAGCTCGCGGCTCGGCGCGGGTTCCCCTTCCGCCGGGAACATTGCCGAGCTGGATGCCATTGCGGCCTGCGTGATTGGCGGCACCAGCCTGGCGGGTGGCGTGGGGTCGGTAGCGGGCGCCGTGATGGGCGCGTTTATCATGGCCTCACTGGACAACGGTATGAGCATGATGGATGTACCGACCTTCTGGCAGTACATCGTCAAAGGGGCCATTTTACTGTTAGCGGTGTGGATGGATACCGCCACGCGTCGCCGCCTGTAATCGTGTGAACGATCACACTGTGGCGCAAACCATTTCTGTGGCGCATCCAGCTGTGTTATGCAATGCGCTGGGAGTTAAAGGGACTGTGCCACTATGCATGAAAAACGATACCGCATTACCCTGCTGTTTAACGCCAACAAGGTTTACGATCGTCAGGTAGTAGAAGGTGTTGGCGAGTATTTGCAAGCTTCGCAGACCAACTGGGATATTTTCATTGAGGAGGACTTCCGTTGCCGCATTGATAATATTCAGGAATGGCTGGGTGACGGGGTTATTGCGGATTATGACGATAGTTCGATTCAGCGCTCTCTGGCCGACGTGGCTGTGCCGATTGTCGGCGTGGGCGGTTCGTATCACAGGGAAGAAGACTATCCACCAGTACACTATATTGCCACCGATAACACTGCGCTGGTGGAAAGCGCCTTTCTGCATCTGAAAGAGCGCGGCATCAACCGTTTCGCCTTTTACGGTTTACCGGCCTCCAGCGGTAAACGCTGGGCGCAGGAGCGTGAACTGGCGTTCCGCAAAATGGTGATGCGCGAGCGTTACATGGGCGTGGTCTATCAGGGCATGGAGACTGCCTCTGAGAACTGGCAGCACGCACAAAACCGTCTGGCCGACTGGCTGCAAACGCTTCCTCCCCATACCGGCATTATCGCCGTTACCGACGCCCGTGCGCGCCATCTGCTGCAGGCCTGCGAATACCTGAAGATTCCGGTGCCGGAGAAGCTGTGCGTCATCGGGATCGATAACGAAGAGCTGACGCGTTACCTGTCCCGCGTGGCGCTGTCCTCAGTCGTTCAGGGATCGCGGCAGATGGGTTACCAGGCCGCTAAACTGCTGCATCGCCTGCTCGATCAACAATCTCTGCCGTTACAGCGCATCTTAGTGCCGCCGGTAAAAGTCATTGCCCGCCGTTCCACCGATTTCCGTTCGTTGCACGATCCCGCTGTCATTCAGGCGATGCACTTTATCCGCTTCAACGCCTGCAAGGGCATCAAGGTTGAGCAGGTGCTGGATGCCATTGGCATGTCGCGCTCAAACCTGGAGAAGCGTTTCCGGGATGAAACTGGCGATACGATTCACGCCATGATCCACCGCGAGAAGCTGGAGAAGGCCAGGGAACTGCTGGCGGGTTCGTCGCTGAGTATCAATGAGATCTCCCAGATGTGCGGCTATCCGTCGTTGCAGTATTTCTATTCGGTGTTTAAGAAGAGCTATGCCACGACGCCGAAGGAGTACCGCCAGGAGAATGGCGAGGTGGTGTAGATGCTTAACGCTTGCCTGGATCGCTGCATGAGGCAATAAGGTTAACCGCATCATTCGACCTTTTCACGAGCAACACTCGCGTATTCTGCTGAAGCTGGATGGCGAGAAACGGACAAAGGCACAGTAAAAAAACGCTCACCAAGGGTGCCAGCAGACTCCCTTTCAAAAGGACAGGGAAACCGCCACCGCGAAAATATCGTCTTAGTTTTTTTGTCACACCGTCTCACATCTGCGCATCGGCTTGACGATGCTCTTAGTGAACATGCCCTGTTGATAGCACCCGTCGTTATCATTACTGATAGTGCACCAATGTGCTGCAAGAGTCGGATAAAGCTCACCCGTATTGTCATCGCTTAGTTATTGTTTTAACCAAAAGGAATTTCCAATGCTCAAGGTCCGCAAAGCCATACCAGAGGATTACTCTGCCTGGCTAACCCTCTGGAAAGGTTATCTGCATTTTTACGGACAGAACCTGGACGATGCCGTCACGTTATCTACCTGGCAGAGAATACAGTCGCCCGAATCAGCGTTAATGTGTTGGCTGGCCGAATTTGATGGCAAGGTGACGGGCTTCGTGGCCTGCGTGATACATGAAGGCACATGGTTTACACAGCCCGTATGCTATCTGGAAGATCTCTTCGTTGAAGAAAATGCGCGTGGCGTGGGAGCGGGAAAAGCGCTCATCACGAGGGTCTGCGATGAAGCCCGTGAGGCGGGCTGGGCAAAGGTGTACTGGGTGACAAATGAAAATAACCCCGCGCGTAAACTCTACGACAAGCTAGCCCAGGTTGATGATGTTGTTCGCTACAACATCAGGTTCTGAAAACCGACCTCTCAGCACCCTCCCAATCGTACAAGATACTGCCCTTATTAAAATAATCAGGGCAGAGATTAATAACCTCTCTCCCTTTTTATTGGAATCTGCCAATAATAAAAATAATCTGTGATAAATATCTCAATATTATAGTATTAAGATTCATTGCGACCCTTATTCATTTTTCCTCTGTTTTCAACGGCGCAGGAAGGCTTCTCCAACGGCTGGCATCCCGAAAATCGAAAAAGCCCATTGAAATAAAATGGGGCCGATCACAATATGAGTGGGTTTACTAAACAATAACAATAAGTAAATTCCGAGGCCGATTATGCAACGCACTCCGTCACCTACAGTCTTCCAGCTTCACAAGTCTTTTTTCCGTACTCAACCCCTGGAGATCGTCAATGCTGCGGGATGCAGCGCGGAACTTTTTATCTATGAATCAGGCATTGAGGCCGTGCGGCTGAAAAACGCCCGTGGCTATCTGGTGGTGCTCCCTTACTATGGTCAGATGATCTGGCAGGCCATGTTTGATGGCGTCGACCTGACAATGCAAAGCCGTTTTACCGAGCCGCGTCCTGCCAGCGACATTGTTGGAACCTATGGCTGCTTTATGTATCACTCCGGGCTGCTGCGCAACGGTAACCCAACAGCGGAAGACAACCATGCCCTGCACGGTGAAATGCCCATCGCACCGATGCAGCGGGCGCGCATTGAAACTGGCGAGGATGCGCAAGGGCCCTGGCTGGCGCTGGTGAGCGAGCGCGAGTACCTGATGGGATTTGGCGACCATTATCTGGCCCAGCCTCGGGTGGTTATCCGTCCGGACAGCGCCACCTTTGAGGTATGCATGGCGGTAGAGAACTTATCGCTCAACGCCATGGACCTGATGTACATGTGCCATGCCAACTTTGCCTATGTTGAAGGTGCACGCATCATTCAGCCCGCTGCTTTTACCGCGGCCGACACGGTTATCCGTTCGTCAGTGCCCGCCATCGTGAAAGCGAATGATGCCTATCTGGCAAGGCTTAAGCAGCTTAAGCAAGATCCCGCCAGCACAGAAGTCATCACTGCCGAGTTGCAGCCCGATCCCGAACTGGTTTTCTACATTAAAAATCTGCGTAAAGCGCAGGATGGCCATGTGCACGTCATGCTACGTCGGCCAGACGGCGATGCTTTTACGGTGAACTACAACCCCGACAATTTCCCCTTTCTGACACGCTGGATTCTGGCAAACCCTATGCAGAAGGTGTGCGCTTTTGCGATGCCGGCGACCTGCGGCGTTGAAGGCTATCAGGCCGAAAAACGGGCCGGGCATGTACGGTCACTGGCTGGCGGGGAAAAGGCCTTTTTCAGCATGACGCTCGGCTATCTTAATGCGCAGGAAAGCCAGCACGAAGAGGCACTGATCCGTGCGTCGGTGTGATCGGCACACCGTAATTGTTAATGGAATGTGTGAGCTTTATCAAAGAAGAGATCTTTATTGGTATCAGGTAATTTACTTTACTTTTCTTTGCAGTAAATTCTGTGCTGCACCCGGACAATTTATGCGGTTTGTTTTGGGAAACGGGAAAAAAAGATTAACCGGCTGAACGGTTTATTTTCTCATTTTTATTAATACGAATACCCAGTGTTCAGAAATGATTATTTATCTGCTGTTTTATTGCTGGCAGCGGCATCTTTATATCAATTTCTGGCAAGAGAAAATCTCATCATATTAATGATAACCAGGGGTAGTAAAATGAATCGCCGCAATCTAATTAAAATGTTAAGCATCTCTACGCTGTTATCGGTCTCTGTGAGTTTAGCGTTTCCCATGTCCGCACTGGCCTCCGAAACCAAAACCATGGTGACGGTGGTCAAAGAAGCCGGTGTGCCCTGGTTCAACATCCTTAATCAGGGACTCAAAGAGGGCGGAGAAAAAAATAATCTTAAAACCTCTATGGTGGGGCCCACGCGTGCCGATCCTGCGCAGCAGGTGAAACTGATTGAAGATCTGATCGCCAAGAAAGTCGATGTGATTGGTCTGGTACCGCTCGATACCAAAGTGACGGCGCAGGTGGTGAAGCGCGCGCGTGACGCGGGCATCATGGTGATCACGCAGGAAGGCCCTAACCAGGAAGGCAAAACCTGGGATGTGGAGCTGATGAGCGCGAAAGCCTACGGTGAAGCACAGATGAAAGCCCTGGCGCGTGAAATGGGTGAAAAAGGCGAATACGTCGTGCTGGTCGGCACTTTAACCACCACCGGTCATAATCAGTGGGCCGATGCCGCGATCGCGTATCAAAAAGAGCACTACCCGAATATGAAACTGGCCGCCGACCGCTTTCCTGGCGCGGACTTTATCGATGAATCCGAACGCGTTACTCAGGATATCCTGAAAGCGCATCCGAACGTGACAGGGATTATGTCGATGGGCTCGAACGGGCCGATCGGGGCGGGCAACGTGCTGAAGAAACGCCATCTGGAGAAAAAAATCGCCCTGGTGGGCACCACCATTCCCTCACAGGCGCGCGCATACATTATGTCTGGCGTGATTCGTGAAGGTTTCCTGTGGAGTCCAAAAGAAGCCGGACTGGCGATGACCGATGTCGCACGCCTGGCGCTGGATAACGCGGAATTTAAAACCGGCATGACCATCCCTGGGCTGGGTGAAGCCACCGTGGATAACGAAAACAAAGTGATCATGGTGGATCGCATCCTCCAAATCACCAAAGCCAACGTCAACGATCTCGTCAAGCTCGGCCTGTAAGTCACACCATCAATGTTGCTGCTGGCCGGGTTCAACTGAATCCGGTCAGCCTCCCCGTATTCTGATTAGATAAGGGATAGTGCTATGCCTGCATTTTTACAACTCGATGGCATATCGAAAATATTCGGCGGCGTCCACGCGCTTTCGGATGTCAGCCTCACGCTGGAAGAAGGCGAGGTACATTGTCTGTGCGGACAGAATGGATGCGGTAAGTCGACGTTGATCAAGGTGATGTCTGGCGTGCACCAGCCCGAGCCGGGCGGCCGTATTATTATTAGCGGTAATGAAGTCTCGCCGCTGACGCCCGTGGAAAGTACTCGCCTGGGCGTGCAGGTGATCTATCAGGACCTGTCGCTGTTCCCCAATTTAACCGTGGCGGAGAACATTGCCGTCGGCCAGCATACCGGCCGCTTTAAACGGGTTAACTGGAAAAAGATTTATGAGATAGCGGCCGAAGCGGTTGCGCGCATTGGCGTTTCGCTCGACCTGAATGACAAAGTGGCGGATATCTCTATTGCTCAGCGTCAGCTGGTGGCAATTTGCCGGGCGATGGCGGCGAATGCCCGGCTGGTGATTATGGATGAACCTACATCCTCCCTGACGCGCCATGAAGTGGACGCCTTACTGAAGCTCACCCTGCAGCTTAAACAACGCGGTATCACGATTGTTTTTGTCAGCCATCGTCTGGATGAAGTGCTGGAAATTGCTGACCGCGTTACCGTGATGCGCGATGGCGTGAAGCTGGGCACCTACGATGCCCGCGAGATGTCAGACCGTAAACTGGCCACGCTGATGACGGGGAAAGAGTTCCATTATGAATCCGTTGCCAAAGACAGACCGCAAACCGAAACGGTGCTCGAAGTCAGCAACCTGTCCCGTAGAGGCGAGTACCGGGATATTTCGTTTGATATTCGGCGGGGCGAAATTCTCGGCCTCACTGGCCTGTTGGGATCGGGGCGAACCGAATTAGCGCTGAGCCTGTTTGGCCTGACGCGTCCGCATCAGGGCGAAATAAAACTTCACGGCCAGGCCGTGCAGATGCGATCTAACCGCGATGCCATTGAGTACGGCATTGCCTATTTGTCAGAAGACCGTCTGGGACTGGGCTTAGTTCTGGAGCAGTCAATCAGCGCCAACATCACGCTCTCCGTGGTGGAGAAGCTGGTGAATAAAGCCGGACTGATTCGTGACGATCTCTATGAGCAAACGGTCAACGAGGCAATTGCCTCACTGTCTATTAAAGCCGGTAATCCCGACAACAAAGTTAAAACCCTGTCAGGCGGTAACCAGCAACGAGTGGTGCTGGCAAAATGGCTGGCGACCCAACCCAAACTCCTGATTCTCGACAGCCCCACTGTGGGCGTTGATATCCATGCCAAAGACGGTATTTACGCCATTGTGCGCAAACTCGCCGCCAGCGGTATTGCCATCATCATGATTTCCGATGAGATTCCCGAAATTTATTACCACAGTGATCGGGTGTTAGTGATGCGCGGCGGCAGGCTTAATGGGGAATATTTCCCTGGCCGCTGTAGCGAAGAAGAATTAAAGGAGGCAGTAAATGCGTGATTTCCTCCAGCGCTTTATTCATACCCACGAATGCCGCCTGCTGGCGGTGATGACACTGATGATTGTGTTCCTGACCGTCTTCACCACGGAGTTCGCAACGTTACAAAATCTCTTAGACGTTTCAGGTGCAACGGCCTTTATTGGCATTATGGCCGCAGGCCTGTTGGTGGTGATTATTACTGGCGGCATCGATCTCTCTTTCGCCGCTACCGCCTCTATCACCCAGTACGTTGCCCTGACCTTAGCGAACAATATGGGCCTGGGCTGGGTGGGCATTTTTGCCGTTGCCATCGGCCTGGGCATCGTGCTGGGTTTTATCAATGGTGTGCTGGTCAACGTACTTCGAACCTCCGCGCTGATTATCACCATTGCGACCCTGAACGTTTTCTTCGGCATCCTGCTGACGGTAACCAGCGGCCAGGACATCTTCATGCTGCCTGACTGGTTTAACGCCGGCTTTGAACTGGTGTTCTATACCGATGCACAAGGTGCCACCTATGCGCTGAACTTCCAGATTATCGCCCTGGTCCTGGCATTTGTTTTGACGTGGCTACTGCTCAACAGAAGCAATACCGGCCGACAAATTTATGCCACTGGTGGCAATCCGGATGCCGCGCAACGCGTCGGCTTCAACGTATTCAAACTGAATATGCTGGTTTATGGCTACATGGGAGCGCTGGCTGGTCTGGCGTCGCTGGTTCAGGCACAGCTTGCCCAGTCGGTATCCCCGACGGCGCTGGTTGGCAGGGAACTGGATGTGGTGGCTGCGGTGGTTATCGGCGGGGCCAGCCTCACTGGCGGTAAGGGGACGGTGTTGGGCACCGTACTGGGCGTAGTACTGATTGCCGTGATGCAGAATGGCCTGATCCTGCTGGGTGTTTCATCTTACTGGTCGTTATTCAGTACCGGCCTGGTGATCATCGCCGCCATGATCATGATGGCCAGAGAAACCCGCAAACAGAACAAGCTCGTCGATGAAGGGGCAATATCATGAAGCAGACTGGCAATGTGTTAGCGCAGGTGGAAAAACGGTTGGGAACGACCAACGTCCGGCTGCTGTTTATCCTGATAGTCATGGTGATCGGTCTTGGGCTACTTGAGGGCGACAAGCTGTTTGCGGCGGCGGGATTGCGATCGATGGGCTTCCAGTTGCCGGAGCTGGGGTTTCTTGCGCTCGCCATGATGATTCCTATGCTTTCCGGCGGTATCGATCTTTCCATCATCGCCACCGCCAACCTGTGCGCCTTAACGGTCGCCTACACGTTGACCACCTTCATGCCTGAAATGCAGGGCGCATCCGGGGATCTGCTACAAATTGGCGCACTGTTGCTGGGCCTGGTGTTGTCGGCCCTGGTGGGGTTACTAAATGGCGTGCTGGTGGCTTATCTGCGCGTGCCGCCAATGCTGGCAACGCTGGGTACGATGACGGCGGTGAAAGGCATTGCAATCGGATTCAGCCATGGGGATGTTATTTCCGGTTTTCCGGCACCGATTGTGTTTATCGGCAACGGCACCCTGTTCGGCATTCCTTTCGCCCTTATCATCTTTGCCCTGGCGATTATTCCGTTAAGCATTTTCGTCAACAAAACCCCGCTGGGTAAGTCGATAGCCATGATCGGCTCCAATGAGCGAGCGGCCCATTATTCCGGCATTAACACGCGTAAAAGTCTGGTGTGGGTATATCTGATTTCTGGTTTATTTGCCGGTATCGCGGGCATCATCATGATGGCACGCTTCGACTCGGCCAACGCGGCGTACGGTGAAAGCTACCTGTTGGTCGCTATCCTGGCTGCGGTACTGGGCGGTGTCGATCCGTTGGGGGGATTTGGCCGGGTCAGCGGCGTGATTCTGTCACTACTGATTCTGCAGTTGGTCTCTACCGCCTCGATTTTGCTGGATCTCAGTCAGTTCATCACGCTGGCGCTGTGGGGCGCAATTTTGATTGTGGCATCGGGCGGCGTCGTGCTCAAAGAATGGCTCTCTGAGCGGCGGAAACTGCGTAAAAAAGTGCCCGCGATGACACGAAAGGCGTAAATTCTGTAAACCCTGTTACTGCATCACCACGTCGCACCTGAGGCGGCGTGGCTATCGGGCCTCATGACATGATAGATTTAAAAAATAATCATTCAATAAGGTATGTCATGAGTAATCGAGCTGATGATGTCAGTGCTATAGGTCCCCGGTTACGACTAATGATCGCCTCATTAACCTCTCTGGAAGCCCGGTTGGTTCATGCCGTGTTATCAAGCGATTTTGATGAGAATGTCTCAATCAAAGCCATTGCCAGCCGTTGTGAGATGTCTGAGGCGATGGTGGTGAAAACAGCAAAGAAGTTGGGTTTTTCCGGTTTCAAAGAGTTACGCATAAAAGCCGCCCTGTATAACCGCCTGCCCATCACCGAAATGCATCAGGAGCTTTCTCCCAGCGATACGACACGTGAGATCGTCAGTAAGGTGTTTCGCACCTCCGTTCAGGCGATTGAGGAAACGCTGGCCATTCTGGACATGGCGGCTTTTGAAAAAGCGGCGGATTTGCTGGCCAGGGCACGTCAGCGTGATTTTTACGGCTTCGGCGGTTCGGCGCAAATCGCGCGGGATGCGGTGCATAAGTTTCTGCGTATCGGTACCCGTTCGGCCGCTTATGACGATCCCCATATGATGCTGATGTCGGCTGCGTTACTGAACGAGCAGGATGTGGTTGTCGCTATTTCCCATTCCGGCCGGACGAAGGACATCATCGAAGCGGTAAAAGCCGCGCAGCTTCAGGGCGTACCGGTGATTGCCATCACCAATTCCATTGGCTCGCCGCTGGCTAACCTTGCCGACACCGTGATCTGCTCCACCGCTCAGGGCTCGCCGCTGACCGGTGAAAACGCGGCTGCGCGCATTGCACAGTTAAATATTCTGGATGCCCTTTTTGTTGTGGTCGCACAGCGCGACTATGCACAGGCCGAACGCCAGCTGGGCCGCACCATGCTGGCCGTCGCCCATAAACGAAAATAGCCAGAGCAACCACTTTCACTATCCTCAACGATTCCAAAGGAACATCGAATGGCAAAACGGGAGCATCACTACCAGGTCAACGTGCGCTGGAGCGGTAATCGCGGGGATGGCACGCAGTCCTATACCGCTTATGATCGAAACGGCGAGCTGTCGGTGGAAGGTAAAGCCACGGTTGCGCTCAGTGCCGATCCCGCTTTTCGTGGTGATGCCACGCGCTGGAATCCAGAGGAGCTCTTATTGGCGTCAGCGTCGGCCTGCCATAAGCTATGGTATCTGCATCTTTGCGCCGATGCGGGCATCATTGTGGAAGCCTATGAAGACACGGCAGAAGGCACCATGGTTGAAGGCGAAAGGGGCCATTTCACTCAGATCACCCTGAAACCCGTGGTGACATTGCGTAATAAGGACGACGCAGCCCGAGCCGAAGCGCTGCATCATCATGCCCATGAAGCCTGCTTTATTGCGAACTCGCTGAATTTTCCGGTGCGTTTTGAGCCGATGTTTATTTAACGGTGAAATTTCGCCTGTCGGCAGTTAGTGATAACGCGGGATCTAACCAGCATAAGAACAGGCGAAACAGCGTTTCGCCTGTGAATGTCAGTACATAATCAAAATCGGTACTGCAATCCTGCTGTCACGGTATAGTTATGGTTGGCAATACCTGCCGCATCGCCGTCAATCGTTCCTGACTGGCCGCTGACGTTATCAAAAATCTGTGTACCACCTTTGCCTTCTTCGTATTTACTGTAGGTAAATTCAGCAAAAACTTTAGCATTAGGGGTAACGTAATAACCTGCGTCAACTGAAGCACCGTAGTAACGCGAACTTGATGTTTTTTCACGGAACGTCAACTGGCGAACATAGTGTTCGTCGTTATCATGGGCATTAACCCAGTCGCTGAATTTAAGCAGAGTACCGAATTCAAAGTTATTTATTCTGTAGCGCCCGGTCAGTCCTACGTACGGCATTGAAAAGCGCTGACTGTAACCTATGCCTGTTTGATCACGTGGAAAATCACCTACCAGAGTGCCATTATTGTAATCAAATGAGCCGCCAATAGCAGTCCAGCTGAAGCGGGTCTCCTGATAGCCAGCCACCGCACCTATCCGATAGCTGTCTCCCTGTATAAACCAGCCTTTCAGATTAAGATCGTACTCATTAGCATGATTCATACGCGTATAGGGATGTGAAGAATGGTCGGTCCAGTTACCCTGATTACTGTTTTGCCAGTCATAATCGTCCAGATGACCAGAACCGCTGGCAAGAGAAGTCCATCCACGTGCATTGAGTGTCAGGAATGAGTAGGCATCCCACGAAATGTCGCCTTTCAAAATGGCCACATTTTTGATCTTCCAGTCCAGCTGACTAATTTTACGACCCGTGTCAGGGTCGTAAACAAGTTCCCCGGATTTCCCACCTAGCATACCTGTTGAGGCAGATATACTAAGACTATCCGCGGAGAGATTAGGTGAAAGTGATATCTCTTTAGCCTGAACGCCAGCTGAAAACCCTGCCATCATCATTACAAAAAAGCATTTTTTCATTTTTACCACCCTGTTTTTTTATTAGAAAAAATCCTAAAAGCAGTTTCAGAATAAAATAGAGATGTCTGCTTAAACAAGTAAAAAATTGTGGTTGATGGCAGGGTTTAATAACTTTCAAACAACGTAAATCAAAAAAATATTCAACCCTACACCTGAGTCTGGCACCGAAAATGAAGAGTTAAATAGGCTGTTTTACCGTGTTGCCCTTTATTCTACAAATGAATATCACTCTGTTTAATCATGGAATTTTCACCCTTACATCGTAAGTTTGACGCTCAACATGCTAATTAAACGTAGTTAAGAAAGTCAGGATTAAAGCTTAAAGTGATTGAATTCATAACGCTTAAATTAACTTTTACGACGACCAGCCGCAGGCGTCAGCCATTGATGAGGCGTCTATACCCAGTTGCGTAAGAAATGCACCCATTAGCACTAATTCGCCGATAAACGCAGCGCCATCGGTTGCTAACAATGCCACCGCTTGGGCAGTAATCACGGTTGCCATGAGCACCCAGTTATACCAGGCCATGTTATCCTCAATTGCTCCCAGGATTTGGCGGATACCTGTTAATTTATAAATGGCAGAAATAAGGTTGAAGATTGCCGTTGCAGTATTCAGTGCCCCCTCTGCATTACTGATTGCCTGGAATAAACTGGAGAGTCCGTCCAGTTGAGTTCGGGTAAGGCCGTTAACAACTTCTGTAGCGGCTTCACCACAAACTTTACCTGTGATGCCAAGAAACTGAAAAAAAACGGTAAAACAATCAATCGCCACGATTATTTCTTTACTTGTGCATTCACTAATCGCAACCGATCTTCCGGCTGTTGATACAGAACGCGAACCTGACGAATCCGACCATGGAATATCATACTGACCGTGAACCAAGTCAAACATGTCACGAATTGCTTTATCTTTATCCAGCGTTTCACCAGCGGGAGGCGGATTTTCTGCAACGATTTTGTCGAGAAAAGGCGATGTTACGTTTTGAAATGTTAAAAAGTCTAATTCTTTTAAACTGTTATCAGAAAGAGGCTGGCTCATGAGTGACTATTCCTTTTGATATTTACTAAGAAAGTGGCTGTTTCCGGGTATGCTAACGGGTAATCCTGTTAGTAATTTTATTTAAAGTTAGCCCTTTTCTTTAAAAATTAAGATGGTTGTTTGCCTATTAATTTTTCAATATCAATAGGTGTTTTTTATTTTTTATGCGTTTTTGAGCATTAGTTAAGTTTAGATAGTTTAATGTTTTTAAAGAGTGTGGGAAAATAAAAAAATATAGTTTATTATTCTTTTTAAAATTTTTTATTTATTTTATTCAGTTGGTTGTACATTTTTATACGACGATGGTGGTTAAGGTGGGTAGAGTTTTTCGCTCATAATTTTCATATTTTATATAAGTTTATTTTTTCAGAATCTCAATTTCACGAAAGTACTATGAGCGCGCTGATATCACTATCCTAAAATCCTGTGTGGTGCTTAAATCTGGAAGAAATTTTCCTCTTTTCGTATTCATTCGTCAGAGTTATTAAAGTATTTTAGCCCCAGGCCGATACTTTATGCGCAACTGGCGAAATCCGTCGCCGGTATTATGTGACCCCCGTCTGGGGCTCAGTCAACATAAGGAGCAACTGCATGGATATACAGCAACTCACCACTCTGTCTGCAGGTTTAGAACAATGGCAGGCTCGCGGTGAAGCCAATGCGAATCTGTTGAAAAAAACGCTGAATCAACAGGCAGATACCATCACCACGCTTGTTGAGGGTGTGACAGCTCTTCCCTCTAATCCGGCTGTAGGGCGTAACATCAACACCACCGCCTGATCATGCCGTTACGGATCCCCGGGCGGCTTTCGCTGTGCCGCCCGTTTTAATGCATGGCGTAGTTTATTCCCTTGTCTGAATCTGGCTGAGTCAACGGCCTTGACTCAACGCTTTTATCACCGCAATTTCTTCCAGTATCCGTGAACCTCATCTGGATTAAATAGGGCATCGCTCATCTGTTGCCTGGGAATGCGATGTCTGCGCGCCTGTTATCGATTGGTTATTCAATGCCTAAAATACGTTTATTCGCGACGTACCCTTTAGATGTTCTTCGCACGACATTGAGGGGTTTTTTGACCGCTTTATGCTTCTTCACTATCACGGCCCACGCAGAGCGCCTTAAATCTGAGGAGCCATTGTTATGATGTCTTTTTCAACGGGTTTCCTGTTGAGCCTGTCGCTGTGCCTTGATATCGGCATTGCCAACATTGCCATGATTACGCTGGCGATGCAGCGTGGCTATTTTCAGGGGTTCTGGTTGGGAGTCGGCACCTGTGTGGGTGATTTGATTTATGCCGTTCTGGCGCTGGCTGGCATGGCGGTGTTGCTGCAGTTCGAGGTCGTACGGTGGATCATCTGGATAGGTGGTGGTGCTTTGCTGGTGGGGTTTACCATCAAAATGCTGCTGTCCGCCTTTCGTAACGTCAACGATATCGATACCACGCTGAGTGCGCCCAGACGGTCAATGTGGCGTGAGTTCCGGCACGGTATCGTGCTGGCAATGTCGTCGCCGACTGCCATTGTGTGGTTTGCCACGGTGGGTGGTGCATTGATTTCCCGATTCGGGCAGCAAAGCATTACGGGATCGGCACTGTTTCTGAGCGGTTTTTTTCTGGCGGGGATCGTATGGACAGCGGCCCTGTGCCTGGTCGGTAGCCTCGGCGGCAGGTTGTTAGGGCAAAAGCTATTGAGATATTCCTATATGGCTTCCGCGCTCATCTTTGCCTACTTTGCCTTATATGTGATCGTGTCAGGATATAAAGAATTTATTCTTTAGCACGAGTTGGCATTAGCAACAGGTTGTTAGTCCTGTCACGGCTTGTCCGTTTGCAAAGACGTTTTCTCACGCCACCCACTGTGCCTTGATAGATATCCCGTTCAGCGACGGCCAACATGATCTTCTGCCAGGCCACGCGGCACCGATCACAGGCGAGAGCTATCAGTGCAATAGATAGCATGATTACAATAACTGCACTTATTGTTAACTTTGTATTAATAACATTGGTTATCATAACCCCATCGAAAGCGAATTGCTTTCACACTTACAACATTAAGGAACAGGATTATGAAAACCATTAAAACACTGTCGATTGCTGCCGTTGCTGCACTGTCATTCATGTCGGCCTCAGCTTTTGCACAAACCGTTACCGCAACGGGTTCAACGCTGGACGGTACAGAAGCCAAAATTGCCGCTCAGGCCGAGCAGCAGGGCGCACAGTACAAAATCATCGAAGCCAATACGAACGATCGCGTTCACATGACAGCTGAGCTGTATAAATAAGCGTTACGGATGCGCCGGCGCGAAAAAGGGCTGCTTAATGAGCAGCCTTTTTTGTGTCTGTACAGACAGCAGCGCACCAACCTTGTCAGATTGAATCGCCGCCGTGCGCCGTTTGCGCTCTGCAAGCAGCGTCATGAATAAAAGGCCAGGCTTCCCCGCACATAAACCGCGCCAGATCAGCGTAATCTTGATGCCGTACCCGCTTCATTCAGCCATAACGTAAATTTTACAGAAGAGGTTAGCCCGGTCACAATCTTATGGTTGTTTATTCGCCATTGTCTCAAGCCCGTTCTTTATCCTGCCGATAAACCCTCCAGACCACTCAACATGGCAGTATAAAAAATGACAATTTTTAAAAAAATATTTTCTATTTTTCCTAAACACCAGCATAAACACGCCGCCGATTCGCTCAGAGCTTTGGACGATGCGGTTCCGATCATCGAATTTACCCCGGATGGCACCATCCTTCGGGCAAATGCACTGTTTCTAAGCAAGATGGGTTACGAAGCGCAAGAGATCGTGGGCCATCACCACAGTATGTTTTGCCCGCCATCATTGGTGAACTCATCTGAGTACCGCCAGTTCTGGCAGCGCCTTGCCAGCGGCAAGAGTTTCAGCGGCAAATATCTGCGTCTGGGCAAAGACAGCCATCCGGTCTGGCTGGAAGCCAGCTATGTCCCGGTGAAAGACAAACATGGCCGCGTCATCAAGGTCATCAAGCTGGCGGCAGATATCTCCGAGCGCATCAGTGAGGCACAGCAGCAGGATGCCCTGGTGCAGGCGATCAGCCGCTCAATGGCGGTCATCGCATTTAACAAAGCCGGGGAAGTGTTAGAGGTTAACGAAAACTTTCTCAAAGCAACGGGCTATAAAGCCGACGAGATTCTGGGCAGGCATCACCGTATGTTCTGTTCCGAGGAACTGCGCAGCAGCAAGGAATACCAGCAGTTTTGGCAGCGTCTCAATCAGGGCGAATTTTTCTCTGGGCAGTATCCGCGACTTAATCGTCATGGCGAAACTATCTGGCTGCGCGCGACGTATAACCCGGTTTTCGATGCCGATGGCCGGTTATATAAGATTGTAAAATTCGCCAGCGATGTTACCGAGCAGGTGCTGCAAAACCAGCAAGAAAATGAAGCGGCTCAGCACGCGTGGAAGATGGCGCAGCAAACCCGCGAAAGCTCGGTAACGGGTGCGGATGTGATTGAAGACAGCGTCAGAACCATGGCCGAGATCGCCAAAGAGATGAACAGCGTTTCCGCTGACGTCTTTGGGTTAAACGGCCAGTCAGATCGCATTGCCGATATGGTGCACACCATTCGCAACATCGCTGAGCAGACGCGTTTTATCGCATTAAACGCGGCAATTGAGGCAGCCCGTGCCGGCACGTCCGGCCGCAGTTTTGCCATCGTGGCCGCCGAGGTGCGTACTCTGGCTGCCCGCATCAATGAAGCCACTGAAGAGATAGGTCGCGTAGTCTCCAGCAATAATCAGCTGGCAAAAAAGGTGCTGGAAGATATCGAAAATAACCTGAAAAACACCGCTCGCGGCGTCAACCTGATGCGCCAGGCCGGAGAGGTTATCGCCAGCATTCAGAGCAATTCGGAGCGGGCAGAAGAGGCGGTCAGAAACGTTTCACGCTCGACGTCGCCTATTTAGCGCTTAACCCTGCAGCAGCAGGTCACCCGTCTGCGCGGGTGACCTGCTGCCTGTCCGGCTGTTTTCTGTCAGGCGCTCCGCCAACATTTCACTTTGTTTGCCACCATTCGATAAGGCACTATTAGCCCTCTCTGTCCCTGCCACATCATTGTTGAAAGGAACGCCAGCCCACATGCCCGTCAATTTCGATCTCAACGATCTGTATGCGTTTCGCGCCCTGGTTGAATATGGCAATTTCCGTATCGCCGCGGAATCCATCTGCCTGTCCCAGTCGGCGCTGAGCCGCAGGATTGAGAAGCTGGAAACGGCGTTGGGGATAAAGCTGTTTGACAGGACCACCCGCCGGGTCACGCTGACGCTTTACGGCCAGACGTTCGCCGCGCGTTCCGAGCAACTGCTGACCAACTTTGAAGAAGTGATGGCGGATATCAGTAAAGTCAGCCAGGACAGAACCGGACTGGTGACGGTTGCCACGGTGCCTTCCGCCGCCTATTACTTTATGCCGGATGTGATTCGCCGCTTTCAGGTGCGCTATCCTCGGGTGCGGGTCAAGATTATTGACAGTAGCGCAGGCAACGTTATTGAAGCTGTCACCAGTGGTCAGGCAGATTTTGGCATTTGCTTCTCGGGCAATCCGCCGCCCAATACTGAGTTTTTACCGCTGGTGGAGGATGTTTACGTCGTGGCTTGCCGACACGATCATCCCCTTGCTAACCGCAAAAGCCTGACGTGGCAGGAGTTTTACCAGCAGGATTATGTCGGACTGGATAAGACCTCTGGCAATCGAAATCTACTGGATTCCGCACTGGGCCATGTTGTTCCGGCGCGCCCGAGCATCTGCGAAACCCGGCATGTAACAACGATGCTGGGCATGGTCGAAGCGGGAATCGGCATTGCTGCCGTTCCCGCGATGTCGATGCCGTCATCAGGCCATTCGGTGCTGGTTCACCTGCCGCTTACCGATCCGGTCGTGAAACGCACCGTTGGCCTGATCAGGCGCAGTGGACGCATACAGTCTTATATCGCTGCAGAGCTGGAAAAGCTGATTACTGAACAGTATCACTCTGCTTAACGGGTTGCTGCGCGTTGACCGAGTGCAAACCCGTGGCATGGACGACTTCCTGAGCCGGGGCAGACGCCAGGAAATCCAGTAACGCTTTGCCTTCCTCAGGATGGTCTGCTTTGGCAGGAACCGCGCCGGCAAACCGGGTGATGTACTGCACGTCCTCAGGCAGTTCACCTACAAAGGTCACGCCCGGCACGGGCAGGAGTTCACTGACCTGCTGGAAGCCCAGCGCATAGTGGCCTTTTGCCACTTCAGACGCTACCGGGATGCGTTCCACCTCGTGCGCTTTGTCTTTCACCTTGTCTTCAATGCCTAACTTTTTAAACAACTGGCTGCTAATGTACTGACCGCTGGCGCTGTCTGAGTAGGCAATCGACTTCGCATTTAACAGGGTTTTACGCAGATCGGCATCCGTTTTGATATTGGGTTTAGCATCCCCTTTCTTCACGACAATCCCGATCGGCGAGTCAGCCAGCTCAACGCGGGAGTCCGGTTTTATCCACTTACCTTTTTCCAGCTGACTAAGCGCATCGCCGACCATAATCACCACATCGGCTTTTTCCCCGCGCGCCAGACGGTTGGGAATCGCCTGCGGTGTTTTACCCATCGACGGCCCGGACACCAGAATAATGTTGTCGCCACTTTTAGCTTCAAACTGCGGTGTGAGTTTTTCCAGCGCGGCTTTAAAGCCGCCAGAAATCATCACGGTCACCTCTTTTGCCAGCACACCGGTGCTGACGGAGGAAAGGACCAGCGTGGCAAGGAGTGAACGGTAAATTATTTTCATTATGTAATCCCTGACTTAGTGTTTAACGGCGGTTTGAAGATTTACAGTGCTGCGCCGGTACAGATACAGCGTTGCCAGTAAGGCGCAGACGGCAGCAAAGCTCATCCAGTAACCCGGGGAGGCTTTATCGCCTGTGTACTCAATCAATGCGGTTGAAATCACCGGCGTAAAGCCGCCAAAGACGGCGGTTGCCAGGCTGTAGGCCAGTGAAAAGCCCGCCACCCGAACTTCCGCTGGCATGATTTCAGTCAGTGCCGGAATCATCGCGCCGTTATACAGACCATAGATAAATGACAGCCACAGCAGAACGGTGAGCATCATGGAAAAGCTGGGTGCAGCAGCCAGCATCGACAGGGCTGGGTAGGCGGTCGCCAGCGCGATCAGCGTCATGGTAACCAGTACAGGTTTACGTCCGAAACGGTCAGACAGCGCCCCGCCAACCGGTAACCAAAGGAAGTTAGAGATGGCAACCAGCAGCGTGACTAACAGGCTATCGGAGGCGCTGAGCATCAGCACTTTCTTGCCGAAGGTCGGCGCATAAACGGTGATCAGATAAAACGCTGTGGTGGTCATGGCCACCATCAGCATGCCTGCAATCACAACCTGCCAGTTGGCCAGCAGAGTTTTAAACACGTCGCGCATCGCCAGATGATGACGGCGGGCGTTGAACTCCTGGGTTTCTTCCAGCTTGCGGCGCAGGAAGAAAATGAAAGGCACAATCATGCAGCCAAACAGAAACGGAATCCGCCAGCCCCATTCACGAATCGCGCTCTCTTCCAGCACGGCGTTCAGGGCAAAGCCCATCGCGGCGGCGACCATAATGGCCACCTGCTGGCTACCTGACTGCCAGCTGGTATAAAAGCCTTTGCGGCCCGGTGTGGCGATCTCAGCCAGATACACAGAAACGCCACCCAACTCCGCTCCAGCGGAGAAACCCTGTAGCAGGCGGCCGATTAACACCAGCATCGGTGCCCAAAGCCCGATGCTTTGATAAGACGGAATCAGGACGATCAGAAAAGTACCTGCTGCCATAATCGACAGGGTGACGATCAGACCTTTACGTCTGCCGACCTTATCAATGTAGGCGCCCAGCACCACTGCGCCGACAGGACGCATCAGAAAGCCCGCGCCGAAGACGGCGAAGGTCATCATCAGCGAGGCAAATTCACTGCTCGCCGGAAAGAAAGTGTGGGCGATATAGGTGGCATAGAACCCAAACAGAAAAAAGTCGAACTGTTCCAGAAAGTTGCCCGAGGTAACGCGTAATATTGCGCCGGCTCTGGCGCGGGTGGTCATCGGTGAAGTCGAGGAATGCATCGGTATCTCCAGTTTATCGTTGACGCTTTTTGCCGCGTCTGTTGCTGAAGACTGGATCAGGTAAATAAAGTAAATAAGCGCAATAAACTCATCGACTAATGCGCGCTGTGCATCAATGGCAGTTAACAATTACCTGAGGCTATGCGCAACAAGCCTTTAACAAGATAGCGAGATAAGCGCTTACAGATGAGGGCCGGGAAACTTAATGCGCGTTTTGTGACAGGGTTCATACGGGTATTTGAATCAGAAAGCACAGCGTAAAGCGTTTGTAAGGCTATATCAGTCGATGCGGACGCTCAGGGCTTAATGGCCGCAAAAAAGGGAGAGCAGTAAGACGTGCCAGCGCCGCTAGCCAGGCGATCAGCGCGGCTGAAAAAGCGCCGTTTCCACGGTGCCTCGCGCTATAAAATTTCAGCCCAGCCAGGCGAGAAAATCCCCGTATGTCGACATATCTGGCTTCGCTGTCCTGAATAGCCTGAACCGATGACGTTGTTGCTGATAGCCTTCAGGGTGCATTTCTTATCTGAGGTCATGATGTGAAACAGCAGGGATACCGTTGAGACAGCAGGGCGTAACAGCAAGCGTGATCCTGACGACATAAAAGCCGATCGGGCATACGGCAGAAACGCCCGAACGGGGGGGTTTATCAACGTTGCTGATAAACTTCTGTGCCTGTCATTCGTGAGAACGGGGTTATAAGGCTTGTCGCCTGTCCTCAGAACCAGGCTTCCCACATTGCACCCAGATTGAAGTCGTCCTGGATGTCGTTTTCACGGCCATTCACGCGCGCGGTGCGCGCATCGTCGACTTTGCCGCCGGTGACATAGAAGCGCAGCATGGGGCGAAACTCCGGTCCCATATCAATGGCGATGTTTTGCGACAGGGTCAATTTCCAGCCATTGTTACTGCCGCCTTCATCATAATTTACGCGCTGATAACCGGCTTCCAGCCAGGTTGAATGGACGTCATTCCAGAAATACATCGGGCGAACAATCGCGGCGTAGTTTTTCCGATTGTCGCTTTTCAGTCGACGGTTGTCGTAATCGTGATAACCCAGCAAATACTCCACCTGTGCCTGCTGGGTAAACTGATGCTTACCTTCAAAGCTGGTGTAGACAGTGCGAAGGCCCTCGGTTTTGCTGAAAACGCTGTTATCCGAGTTGTCAGAGTAGCGGGTAATCACTTTATTCACGCCGTGGTCGTTGGTGTGGCTCAGCACAAACGCGCCCTGCCAGGCTTTCAGGCGATCGTCACTGTCCACCGCTTTGGAGTCGAAACCATAATTAGCGTAGATCTCCAGATCCAGTGCGCCCAGCTTCATGCCGTGAATTTTAGACGTCGCGGCGTAGTTGCCTTTATCCCCGGTACCCGAACCGCCCGTACAGGTGATGCGCGACGGATTGGACTCGTCGCTGAGCACTTCAGGGCTACAGGATTCCACGGCAGCAACAGCAGCAACGTCAAATTTTATCCCGCCCACGTCGAAGTTTTTCACCCCCGCGCCCTGGCCATCATGGTTCATCCAGAAATAATCATTGATGTTCTGCTGTGGACGCTGATGAAAGTCCCGTCCGGCCCAGAGATAGGCGTCAGGATTTGATGCCAGCACATTGGTGACGCCGGCATAGGCTTTTTTCAGGTTAACTTCATCGCCCCAGTGATCGATCATCACATTGACGTCCCAGAGGGCGCCACTTTGGCTCTTAAATGCTTTGGAGAGCTGGAACTCGCCACCGTTGCCTTCGTTGCCCAGACGACCGATACCGGAGGCCCCGTTGTAAGAGCCGTCTACGCCAACATATTTCTGATCGCCGCTTTGGTAATGCGCACCGTAGCGTGCGTAGCCGCTGAACGTCACCCCAAACGGAATAGCCCGGTCCGGTGACTGAACCGGACTTTGTGGTTCGGTCACCTCATCCGTTGTCTTCGCCACTGCCGCATCCCTCTTTGCCTGACGTTCTGCCAGGGCTTTATCAATGGCTTTGGCGACGATAGCGTCGATTTGTTCCTGCGTAAATTCCTGTGCTGCGCTCACAGCAGGGCACAGCGCGGCGACCACCGCCAGAGGTAATGGAAGGTTTCGAATAATATTCATGGTTGTCTCGTTTGCACAGCGTCCTTCAGGTTGATTATGTTCAACCCGAATAACGGCGTGTGTTAATGAACAGACAATAACCATCCTGCACCGGTTAATTGATCACCAGAACAAGTTGATTTTTATATTATAGTATTTTCCAGAGGACGCTTATTTTTCCGTTTTTCTCCTGTGATATATGTTTTATTGCCGTTGATAGAGATGAATAATTTCTTCTGAGAGTTCACGCGCCAGTAACGACGTCATTAAATGATCCTGAGCATGAACCATAATTAACGTCATAGGCTGTCGCCCTTCGCCAGCGTCCTGCTCAATTAATCGGGTTTGCATTTGATGAGCCAGGCGAGAATAGTTATCGGCTTCCCTTAGCCGATCTTTGGCCTCGTCGACGTTACCCTTTCTTGCCGCCTGCAGGGCTTCGAAACACAGGCTGCGGGCATGTCCTGCATTGACGATGATCGTCATTACGGCCTCTTCAAGTTCAATCATAATCGCTGCTCTCAATTAAAACCGTTATTTGCGGCAACCTCAGCAAACCATTTGCCGCTCTTTTTAATCGTACGTTTTTGCGTTGCCAAATCTAACTGCACAAAACCGTAACGGTTTTTATAGCCGTTCAGCCATGACCAGTTATCGATAAATGTCCACATATGATAACCCAGGCAGTTACAGCCTTCGCTAATGCCTTTATGGAGCCATTTAAGATGTTCGGAAACAAATTCGATACGATAATCATCCAGTATTTCACCGTTCTGGATAAAACGCTGTTCATTCTCTACGCCCATGCCATTTTCAGAAATAAAACAGCGTGGATTCCCATAATTAACGCGTAGGTTGGTCAGAATATTGTACATACCGGGCGCGTAAATTTCCCATCCGCGGTATGGATTCATTTTTCGTCCTGGCATTTCGTAATGATCGAATAACCATTCCGGCATAAAAGGTGCCTCAGGATTGACGGCGCTATCCCGACACTTAACACGGCGCGGCTGATAATAGTTAACGCCCAGCAGGTCGATGATGCCATCGGCCATGACTTCGCGGTCCCCGGGCTGGCAGCGCGGAAGCTGATGGTACTGACTCAGTAAACTCATCAGATCCATTGGGTATTCGCCCTTAAGAACCGGATCTAAAAAGCTGCGGTTAAACAGCAGGTCTGCATGATGCGCGGCTTGTACATCTGCCGGATTCGCCGAGCGCGGATAGGACGGCGTGAGATTCAGCACTACGCCAATCTCGCCGTCATAACCGCCGTTACGCCAGGCCCGCACCGCCAGCGCGTGAGCCAGCACAGTGTGCCAGGCCACGGTCGCGGCGCGTCTGAAATCCACCACGTTCGGGTAGTGAAAATCATACAGATAGCCACCTTCGACCGGCACAATCGGCTCGTTAAAGGTAAACCAGTGCTTCACCCTGTCACCGAACAGGTCGAAACAGCGCTGGGCGTAGCGGCTAAACGCTTCCACCACTTCACGGTTCTCCCAGCCGCCTTTTTCCTGCATGGCCAACGGCATATCGAAATGAAACAGGGTTATAAAGGGCGTAATGCCCTGCGCCAGTAACGCATCGATCACCTTGTTATAAAAATCCACGGCTTCGGGATTCACTGTATCGGTGCCGTCAGGCATCAGGCGCGCCCAGCTCAGCGACGTGCGAAAGCTGTTGTGTCCTAACTGCTTCAGTAACGCGATATCGTGCTGCCAGTGCTGGTAAAAGCCAGAGGTGTTCTGCGGGCCAATGCCCTGATGGAAACGGTGGGGTTGCCGTGCAAACCAGCGATCCCAGGTGGTCGGGCTTTTACCGCCATTCAGGCTGTCACCTTCGGTTTGCAACGCCGAACTGGCGCTGCCCCACCAGAAATTTTCAGGAAAACGGTAGTTCATGTCACTGGCTCCTTAAGCGTGTGGATGACCGTGCACGGGATGGCCTGCAGGCGCGGCATCCTTGATTTTTTTCTCTTCTGCCTTAATCAGACTGCGTTCATAGGCTCGCAGGAAGGGTAGGTACATCAGCGCCGACATCAGCATACAAACAAGGCACATTACCAGCGGGCTGAGCGCCCAGTTGGCTGCCCAGGATGCACCAATCGGGGCGGGTGTGGTCCAGGGCGTGAGCGAAACCACCTGAGCGATCCAGCCGAGTTTTGTCGCGGTGTACGCCAGCACGGCGTTAATCATCGGAACGCACACGAAGGGAATAAACAGCAGTGGATTCATAATGACCGGGGCACCAAACAGGATTGGTTCATTGATATTAAAAAAGCTGGGTACCACGCCCATTTTACCGATGGTGCGCAGATGCAGCACCCGGCTACGCAGCAGGAGGAAGGCCAAGGGTAAGGTGGAACCCACGCCGCCAATCAGCAGGTAGTGATCCCAAAAGCCCTGCAGGTAAACATGCGGCAGGGCGGCACCGGCGGCCAGGGCTGCCTGGTTAGCAGACAGGTTAGCCATCCAAAAGGGGTTCATAATGCCGGTGACGATCAGGGCACCGTGAATACCGGCAAACCAGAAAATCTGACAGAGCAGTACGGAAAGTAAAATGGCGGGCAAGGAGTCCGAAGCAGAGACCAGCGGCTCCAGTAAATGCATGATGGCCTGCGGCATAATCATGCCGGTTTGCGCTTCGATAAACAGGTTGAGCGGATGTAACGTTGCGATAATCACCAGGACTGGGATCAGAATCTCAAAGGAGCGGGCCACGCCGGTGGGCACTTCTTTGGGCAGTCGGATAGTGACATTATTTTGCTTTAGCCAGGCATAAACCCGGGTGGCGTAAATGGCGGTAATCAAGGCAGTAAAAATCCCCTGACCGGAAAGATACTGGGTTGAGATCTTTTCATCCGCATAGGGCGCGGCCACCAGTAAAAACGCCATAAACGCCAGCAAACCCGACATAATGGGGTCAAGGTTAAACTGGCGGCCCAGGCTGGCACCAATCCCGACCGAGATGAAAAAGGTCATAACGCCCATGCTGAGATTAAATGGCAGCATCAGCTGTTGGCGATAGGTGATGGAAAAGTCGAGCCACGCACGGGCAACGCTGTTAGTGGTGTCCGCTGAAAATGGCGGGAAGATAAATACCAACATAAACGACCCGATAATCATAAACGGCAGTGCCGCCGTAAAGCCGTCACGAATCGCTATCACATACTTTTGCTGACCTAACTTTCCGGCGAGTGGCGTAATGGACTGTTCAATTACCGTCACCATCGACTGATATAACGAACTCATAATGACACCTTTCTAGTGTGCCGCTTCAATAAGCGACAGAGCGTAATCCAGCACCTTGTCACCGCGTTGCATGCCGTAATCCGTCATATCAATAGCCCGGACAGGAATGCCGTGGGTGGCAGCTTTTTCAGAGAGCATGGCTAACATGTACTTTACTTGTGGGCCGAGCAGGACAACCTGATAGTTTGGAAACTGCGTATCAAATTCTGAAACGCCCCAGGCATCGATCTGCACACTGAGACCACGCTGTTCCGCAACCTCTACCATTTTACGTACCAGCAGGCTGGTGGACATGCCCGCTGAACAACACAACATAATCCTGATCATGAGTAACGCTCCTTTAAATGAAAACGTGGACGGATATGATTTGATACGATACGGAAACCGGTTTCCATTTGTCGCAAAAGGAACTGTGACAGGCGTCATGATCTTAAGGAAACGAGGTGTTTTATTACGATTCAGATCACGTAATTGGGGTTTTTTGTCGGAAATTGAGAAGAGATGGAAAATCGGTTTCCACAAAAAAATGAAAACGCTATACTGCCAATGGTGATAATTTGAGCCGCAGCGTTAGTCAGTAATTCAGGGGGGCTGTGGTTTTTTTAGGGGAAAATGATGTCTACTATCAACGATGTATCGCGTCTGGCTGGTGTGTCAAAAGCCACGGTGTCACGCGTGTTGAGTGGGTCACGCGGCGTAAAAGAAGCCAGCCGCGTCGCAGTATTAAAAGCGGTGGATGAACTGAATTATCGTCCAAACGTGATCGCTCAGTCCTTGCTGAGCCAGTCCACCGGTTGTATTGGCGTAATTTGCGCGCAGGACAATATTAACCAGACGACCGGTTATCTTTATGCGCTGGAAAAACATCTTAGTCAGCACCAAAAACACCTGTTGCTCCGTTTCGCGAACAGCAAATCGGAAGTGATGCACTGTCTGAATGAGCTGACCTGTGGCTTGTGTGATGATGTATTGATTATCGGCGCTCGCTTCCCGCTCAATCTTCAGCAAAAAAACGTGATTCTGGTGGATTGTCTGGAAACAGGGGATGACGTGAGCAGTATCCAGTTCGATCACGCTTTCGCTGCTGAAACCGCCTGTCACTATCTGATAAGCCAGAATCGCCGCCAGATCGCCCTGATCCATCCTGACGGAATGGGTTTTTCCGAGCAGGTGCTGCTGGGCTATAAGCACGCCCTGGAAAAAAACTTTCTGCCTTTTAACCGTAACCTGGTGTTTATGGACTCCACATCCTCCTCGGTCGCCCTACAGGAGTTGTTGAATAACGCGTCCACGCTGAACTTTAGCGCATTGCTGGTGGCGGATGAACAGCAGGCCCAAAAAGTCATTCCACAGCTGCAGGCATTCAACAAACAGGTTCCCACCGATATTATGGTTTTTAGCCTGGCTGGATCGCTGAATTTGCCCGGCATCCCAACCATTCCGGCGATTGAGTATTCAATGGACGCCATGGCTGCGCGCATCGTTAAGGCACTGACGGAACAGACGCGAAGCGTGCTGAACGCCTATGTGATGCGGGGTGACCTGATTATTCCCGATTTTCGCCAGCGCGAGCACCGTTAATCCATACGTTGCTCCATCTGCTCAATGATTGCCAGCGCCAGGCCTGTTGCCGGCGCAAGATGTGAGGTCAGGAAATGCACCTGAGTATGGGCGGCAATAAACGCCAGTTTGTTTGCCTGCGTCTGATTCAGTACGGCCTGGCAAAATGTCGGACTGATGCTCCAGGGGCAATCAATAATGATATTGGCGGGATTCAGTAACAGCATGATCTGGCTGAGCGCGATGCCCAGATAGTTGCCCGCCAGTTGCATGACTTCGTTCACCACGTTAGGTGCGCTGTCACGGCTTTGCCAGGTCAATCCCGGCTGACGCTGAGCCAGTTGCTGATTAATGGCGGGTTTGCTGATCATGGCTTCCAGACAACCCTGACGGTTGCAGCTACAGCGAGGGCCATTAGGTTGCACGGTAAGGTGACCGGCTTCACCTGCGGTCCAACTGTTGCCCGTGAAAACGACACCGTGCTGTACCAGCGCACCGCCAATGCCTTCAGCGATACGTAAATAAAAATGCCCGCTCTCGGCGGGCAATTTAAGTTGTTGCACAGACAGCAGCGCAGCCGCTCTGACGTTATTCATAATGCGAATCGGCAACTGTACCTGTTTGCGTAGGTTGCTCGCCAGGTCAACGTCCTGCCAGCCCAAATGGGTGGATAAATGCATCCAGCCCCGCCTGGGATCAACGACGCCAGGAAAACCCAGCCCGATGCCTAACAGACCCGGCCACTCCTCGGTAAGTTTGTCACATAAGGCGGCCACCTCGGCCAACAGCGGCCCCGGCCTGCTGGTATCTGTACGCAGGGTTTGCTCGGCAATCGTCTGGGAAAAATAATCACACACCTGCCAGTGAATCAGGTTCTTTTCCACCATGATGCCGGCGCTGACCAGCTTTTCCGGGCGCAGGGTGATATGAATTTTAGGGCGGCCCGCCGCAGAGACGCTGGCCTTTCCCAGCTCCTGCACTAAATCCTGTTCCAGCAGGTCATCAATAATCTGCGACACGGTATTTTTACTGATTGCCAGTATGTGTGCCAGATCCTGACGCGACGTGATACGCAGCTGACGCAGTTGTGCCATCACCCGCTTTTGGTTATTCAGCCGCATTAATGCAGGCCCTTTGCCAGTTACTTTCATGGCGGCTTACCCCAGATGTGAAAATCGGTAGCGGACCTACCAACGATGAAGTCTTATTAGTTTGATGTCTAATCAAAACTTAGCATTGGGCAGATAGGCTGCCAAACGGCAATAGCATCTGGACGGGGGAATTAAGTCAGAAATGGGTGCCAGGCCACACGATTGTGTAATGGCAGGATAACGTGCTGGCCCGCCTTAGCGGGCAGCACATATCAGTATTCATCACCGCGAACGCGGCTGCGATAGCTTTCCCAGTCAAAGCGAACCCACAAACTGTTGCCCAGGCGCATACGATCCATAACGCGCTCACCCAGCAACGCATTCATACCGGCGTGATCAAGGTTAGAGAGCATACCTGTGGGGCGTTTTGAGGATGAACGGCGGTCCACGATCTGGTTAATAATCACTTTCTCGTAGCGCGATTCACTTTGCATACCGATCTCATCGATCACCAGCAAATCAACGCTGCTGAGATCCTGAATCAGTCGCTCTTCCGTGATTCCGCTGCTGCCGCTAAAGGTGCCTTTCATGCTCGACATCAGGTCAGCTACCGTGACGATGAGCACGCTCTTACCCCGTAAAATCAGGTCGTTACCAATGGCTGCCGCCAGGTGATTTTTACCGGTACCGGGACGGCCTGAGAAAACGAAGCTGGCAATACTGCCGTCAAATTCTGCCGCGTACTGGCGAGCAAGTTCCAGGGCTTTGCGCTGGCCTTCGTTTTCAACCCGATAGTTATCGAACGAGCAATTGATGTGTAACTCGCGAATACCAGAACGGCCCATGATACGCTGCATTTTCATGGCGCGGTTCTCACGCACAATGGATTCTGAGCGCAGGCGGCCTTGTTCCTGATTCCAGGCCAGTAACTCTTCACCATTGGTGAACTTTGGGCGAGTGCCCGCGGGCATCATCCGTTTCAGACGGTTAAACAGATCGTTCGGCGTTTTCATTATTCACCCCGGAAACCATCAGGAATTGTGCTGTCAGGATTCGGCAACTGCGTAATATCACGTCTGGGCTGTCCGCCATTCGCGGCGCGGTTCATCTGCAGGCTGCGCGCCAGTTTCTGCTGCCACTGCACATGATGAAACAGACGGCCTTCGGCCTGCCAGTAAGCCACAAAAGCAGCCAGTTCGGCCGCCGTGACCGGCTCGCTTAGCGCCACGCCCCAGATGGCCGCCTGACGCGTAAAGTCAGCGTCCGGTTGCCAGCCATCATACATGGCGAATTTACCCACCGGCGTATGCAGCGTAGCAGAAACATCGTCATACAGGCTGTCATCCAGCGCCACATCAGTGGGTTGCTGAGAGGCTGCCTCAAGTGCCAGCAGCCGTGCCAGACGTGCTGGCGTGATGGCGTACATCACGGGCGTGTAATTTTCCAGCACCGCCAGCGTGCCGTCTTCAGCCTGCTGCAAGGCGCTGAGTGGATCCTGACGGAAAGCCTCAAGACCAATAAGCGTTGACGTTAAGATTTTGACTGACATGAAAAGACCTGCGGTTAACTTACACCGAACACCGAATAAAATAATCCGGTGCAGAAGCGCATATTGTACCTTTTTTAACGCGCAGGATCGCTGAAAAAGCGTTGTGGATAGCAACCCAACCTAATGCGTTAGCACAACCGTTGGGTTGACGTGGCAGTGTTTACCTGGCGCGTTTAGCGCCGGGTTTGCCACAGATAGCGAAGCCCGGCCAGCCAGCACAGGCTGTAACCCAGCAGTTCAACGCCTTCTTCAGCCATATTTTTGACGCCTCGATTATAGTGATCGGGCATCAGGTGCTCCCACAGCGCGTTCATACCAAACAGCCGGGAGAAAACCAGCACAATCATCAATCCGGCCGCCATGACGGGCCAACGATTGTGATTCAGCAAATCCGCCAGCGCGCTGATGGTTTGCTTAGGTGTTCGCATGGCTACCGCTAAACTGCCCAGCGCAATCGCCAGCGCAAACCACACCCAGCTACCATGACGGATGAGATCGAAGAAAAAATCCAGTTCACGGATAAGCATACAACTGTAAAAACCGGCAATTAAGGTTAATCCACCCCGTTGTTCGGGCCGATGACGGGCGGCAATAAAAAACAGCGCGGCAAGACTGACCAATAACAATTCCTGCACGGTTTCGGTAAAAGACGCTTCATGCAGCGCATTATCCATCCAGACCACATCCACATAGAGGGGTCCGATCATTAAGGTGATAAACAGAGAAGTAAAAAGAAATACCGTGAGCTCACGGCCAATAAGGATTACATCGTTACGCATGGAGTTACCTGAAAATGACTATCGTTATCATTATATTTTTATTCGTCGCACCTGCCTTCGCTTTTTATGCGTGATCGATTCAGCGAACAACATAACCTGCGTTGATAGCTGAAGCGGCCTCGCAAATTACGCGGCTTAGGGTTCAAAACGTCAGGGATTGCCTCTACTATCGGGGAAATCAAAATAGCGCGCTATATAAGGACTAATGCAATGCAACGATGTGGCTGGGTAACGCAAGATCCTGTCTATCTGGCCTACCATGACAAGGAGTGGGGCATCGCGCAGAGAGATAAACAGGCGCTGTTTGAAATGTTGTGCCTGGAAGGCCAGCAGGCGGGGTTGTCCTGGATTACCGTGCTGAAAAAACGCCAAAATTACCGCGCCGCGTTTCACCAGTTTGATCCGCAGGCCATTGCGTTGATGGATGAGCAGGATATCGCGCAGCTTATGCAGAACAGCGGCATTATCCGTCATCCAGGCAAAATCGCGGCGATTATTGCAAATGCCCGAGCCATGTTGGCAATGGAAGCAGAAGGCGAGGATTTTGCCCGTTTTGTCTGGCAGTTCGTCGATAATCAGCCCATTGTCCATCACTTCGCCGACTATAAACAGAGCCCGACAACCTCCGCGCAGGCCACTGCGCTTTCAAAAGCACTCAAAACACGTGGTTTTAAATTCATCGGCCCGACAATTTGTTATTCATTTATGCAGGCCTGCGGCCTGATTAACGATCATCAAACCAACTGTTTTTGCCATCCTGACAACATTTAACGCCGATCCTTTACAAAATAAGACATTGTCTCAGGATTTTCCTCACTTTTGCGCGGCATAATCAGTACCACTTAGGGGATAAGATGCCTCGTTGTGATGAACGTAAGGGATAAATAATGCAGAAAAAGTTAATTGCTCTCACCCTGTTGTTAAGCGGTAGCCTGGTGATATCGGGTTGTACCACCAATCCTTACACTGGCGAATCTCAGGCCGGTAAATCCGGTGTAGGTGCAGGCCTTGGCGCATTAGTGGGCGCAGGCGTTGGCGTACTTTCTTCCTCGAAGAAAGATCGCGGTAAAGGGGCATTAATTGGTGCGGCCAGCGGCGCGGCATTAGGCGGCGGCGTGGGTTATTACATGGATGTCCAGGAAGCGAAACTGCGCGACAAAATGAAAGGAACCGGCGTTAGTGTGACCCGTCAGGGCGATAACATCGTGCTGAATATGCCGAACAATGTAACCTTTGATTCCAGCAGCAGCAGCCTGAAACCGGCGGGGGCCAATACATTGACCGGTGTGGCAATGGTGCTGAAAGAGTATCCCAAAACGGCCGTCAATGTTGTGGGACATACTGACAGTACCGGCTCGCGTGCGTTAAACATGCGTCTGTCGCAGCAGCGTGCCGAAAGCGTTGCCAGCGCGCTGATCGTTCAGGGTGTTGCAGAGAACCGTTTGCATACTCAGGGCGCAGGGCCAGACAGCCCGATTGCCACTAACAGTACTGAAGCCGGTAAAGCGCAGAACCGCCGCGTTGAAATTACGCTCAGTCCGTTGAATTGATTATCCCGCCCCCGTCTCCGGGGGCGAAATACGGCTCGCTGTCATTTTTTCGACAATTTTCGGTAATAAAATTGGCAAGGGTTCCAGTTGGGAACCTGCGCACGGTGCCTGTCAACGCTTTATGCCAGAATGATTCAAATTGAACAATGGATAACGCATCATGTCACTGAAAGCCATTGCGTCAGTATTAGGTCTCTCCGTTACCACAGTGAGCCGTGCACTCAACGGTTATGAGGATGTGGCCAAACAAACACGCCAGCGTGTGGAAGAAGAAGCACAGCGACGCGGCTACCGTCCCAATGTTGCCGCCCGACGTTTAAAAACCGGGCGTGCCAACGCGGTAGGACTGGTTTATCCGATGAGCGCTCCGCCACTCAGCGACACGCACTTTAACAAGATATTAGTGGCGCTCGATCAGCGTCTTTCTCACTACGATATCGATCTCCTGTTATTAACCGATAAACCGCATGACGGGCAGCGTTCACTGATTCGCATGCTGCGCAGCCGGGCGGTCGATGCGATCGTCGTAACGCACACCTCGCCTCATGACGAGCGCCTGCTCAGCCTGCAGCAGAAAGGTTTTAATTTTCTGACGCTGGGACGGAGTGATGCACAGCAGGATCATGCCTGGTTTGACGTTGACAATGCCGCCGGTTCGGTTCTGGCCGTGAAGCACTGTCTGGCGCTTGGCATGCAACGTATCGCCTGGCTCGGTGGCAACGAGACCTGCACGTTTGTGCGCGATCGCCGCCAGGGTTATCTGAATGCGCTGGATTCCGTGCCACCTTATGCCACCGCCGTGGTTGAACCGTCGCGTCGGGCGGGTTATCAACAAATTACAGACTGGCTGGCGCAAGGGCTGCAACCTGAGGCAATTATCACCGATTGCAGCGCGCTGGCGGAAGGCGCGCTAATGGCATTGCAGCAGGCGGGTCGCCTGCAGGGTAAAGACGCCATCACCTTAATTGCGTGGGACGGGCTACCGGCTGATGCCATTATCGATTACCCGATTATCGCCATTCGCCAGGCCAGCGAGCAGCAGAGAGGGGAGCAGGTAGCGACGATGATAATGCGCCTGCTGGAAGGCGCGCCGTTGGCGCAACTGCAGGTACTGTGGCAACCCTGGCTGCAACTTCCCCAATGACGCTATCTTTTTTGCCATGTTGTATGCCTGTGGTAGTCTCGCCGGATGCTTAATTTGCGGAAGACTTTATGAAAACCAGGCCGTCTCGCGCCACGATCAGCGATGTTGCTCACGCGGCAAAAACCGGTAAAACCAGCGTCTCACGCTATTTAAACGGTGAGCAACATTTGCTCTCTGCCGATTTAAAAGCGCGCATCGAGCAGGCGATTAGCGATCTTAACTATCGGCCAAGTCAGATGGCGCGTGGCCTGAAACGCGGGCGTACCCGACTGATTGGCCTGATCATCGCCGATATTACGAATCCCTATTCTGTGGACGTGATGTGCGGCATTGAAGCCGCCTGCCGCGAATGTGGCTTTACATTGCTGATGTGTAATACCAATAACGAAGTCGATCTGGAGCAGCATTACCTGCAGTTGCTGAGCAGCTATCAGGTTGAAGGCATTGTGGTCAATGCGGTTGGCATGCATGAAAAGGTCCTGAGCCGGTTACAACAGTCGTTGCTGCCCATGGTACTGATCGATCGAAAAATCCCTGATTTCCCATGCGATGTTGTCGGGCTGAATAATGCCGAAGCGGCAGAAACGGCCACCGGCCATCTTATTGATAACGGCTATGAGTCACTGCTGTTTCTCAGTGAACCGCTTGGAAGCGTGAATACGCGTCGGGAACGACTACAGGCGTTTCGCCAGCGTTTAGCTGCGCATCCCGCGATCGTCCATGAGAACGCCGAGGTCGCGCTGCACCAACCGGAGCTGATGGATAACGTCCTGCGCGACTTTCATCAGCGCCATGCGGGAAAACGCTGTGCGGTAATGGTTGCCAATGGCGCGCTAACCCTGCAGGTGGCCCGCTCTCTCCAGCGTCTTGCGCTGCACTGGGGCAGCGACATTGGTCTGCTGGGATTTGACGAGCTTGAGTGGGCTGCATTGGCCGGGGTGGGTATTACTACCTTAAAGCAGCCGACCTGGCAAATCGGTTATCACGCGCTTGAGCGTCTTATTTCCCGTATCGACGGTCACGATCATCCCCCTTGCGAACAGGTTTTCTCGGGCGAACTGATTGTTCGCGGTTCCAGCCAACGCCTGCGCTGATTTTCAGACTCTTCCTTTCGATTACGTGCTCACTTCGTGAGCACGATCATAATTCCGCGTTTTGCCACTTTGCTTTGGAACCGGTTCCATTTAACGTTTTTGTAACGCAAATGCCGATTTTCACATCAGGAGCCCGTAATGAAGCCCGAAATCATCGTCGTGACCGCTGCTTATGGTCATCAACAGGTTGCTGCACTGGGCGGGCAGTTAGCGCTTTTGCCCATTATCCAGCAGGCCGGTGCCGACGGTGTGGAAATCCGCCGTGAACTGTGTGATGACACCACGCTAACGCATTTACCCGCGCTGGCGCAGGCGGCGCGGCAGCACCAGTTACGCGTCAGTTATTCGGTGCCCGACACCTTGTTCAGCGAGGACGGCAGGCTAAACCCACTGTTGAAAAGCTACTTTAGCGAAGCACTTCAGCTCAATGCACAACGGTTGAAAGTGGCGCTGGGAAACTTCACAGGTGCGCTGTACAGCGAAATGCTGCGTAAGCTTATGACGGAATATGGCATTCCCCTCACCGTAGAAAATGATCAAACGCGCTTTGGTAAGCAGCAGCCCATGTTGCGTTTCTTCAACGCTGCCCAGGAGGCGGCGCTGCCGATCGGCATGACGTTTGATATGGGCAACTGGTACTGGATGGATGAAGACCCGCGCCAGGCGGCGGACCTGCTGGCGGGCCATGTGGATTACGTGCATGTCAAAGCGGCGGCGCCGCAGGGAACCAGCTACCGCGCGATAGCGCTGGATGACGCTCCGCCTGGCTGGCAAAGCCTGTTACACCGGTTACCTGCAACAGCGCCTCGCGGCATTGAGTTTCCGCTGGAAGGCAACGATTTGATTGCGGTTACGCGCCATTATGTGACGCTGCTGCGTAACGTCTGAGGAGTACATATGACAACCCATTCAAACGGCACGCTTGATGTGATCACCATCGGTGAGGCCATGGCCATGTTTGTCGCCCGTGAAACGGGCGATTTGGCCGCTGTAGAAACCTTTGTTAAGCGTGCCGCTGGCGCTGAACTGAATGTGGCAATCGGTCTGGCGCGCCTTGGCCTGAAAGTGGGCTGGGTAAGCCGCATTGGGCAGGACGCCTTTGGTCGCTTTATCTGTCAGGTGCTGGACAAGGAAAATATTGACCACCGCCAGGTGATCGTCGACTCGCAGTATCCCACCGGTTTCCAGCTTAAATCCAAAGTCGATGACGGTTCAGATCCGCTTGTGGAGTACTTCCGTAAAGGCTCCGCTGCCAGTCATCTGTCGCCAAAGGATTTTGACCACGACTATTTCGGTTCCGCGCGCCATTTGCATCTTAGCGGCGTGGCGGCGGCGATTTCAGACAGCTCGCTTGCGCTGACAAAGCAAGCGGCTAAAGAGATGCGGGCACGAGGCAAAACTATTTCGTTTGACCCCAATCTGCGACCTGTGTTGTGGCGCAGCGAAGATGAAATGCGCAAGCAGCTCAATCTGTTAGCGGAATACGCTGACTGGGTACTGCCTGGAGAAAAAGAGGGCTATATCTTAACCGGCTATCGTCAGCCGCAGGATATCGCCGATTTTTATCTCGATAAGGGCGTGAAAGCGGTCATCATTAAAACCGGTTGTGACGGTGCCTGGTACAAAACGGCCAGCGGTGAGCAGGGCCAGGTTGAGGCGATGAAAGTCGATAACGTCGTTGATACTGTGGGGGCGGGAGATGGTTTTGCCGTGGGTGTGGTGAGTGCGTTGCTGGAAGGGAAGCCACTGGTACAGGCGATTCGCCGGGGTAACAAAATAGGTTCACTGGCGATTCAGGTTATTGGCGATAGCGAAGGTTTGCCGACACGTCAGCAGTTAGGCGATGCGTAGCCCAGCCCGCAAACACAGACAGAGGAGTTTCCGATGAAAACGCAGACTATCGCGCCAAAACGCTGGTGGTTCATCATGCCCATCGTGTTTATTACTTACAGCCTTGCCTACCTTGACCGTGCAAATTTTAGTTTTGCGTCGGCAGCGGGCATTAATGACGATTTGGGCATCACGAAAGGCATGTCATCATTACTGGGCGCCCTGTTCTTTCTGGGGTATTTCTTTTTCCAGATCCCCGGGGCAATTTATGCCGAACGCCGCAGTGTAAAAAAACTGATTTTCTGGTGCCTGATTCTGTGGGGTGGCTGTGCTTCACTGACCGGTATCGTCAGTAACATTCCCATGCTGGCGGCCATTCGTTTTGTTCTTGGCGTTGTCGAAGCCGCCGTGATGCCCGCCATGCTGATTTATATCAGTAACTGGTTTACTAAATCTGAACGCTCGCGGGCCAATACCTTTCTGATCCTGGGCAATCCGGTCACGGTATTGTGGATGTCAGTGGTGTCCGGTTATTTAATCGAGGCCTTCGGCTGGAGGGAAATGTTCATTTTTGAAGGCATTCCCGCGGTTATCTGGGCCGTGGCCTGGTGGTTCTTAGTGCAGGACAAACCGTCGCAGGCGCGCTGGATGAGTGATGCAGAAAAAGCCGCGCTGCAGGCTGAGCTGCAAAAAGAGCAGGAAAGTATTAAGGCGGTACGCAACTACGGCGAAGCCTTCCGCAACCGCAATGTCATCATTCTCTGTTTGCAATATTTTGCCTGGAGCATTGGCGTTTACGGTTTCGTACTGTGGTTGCCTTCAATTTTGCGTAATGGCACTCAAATGGGCATGGTTGAAGCCGGCTGGCTGTCAGCCGTACCTTATCTGGCGGCCACCATTGCGATGGTGCTGGTTTCCTGGGCCTCAGACAAAACGCAAAACCGTAAGCTATTTGTCTGGCCACTGCTGCTGATTGGTGCACTGGCGTTCCTGGGCTCGTATCTGGTCGGCTCCGGCAATTTCTGGCTATCCTATACATTACTGGTGATTGCGGGGGCGGCGATGTACGCGCCATATGGACCGTTCTTTGCCATTATTCCGGAAATGTTGCCGCGTAATGTCGCGGGTGGTGCAATGGCATTGATTAACAGTATGGGCGCGCTGGGTTCCTTTATCGGTTCCTGGATTGTGGGTTATCTGAATGGTGCGACCGGCAGTCCTTCTGCCTCCTATATCTTTATGAGTGGCGCGTTACTGCTGTCAGTGGTACTGACGCTTATCGTCAAACCCGCACAGAATAAGACGCCGCCGCTTCACGGGGCGAAACCGGCCTGAAAGCGTAAGCGTTAGCACCTTCTCCGGGCGGCCTTAGCGTTGCCCGTCATTCATTTACAGGGAGCCATCTGATGAAACCCGCCGTCATTCTCTATAAAAAATTGCCTGACGATCTGCGTACGCGCCTTGCAGAACATGCCACGGTGACCGAAATCGACGATCTGTCGCCAGAAAGCCAGCAGCAGCATGAAAAGGCGCTGCAACAGGCCGAAGGATTATTAGGCTCGGGCGGTAAAGTCAATGGGGCGCTGCTGGCAAAAATGCCTAAGCTACGGGCCTGTTCCAGCGTTTCTGTGGGCTATGACAACTTTGATGTAGAGGCGCTAAATCAACGTGGCGTGGTGCTAATGCATACGCCAACGGTGCTGACAGAAACAGTCGCCGATACCATTATGGCACTGGTCCTCAGCAGCGCACGACGCATTCCGGAACTGGATGCCTGGGTGAAGGCGGGTAACTGGCAAAAAAGCATTGGCCCGGATCGCTTTGGTACCGATGTGCACCATAAAACCTTGGGAATCCTTGGGATGGGCCGCATTGGAATGGCGCTGGCCCAGCGGGCGCATTTCGGTTTTGGCATGAAAATTATCTACCAGGCTCGCCGCCAGCATGAGCAGGCCGAATCACAGTTCGCGGCGCAACGCTGTGAATTGGAAACGCTGCTAAAACAGAGCGACTTTGTCTGCATCAGCCTGCCGCTGACCGAAGAAACCCACCATTTGATTGGCGCGGAACAGTTAAAGCTGATGAAGCCTGATGCCATACTGATCAATGCCGGTCGTGGCCCGGTGGTGGATGAAAAGGCGCTGATTGCCGCCCTACAGGACGGTACTATTCGTGCCGCCGGACTGGATGTGTTCGAGAAAGAGCCCTTACCCACTGACTCGCCACTGCTGTCGTTGCCGAATGTGGTGACGCTGCCGCACATTGGTTCAGCAACCCATGAAACCCGATACGGGATGATGCAGGATGCGGTGGAAAATCTGATCGCAGCGCTGAACGGCAAAGTAGAAAAAAACTGCGTTAATCCGCATGTGCTGACGTAATCCCTACGGCTTTCCATTGCGCCCGCCGGGAGCGGGCGTTATGGTGGTTCCCCCATTCTTTATTACAAATTTTTAACCGTTATGGCCTTTTCTCAGTTCGGCGACAAATTTACTCAGCATTCTGGCATCTCACGTCTGATGGAAGACATGGGCGCAGGCTTACGTACGCCTGGCACTATCATGCTCGGCGGCGGCAATCCTGCGCAGATCCCGGCAATGAACGACTATTTTCAGCAGTTGCTGCAGCATATGCATGATGAGGGCAAGCTGAGTGAGGCCCTGTGCAATTACGATGGCCCACGCGGTAAAGCGGTGCTGCTGGATGCGCTGGCGGCGATGCTGCGCGAGCAGCTTGGCTGGTCCATCACTGCACAGAATATCGCCCTGACCAATGGTAGCCAGAGCGCGTTTTTCTATCTGTTTAATCTGTTTGCGGGCCGCCGCAGTGACGGCAGCAAAAAACGTGTGCTGTTCCCACTGGCACCAGAATACCTGGGTTATGCCGATGCGGGCCTGGATGAGGACCTGTTTATTTCGGCTAAACCGAATATTGAGTTGTTGCCGGAAGGACAGTTCAAGTATCACGTCGATTTTGAACATTTACCTATGAATGACGACGTCGGCCTGATTTGTGTCTCGCGCCCAACGAATCCCACCGGCAATGTGATTACTGATGATGAGCTGCTGCAGTTGGATGCGCTGGCGCAGCAGCATGAGGTTCCGCTACTGATCGACAATGCTTATGGTGTGCCGTTTCCGGGCATTATTTTTAGCGATGTCCGGCCTCTGTGGAATCCCAATATCATTCTTTGCATGAGTCTGTCCAAGCTCGGTCTGCCTGGCGCGCGCTGCGGCATTATTATCGCTGATGAAAGCACCATTGCGGCGATTGGCAACATGAACGGCATTATCAGCCTGGCACCAGGCAGTATTGGCCCGGCCATCGCCTGTGAAATGATCCAGCGTGGCGATTTGCTGCGACTGTCTGAAGCGGTGATCAAGCCTTTCTATCAGGACAAGGTTAGGCAGACGATCGCCATTATTCGTCGTTACTTAACTGCGGATCGCTGCCTGATACATAAACCCGAAGGGGCAATTTTCCTCTGGCTGTGGTTTCGCGATTTGCCGATCAGTACTGAGTTGCTGTATCAACGACTTAAGGCGCGAGGCGTGCTGATGGTACCCGGACACTTTTTCTTCCCTGGGCTGGAACATGACTGGCCGCACACACATCAGTGCATGCGTATGAACTATGTGCCGGATGCTGAAAATATTGAAAAAGCGGTACAGATCCTTGCAGAAGAAGTGGAAAACGCCTGGCGCGACAGCTGATTTTGCGGCTGCATCATCACAAAAGGCCGCCGTGTGCCCATGGCTAACCTGTGCTTTAACGTGAAGCTGCCTCAACCTGGTGTTGCCGGGCAGTAGACGACTATTTTTGCATTATCGGTCAACGCGGTTGGGCTCATGGCTGTTGTGGCCTGAGACGAGCAAAAGGAGTGTGCTGTGTCGGGAAAAGATATGCTGTTGGCCCTTTGCGTGGTGGTTGCCTGGGGCGTGAACTTTGTGGTGATCAAACTGGGCCTGCAGAATATGCCGCCCTTCTTGCTGGCCGGACTGCGTTTTGCTCTGGTCGCCTTTCCCGCCATTTTGCTGGTGCGTCGTCCTGCCGTACCACTGCGCTGGATTTTACTGTACGGCATGACCATCAGTTTTGGGCAGTTTGCGTTTCTGTTTTTGGCGATCAAGCTGGGCATGCCGGCAGGCCTGGCCTCGCTGGTGCTTCAGGCACAGGCGTTCTTTACGTTGCTACTCGGGGCACTGTTTCTGGCAGAGAAACTCCGCTGGAATCATATCGTGGGTATTATTATCGCCACTCTGGGTATGTTTTTGTTGGCGACCTCGGGAATGGCGGGCCAGAGTGCAGCCGGTATTACGCTGACGACGATGATGCTGATGCTGGCGGCGGCGTTCTCCTGGGGACTGGGCAATATCACCAATAAGATCATTACGCGTCACTATCCCGTACCGGTGATGTCATTGGTGGTCTGGAGCGCCCTGGTTCCGGTTCTTCCTTTTATTGGCTGTTCGCTGCTGTTTGACGGTGAATCGGCGATAATGAGTAGTCTGACGCAGATTAACCTGCAAACGATACTGGCGCTCGTTTATCTGGCGTTTGTCGCGACCATTATGGGCTACGGCATCTGGAGTACCTTGCTCAGCCGCTATGAAACATGGCGCGTTGCGCCGTTGTCTCTGCTGGTGCCTGTGGTGGGGATCGTCAGTGCGGCCTTGTTGTTGGGGGAAACGCTATCACTCCAGCAGGTTGTGGGCGCAGCGGTAATTATTGTCGGGCTCCTGGTGAATATGTTTGGTGGCATGATCAGGCAGCGATGGTTTATGCGTTCGCAAACATAAATCATCCGGCTGAGATTGCAGGCATCTGACGAGCGTACCATATCCTTTACTGCATGTTTATCCGAGGGCGCGGTTATCAAAGCCGTAGAGCTCAGATGGGTTATCACGCAGAATTAACATCCTGTCTGCGGACGAGGGTGCCCAGCGCGCCAGTAAATCGAGTATGGCGGCATCATCGGGCTTATCGTGTTCTTCTTTTGTAGGATGTGGCCAGTCACTTCCCCACAACAGGCGGTTAGGCCGAATCCTTACCAGTTCCGCGGCGACCTGACCCACGTCCTCATAGCCCGGGGGGCCGACGCGGGACTTGATGTATGGCCCAGACAGTTTTACCCAGGTGTTACCTGCTTCAAGGAGACGGGTTACTGTCTGGAAACAAGGAGATGTGATTCCCTCTGGTTGCGGAATATGCCCCATATGATCGATAACCAGTTTTGTGGGCAGCGCCGCCAGGCGCGATTCCAGCTCAGCCAGTTTTTCGCCGGGCGCAACGACCTGAATATGCCATCCCCACTGTGCTATTCGGGAAGCAAGAGGCTCCAGATTATCCAGAGATGTTCCTCCTCTGCTCAGATTAAAACGAATACCACGTACGCCATGCCGATCCATTTCTTGTAGCTCTGCATTACTCACTGACGTATCGATAACGGCCACGCCCCTTGCATGGCCTGCACTCTGCTTAAGGCCCTCCATCAACAGCCGGTTATCTGTGCCGTAGGTTGAAGGCGTGACAATGACCATGCGGTGAAGTCCCAGGCGGGCTTGCAACGAGGAGTAATCGGCAAGCGATGCATTGGCGGGTTGTAAGCTTGCACCGGGTACAGCAGGATATTTATCGTCATAAAGGTGCATATGGCAGTCCACGCTGCCTACGGGGACGTTCAACACAGGTTGTTTTTCCCCTGAGCTAAAAGGCGTGTTGCTGAGGGCGTTAAAAACGGTAAGCGCACTTAGTGCACCTCCGGCTTGTAAAATAAAGCGTCGGGTTATTGCCATAAAGAGACTCCACGTATGTCGGAAAGGACGTTTAATGCAGTGTCGTATTCGATAATAATCTAACCTGTCCTTTTGGTAGCCTCTAGCAATAAGCGTTTTTCGTCAACACGATTGATCCGGCTAAACGTGATCCTGTATGAGCCTATGGGAATTAAACAGTATAATTTTTTTCAAAAAATTAATTCTTATGATCAACTTCTGAATAAGTTGTTATTACATAAACATGATTTACATGAAAATATAGATTGAGTTATCTAAGCATTATTCATCATGGAATTTTTTGTGATGTATCTGCTTTTTTAAAATCATGGAGGCGCTGGTCTTTTTTAGTAGAACCCGATTGGCAAGCGCTAATATGGAACCCATTACTCATAAAAGAGCGTTAACCTGGACACCTCGCCCTCTGCATGAAAGTATCACCCTCCCTGGCAAGATAAAAGACCAGATACATCGCACGACGCTCTCAACCTTTTGCGTTATTCCCGGGTTGAGAAACGCTGATTCTTATCATTCAGGCCCGATGCCATGAAGAAGAAAAACTCAACGCCAACACCACACGATGCGACTTTCCGCCAGTTTTTAACCCAGCCTGAGATTGCGCGCGATTTCATGGATCTTCATCTTCCTGACGAGCTGCATGCTATTTGTGATCTGAGTACCTTAAAGCTGGAGTCAGGTTCCTTTGTCGAAGCGGATCTGCGTCAGTATTTCAGCGATGTGCTTTATAGCCTGAAAACCGCATGCGGTGAGGGATATATTCATGTGCTGATTGAGCACCAGTCTTCGCCCGATAAACATATGGCGTTCCGGCTTCTGCGCTATGCGGTTGCGGCGATGCAGCGCCATCTCGACGCCGGTCATAAAAAGCTGCCGCTGGTTATACCGGTGCTGTTTTATATGGGTAAACGCCGGCCCTATCCTTATTCCACCTGCTGGCTGGATGAATTTATCCAGCCGGCGCTGGCCAGCAAACTGTACAGTACATGTTTTCCCCTGGTTGATATCACGGTTATACCTGATGATGAAATCGCGGGCCATCGCAGTATGGCCGCACTGACCCTGCTGCAAAAGCACATCCATCAGCGCGATCTCGCCGATCTGATGGACAGACTTGTCCCTGTGCTGCTGTCCGGTTATCTTTCATCATCACAGGTCGTATCCTTAGTACATTATATTATGCAGGCGGGGGAAACCCTGGCCGTCGAGGCTTTTATCCAGGAACTCGCCCGGCGGGTACCGCAACACGGAGACGCGCTAATGACTATCGCACAGCAGCTTGAACAAAAAGGCATTCAGAAAGGCATTGAGCGAGGGATTCAGCTCGGACGACAGGAAGGCCGCAATGAAGGTAAACGCGAAGTCGCGCGAACCATGCTGCAGAATGGTCTCGATCTCTCTACCGTAATGAAAATGACGGGCCTGAGCGAAGAAGAGCTGGCACAGATTCAGCACTGATTTTAACGCCACCGCAACGTGCTCCATGAGGCTATTGCAAACCTGATGCCTCATTATGCTTCGCTTTGCCCGTTCCCGCGTCAGTCGCCGCATCGCCCTGATACACGCTTCAACGAGGCAGGGCTGCAAAACGTCTTTATTGCCAATGTCATCCATAAAAAAACGGCCACAGCAGCAATGCTGTGGCCGTTATCCAGAATGACTTAGTTTTATTTCAGAATTTCAATCCGGCGTGGTTTTGCTTCTTCAGGCACCAGACGCTCAAGATCAATGCTCAATAACCCATTTTCCAGACGCGCATCACGCACGACGATATGGTCAGCCAGCTGGAATTTGCGCTCGAAATTACGCTCGGCGATGCCCTGATAGAGATACTTACGTTCAGTCTGCTCTTCTGGATGGGCACCACGCACGATCAGCACGTTATCGTGGGCAGTAATATCAAGTTCACTCTGGGCAAAACCGGCCACCGCGATGGTAATGCGATAATGGTTTTCATCAACCAGTTCGACATTATAAGGAGGATAACCCCCATTGCTCTGATTTTGATTGGACTCAAGCAGGTTGAACAAACGATCAAAACCGATAGCAGAGCGATAAAGTGGAGACAGATCAAAGTTACGCATAAAAATACTCCTGAATGTCAGCAAGTTTTGGCAACCTTCCAGCAGTGGACAGGTTGTGTCGTACCGCATTGCCCCTTACGGCGGCAACCTTAACGGCCTGCTATAAAAATGGGTGCAGGTAACATGCTTTCAAGGTGCCGTACGTAATTTTTTCGCCAAATCGGTGAAATGACATACACTCAGGGGTACATAGCCGGACCAGAACGGACTTCACTAGCGGGTGATAAGGTATTCTGGCGAGCCAACTCAGTCAGGTGTTGCCAGGACTGAAGGGATGACGATATGAAAATGATGAAAAGGTTACCGCTGGCAGGCGTGATGTGCTGCGCGGTCGTTTCAAGTGGATGTTCCAGTGTGATGACGCATACCGGAGCAAGCCAGGGCTATTATCCGGGCACGCGCGCCAGCGCTGATATTCTTACCGACAGCAATGCCAGTTGGGCGCTTAAGCCGCTGGCGTTGGTTGACCTGCCTTTTTCTGCGGTAATGGATACGCTGTTGTTACCCTGGGATTATTATCGTAGCGATAGCGACCAACGTCTGGATTCACCGCGCGCCCGGGTGCTGCAGAGTGAAAAGCTGGCGCACACCGAGGAAAACCTGGCCCATGCTCAACCCATGCCCGCTATGCAACCGCAACGGTAAACAGTTGCCGCCAGCCCTCTTTTTCACGCATAAAAGCAATCTGCTTTCCGTCTGGTGACCAGACCACGGCCTCACCGGACGGTGCCTCACGACGTCGTACCGTCAAGCGTTGACACTCACCGGTTGCCACGCGGCAAAGCATAACGCTGTTATCGCAGATAAAGGCAATGGCTTCGCCACAGGGCCGCCAGCTAAACGCCGACTGGATGCTGCTGGGCAGGCGGGTCACCTGATGGGGTTTGCCGCCGTTAGGCGACACGCGCCAAAGCTGGATCACCTGCTGGCTGTCTGCCATTAAAAACGCTATCGCACTGCCATCTGGCGAACTTCGCAGCCAGTGGCGAGGTTGTAACGCCAGCCCTTGAGTCGTCGTTATGCGGCGTTGCCGAACGCCAGCCGGCGGCGCAGGTAGATGATCGTTATCACCTTCCAGCGGTAAACCTCCCGGCATTGCATACGCTTCCAGCGCTTCAGGCAGATCGACGACAAACACTTCGGGACACTTTTCTCCTGTAGTGGAAAAGGTGTCACCGATAAAGGCGATGGCCCAGCGTTGCCAGCTACCGTCAGGTTTTTGATAGCCCTGGTTGCCAATCCAGCACTCTTCATATGCCCGGTTGATGTGGTCGCTACCCGGCTGCGGACTGGCGGTCGTTTCACTAATTAACACGCAAAAATGGCTGCCATCGTATTCGCGCGGGTGCTGCTTTTCTGGCTTAACCGATCGCAGTGGTACGGCGATGCCGACATTACGCAGGTCAAGACGCTGATCCCGTTCGTGCATTACGTGATCGTTATAGGTGAAGCTAATGCGTGTGCCATCCGGGCTAAAAACATGCACGTGGGAGCCGCCACGCAGGGCACCTGGCGTGAAGGGCGGCGTGATATCGCATGCATCCAGGTTTTCGGCCTGGCCCTCTGCCACGATCACGCCGCGCCGATGATGAAAATCGTAATGCCAGCTTTCGTCAGGGTGCTCAGGCCCATGGATACAAACGTAACGTGGGGGCAATGTCGGACTTACGGTGACGACGCCAACGTGCGCGCCATCCTTTGCCTGATATAACACCTCCACTTCGCCCGTGTTCACATTCACGCGCTCAATGGTCTGGCTGGTAAAAGAAGCGCCGGAAGGCCGCACATCAAATGCCAGCCACTGGCTGTCAGCGGTCCAGACGTTGATGTTCGTCAACTGATGGTGGCGCGATGCAAAGGTGATCTGTTTTTCAGACATAGCAAAATCCAGTGAACAGGGGGCGGCAAATTACGCGCGTGTATTTATGGATGAAACAGCCTCATAAGAGGCAATCAACGGCGGCCTCACCGTGCGTCAGAACAGGCTAAAGCACCCATTTTTCAATCGCGTGCGCAACACCATCTTCCCTGTTGGTTTTGGTGACGAACTGCGCAATCTGCTTAACCGATTCAATGGCATTGCCCATTGCCACACCGGTGCCTGCGTATTCAATCATGGCCAGATCGTTTTCCTGATCGCCTATCGCCATCACTTCTTCCGCTTTAAGTCCCAGTTTTTCAGCCAGCATTTTTACACCGTAGCCTTTATTCACCCGGCGATCGAGGATCTCCAGGTAATAGGGCGCACTCTTCAGGATGGTGTAAGTTTGATGTGCATGTTGAGGTAACTTTGCAATCGCCGCATCGAGCAGGGCGGGCTTATCAATCATCATCAGTTTCGGGAAGCGGGTGGTCGGGTCCATCTCTTCCACGGCGCGATAGCGTACCGGAATACCGGTCAGGCTGGATTCGTGAATAGTGAATTCGCTGATGTCTTTGTTTGGCGTGTAAAGATGCGACTTATCAAAGGCTTGAAAATGCACGCCCAGTTCCCGAGCCAGCTTCTCGACATACAGATAATCGTCATAACCCAGCGTCACATCCGCGACCACCTCGCCATCTTCTGCCCGGTGAACCAGGGCACCGTTATTGCTGATGCAGAACTGTCCGCTGGTTTGCAGATCCAGCTCCATCAGATAACGTTCAATGCCAACGAAAGGCCTGCCGGTCGCTAACACAATGGAAACACCCTTTTCCCGGGCGCGGTTCAGCGCTGTTTTTACCCCTGGCGTGATCTCATGCTGCGGATTCAGCAGCGTGCCATCCATATCAATTGCGATCAGTTTTATAGCCATAGCATCCTCGTTGTGTCAGGTTTGCTGCAATGCTAGCGCGATTCAGCGCATATTGACCAGTTCGTCGGCGCTTTATCGCACGCTTACACCATAATCTGGCCACCGCCCGTCTGGCGATGTGTAAACCGGCGGCAGTGTCAGGCAAAAAAAAACCCTTCCAGGGGAAGGGTTTTGCTCATCGCAGGGCGATTAGATATCAATATTTGCGGCTTTCAGCGCATTCTCTTCGATGAAGGCACGGCGTGGTTCAACCGCGTCGCCCATCAGTGTGGTGAACAGCTGATCGGCGGCAATCGCATCTTTGATGGTCACGCGTAACATACGGCGGCTGTCCGGGTCCATGGTCGTTTCCCACAGCTGCTCCGGGTTCATCTCGCCCAGACCTTTATAGCGCTGGACCGACAGACCGCGACGCGACTCTTTCTCCAGCCAGTCAATCGCCTGTTCAAAACTGCTGACAGGCTGACGGCGTTCGCCGCGTTCGATATAGGCATCTTCTTCCAGCAAACCGCGCAGTTTGCCGCCCAGAGTGCAGATCTTACGGTATTCTGCACCCTGCAGGAACTCGGCATCCAGAGGATAGTCGGTATCCACGCCATGCGTACGGACGCGTAAAACTGGCTCAAAGACGCTCTGCTCACGGTTTTCACGAACCTGTGCCAGATAGGTGCTGCCGTGCGCTTCGCGTTCGGTCAGGTAGCTAACCAGGCCGTTGATCCACAGGGTCACTTGCGCTTCGTTGCTGATATCGCTCAGGGTATCGTGATAGATCAGCGCACGCAGCATGGCGACCGGATAACGGCGCTCCATACGTTTGATCATCTTCTGGGTGCTGTTGAATTCAGCCACCAGTGTTTCCAGTGGTTCGCCGCCTAACGCCGGTGCGCTGGCGGTGGTGTGCAGCGAGGTACCGTCAAGGGCAATAGCAATCTGGTACTGAAGCATTGCCTCATCGTCCTTGATGTACTGCTCCTGCTTGCCTTTTTTCACCTTGTACAGCGGCGGCTGCGCGATATAAACGTGGCCACGCTCGATAATTTCTGGCATCTGGCGATAGAAGAAGGTCAACAGCAGCGTACGAATGTGTGAGCCGTCGACGTCCGCATCGGTCATGATGATGATGCTGTGATAACGCAGTTTATCTGGATTATATTCATCGCGACCGATGCCGCAGCCGAGCGCGGTAATCAGCGTTGCCACTTCCTGAGAAGCCAGCATCTTATCGAAGCGCGCCTTCTCGACGTTCAGGATCTTACCTTTAAGCGGCAGAATGGCCTGATTCTTACGGTTACGGCCTTGCTTGGCAGAACCGCCTGCGGAATCACCCTCCACCAGGTAGATTTCTGACAGCGCCGGATCGCGCTCCTGACAATCCGCCAGTTTGCCTGGCAGGCCAGCCAGATCCAGCGCGCCTTTACGGCGGGTCATCTCACGGGCACGACGTGCAGCTTCACGGGCGCGTGCAGCATCAATAATTTTGCCGACAACGATTTTTGCATCGCCCGGATTTTCCAGCAGATATTCAGCCAGCAGTTCGTTCATCTGCTGTTCAACGGCCGATTTCACTTCTGAAGAAACCAGTTTGTCTTTGGTCTGTGAAGAGAATTTCGGATCCGGTACTTTTACCGAAACCACTGCAATCAGCCCTTCACGCGCATCGTCACCGGTCGCGCTGACTTTGGCTTTCTTGCTGTAACCCTCTTTATCCATGTAGGCATTCAGGGTGCGCGTCATCGCCGCGCGGAAACCGGCAAGGTGCGTACCGCCGTCGCGCTGTGGAATATTGTTGGTGAAGCAGTAAATGTTTTCCTGGAAGCCGTCATTCCACTGCAGTGCCACTTCTACGCCAATGCCATCTTTTTCGGTAGAGAAATAGAATACGGTGGGGTGAATAGGCGTTTTGTTCTTATTCAGATACTCAACAAAAGCGCGAATGCCGCCTTCATAGTGGAAGTGGTCATTTCTTGCATCACGCTTGTCTTCCAGACGAATCGACACGCCAGAGTTCAGGAAGGACAGTTCACGCAGGCGTTTCGCCAGAATGTCGTATTCGAAATCGGTAACGTTGGTAAAGGTGTCATGACTTGGCCAGAAACGGATGCGGGTACCGGTTGCGTCGGTATCGCCAGTGGCCGCCAGTGGCGCTTGAGGCACCCCGTGCACATAGATCTGCTGATGCACTTTGCCTTCGCGACGAATGGTCAGCTCCAGCTTCTGCGACAGGGCGTTAACAACGGAAACACCCACGCCGTGCAGGCCGCCAGACACTTTATAAGAGTTGTCATCAAACTTACCACCGGCGTGCAGGACGGTCATGATGACTTCCGCTGCCGACACACCTTCTTCTTCGTGGATGCCGGTTGGGATACCACGTCCGTCATCCTGTACGGAGACAGAGTTATCCGCATGGATGGTGACGACGATATCTTTACAGTGACCGGCGAGCGCTTCGTCGATTGCGTTATCCACGACCTCGAATACCATGTGATGCAGACCGGTTCCGTCATCGGTATCGCCGATGTACATGCCCGGGCGTTTGCGTACCGCATCAAGCCCTTTCAGGACTTTGATACTTGAAGAGTCATAAGAATTCGACATCAACGTTTCTCGCTCATTTAATCTTTAGGTTGAACCGCTATTTTACCCTGTTCCACGCGGAACATCTTGCCCTTTTCGTCAGTCATGTCGATTACATGCTCCGAAGAGATGGCGCTGACAAAGACCTGTGCCTGGGTAGCTTTCAGTCGTTGCGCCAGCAGGCGACGACGGCTGTCATCCAGTTCAGAGGCAAAGTCATCAATGAGGTAAACACAACGGCGTCCGCTCTGGCGGGTCAGGAACTCGCCCTGCGCCAGACGCAATGCACACATCAGTAGCTTAAGCTGACCGCGTGAGAGTAAATCTTCCACCGGCGTACCTTCGGCACGAATACGGAAATCCGCTTTGTGCGGGCCGCTGGCGGTATAAGTCAGGGCACGATCGCGTTCGAAGTTGCGTTCAAGCAGCTCGCCGTAATCGCTTTCTTTGTCCCAGCCACGCTGGAACGAAAAACGCAGATCAAATTCGGGTAAGAACTGTCCACAGGTGGTGACAATTTCGGCTGAGATGGCCGCGCTGTATTCGGCGCGCCACTGGCTGATCTGCTCGGCCAGCGGGACCAGTTCCTGATCCCAGGGACGAATCTGGCTGTAGCGCGTGACCTGACGCAACGCCGCATTGCGTTGCTTAAGCAGGCGGCGGAGGTTGCTCCAGGCATTAAAAAAGCCTGGCGTATTATGAAAACAGCCCCAGTCTACATAGGCTCTGCGATATTTGGGGCCACCGTTAAGTAGAGTAAAACCTTCTGGCGTAATTAACTGCATCGGCAACAGCTGCGCCAGCTCAGCGACTTTGTGACCATCGCTGCCATCAATGCGGACTTTGCTTTCTCCGGCCCGGTTTTTACTCAGCCCCACCGAGAGCTCGCGCTCCTGACCTTCGAGCCGACCGTGCAGCACAAACGCCGCCTGATCGTGACGAATCACCCGGCCCGCCTGTAAACTGCGGAAAGCACGGCCGTGTCCCAGTGTATAAATCGCCTCAAGCACGCTGGTTTTACCGCTACCATTCGCACCCACCAGAAAATTAAACCCTGGCGCTAACGCTAAGTCAGCCTGTTCAATATTACGAAAATCTTTTATCAGCAGGCGGGTTAAAGCCATGAATCAATCCAGCGTGAAGGGCAAATGAGGTTTATCAAATCTCAGTGGTTCCGGACGTTAGCGGTTCTGCTTGTTTTCACACGCTCAGCGCGCCTGGTGCATACAACGTATGTGACCAGAGAGGCGCACTGAACGGATGAAAATAGCGAACCGATTAGCCCGTGTTCTACAAACGCATTGGCATGACGACATAGGCCGCTGCCGGACTCACCACATCTTCAATCTGCACGCTTGATACCGAATCCGTCAGCAACAGACGCACATTCTCGCACTTAAGGGCATTCAGCACATCCAGTACGTAACTGACGTTGAAGCCAATTTCGAGTTCGCTGCCGTTATAGCTGACATCCAGCATCTCTTCCGCTTCTTCCTGCTCAGGATTATTGGCGGTAATTTTCAGCTGATTTTCGGTGATATGCAGCCGAACGCCGCGAAATTTCTCATTAGAGAGAATCGCCGCACGGGCAAAAGCCTGTTTCAGCAGATCGCAGCCTGCTTCCAGGGCTTTATCCGGGTTCTTAGGCAATACCCGACGATAATCAGGGAAACGGCCGTCCACCAGCTTGGAGGTAAAAATATAGTCGCCAACGTGCGCGCGGATATTACTGCTGCCAATCTGCACCTGAAGCGGCGTATCGCCGCCGTCCAGCAGGCGTAACAGCTCGATGACCCCTTTACGCGGCACAATCACTGAATGGCTTGGCAGCGCCTGGCCAATGGGCATTGAGCAGACCGCCAGACGGTGTCCGTCGGTAGCAACCGTACGCAGCTCTTCGCCTTCCGTCTCAAACATCATGCCGTTCAGGTAATAACGTACATCCTGGTGGGCCATAGAGAACTGGGTGGCTTCGATCAGGCGTTTTAGCGTGGCCTGAGGCAGCGTGAATTCAACTTCGTTCTGCCAGTCATCCAGATTGGGGAAATCACTGGCGGGCAGCGTAGAGAGCGAAAAGCGGCTACGGCCAGAGCGCACTAACATGCGCTCGCCTTCCAGCGTTACGTTTATCTCCGCGCCTTCCGGCAGGCCACGGCAAATATCCAGAAATTTGCGTGCCGGAACGGTCGTCGCGCCGGTCTCGTGCGCCTGGGTTAGCGCAACCCGTGCGACCATTTCCATTTCTAAATCGGTGCCGGTCAGCAACAAAGAGCCTTCATTAACCTGCATCAGCAGGTTGCCGAGGATTGGCAGCGTCGGGCGACCACCTAATGGACCACTGACTTGCTGCAGCGGCTTTAGCAACTGTTCACGTTCAACAATAAATTTCATAGCGTCACGAAGATAATGTTCTGATGAGATTTGAGAAATCTTCTTTGATGTCGTGGCTTTCTTCACGCAACTGCTCAATCTTACGGCAAGCGTGAAGCACCGTGGTATGGTCGCGACCACCAAAAGCGTCGCCGATTTCCGGCAAACTGTGGTTGGTCAGCTCTTTAGCCATCGCCATCGCCATTTGACGCGGACGTGCTACCGAGCGCGAACGGCGCTTAGAGAGCAGGTCTGCGACTTTAATTTTGTAGTACTCAGCAACGGTCTTCTGAATATTATCAATAGTGACCAGCTTCTCTTGCAACGCCAGGAGATCCCGCAGCGCTTCGCGAACGAAATCGATCGTAATCGCCCGGCCGGTAAAATTGGCGTTGGCGATGACCCGGTTCAGTGCCCCTTCCAGCTCGCGCACGTTGGAACGTAAACGCTTGGCAATAAAGAAGGCCACTTCGCCCGGCAGGCGGATATCGTTTTCATCCGCCTTTTTCATCAGGATCGCGACGCGGGTTTCCAGTTCTGGCGGTTCGATCGCTACCGTTAAGCCCCAGCCAAAGCGCGATTTCAGACGATCTTCGACGCCGTTGATCTCTTTAGGATAACGATCCGAAGTCAGGATGATCTGCTGATTACCTTCTAACAGGGCATTAAAGGTATGGAAAAACTCTTCTTGAGAACGCTCTTTGTTGGCAAAGAACTGAATGTCATCGATCAGCAGCGCGTCAACCGAACGGTAGTAGCGCTTAAACTCTTCGATAGCATTATTTTGCAGCGCTTTAACCATGTCCTGCACAAAGCGCTCGGAGTGCATGTAAACCACTTTGGCATTGGGTTTACGCGCAATAATGCCGTTACCTACCGCATGCAACAGGTGGGTTTTACCCAGGCCCGTACCGCCATAGAGAAACAGTGGGTTATAGGCCCCGCCAGGATTGTCAGCCACCTGGCGCGCCGCCGCGCGTGCCAGCTGGTTCGATTTACCTTCGACAAAGTTATCGAAGTTATGGCGATTATTGACGTTAGAACGATAAGTCACATCCGCTGGCGCAGGCACATTATCCCAGCTTGGGCGCATGATCTGCGCAGGTGCCGGGCGGTTTTGAACGGGTGCAGCCGGAGCACTGACGCTGGCCATGACAGGCTGGTTTACCGCTGCGGCTTGTTGAACCGGGCGCGTGCCCACCTCAAAACGCAACAACGGCACGTTGACACCGCAGAATTCATTCAGCAATGCATTGATGCTGTTAAGGTATTTATCCCGAACCCAGTCGAGTACGAAGCGGTTAGGAGCATATAAGGCAAGCGTATTGTCGTTTAATTCAGCCTGAAGTGGACGGATCCACATGCTGAATTCGGTGGCAGGAAGCTCATCCTGCAAACGGGCAAGACACTGTTGCCAAAGCGTAAGTGACACGGCGGACTCCACTCGTACAAATTCGATAAGAAAAGTAGGCGCTAATCTAAGAAACGTTCATTTTTGACACAGACGAAAGAAAGCGCCTGCGACCGCTATCAGCGGTTTTCCATCCTGCAATCATTGGAGGATCGTCAGAGGAAGGGCGGATCATAGCGCAAAGCGCGACAGAGATCTTCCCTTTCTACACAGTTTTTATCCTTTTTATCCACAGGACATGAACGCGGAAGAAAGTTTACGCTTGTGGTAGAAAAAACCACCTGGGATCGCGCTGAATGATTCAATTTTTCGGACGAGCTCTCGTTTTTGCTTACTAACGCGCCCATTTGATCGCAATAAGATCCTGCGCGATCCTTGCGCTTTAACACAGACCCCGTATAATTCTTCCCCCGGCGTTGTCGCGTCATGCTCAATGCCCGGACTCAGCGGGCTGTAATCCGGGTTTCTGGTACCGCGACAAGCGAAGTAAATTGACTCGGGACTGTACAATTATTACAATCCCGCCTCTTTATTAAAGACACATTGAGGCGTCGGTCTGTTTTTTGGTCCGGAAACGCGTCACCCAGTGAAAATTTTCAAGTTTAGGTAGAAATCGCCATGAAACGCACTTTTCAACCGTCCGTACTGAAGCGCAACCGTTCACACGGCTTCCGTGCTCGTATGGCAACTAAAAATGGTCGTCAGGTTCTGGCACGTCGTCGTGCTAAAGGCCGCTCTCGTCTGACCGTTTCTAAGTAATAAAGCTAACCCTGGTGGGTAAGCTCGCATTTCCCAGGGAGTTACGTTTGTTAACTCCCACTCATTTCACTTTCGTCTTTCAGCAGCCACAACGGGCTGGCACGCCGCAAATTACTATTCTCGGCCGCCTCAACGCGCTGGGGTATCCCCGCATCGGTCTTACTGTCGCGAAAAAACATGTGAAACGCGCCCACGAACGCAACCGGATCAAGCGATTGACCCGCGAAAGCTTTCGTCTGCGTCAGCATGAATTACCGTCGATGGACTTTGTGGTGGTTGCGAAGAAGGGTGTTGCCGATCTCGATAACCGTATGTTGGCGGAAGCGTTGGAGAAATTATGGCGTCGTCACTGTCGCCTGGCGCGCGGTTCCTGATCGTCCTGATACGCGTTTATCAACGCGGCATCAGTCCATTACTGGGGCCACACTGTCGGTTTCATCCGACCTGCTCTCAATACGGAATTGAGGCCTTACGCAGGTTTGGCGTGATAAAAGGCAGTTGGTTGACTTTAAAACGCGTATTAAAATGCCACCCTTTGAACCCGGGTGGTGACGATCCTGTGCCGCCAAAAACCTTTGATACCAGAGAACATTAACGATGGATTCGCAACGCAATCTCTTTCTCATCGCTTTTCTGTTCGTGTCTTTCATGATCTGGCAAGCCTGGCAGACGGACCATGCTCCGAAGCCTTTGCAGACCCAGACCACGCAGAACACAAACAGTGCAGCCGGTGATGCTGCAGGCCAGGGTGTACCGGCCAGCGGCCAGGGTAAAACGATCACCGTTAAGACTGATGTCCTGTCATTAACTATCAACACCCGCGGTGGCGATGTTGACCAGGCACAACTGCTGACTTACCCAGATAAGCTGGGTTCTGATAAGCCGTTCGAGCTGCTGGAAACCACACCGTCGTTTGTTTACCAGGCGCAAAGTGGCTTAACGGGTCGTAATGGTCCGGATAATCCTAATAATGGTGCGCGTCCGCTGTATAACACCGCCCAGGACCATTTCGAACTGGCTGACGGTCAGAGCGAACTGCGTGTGCCGATGACGTTCACCGCTGAAAACGGCGTTGTCTATACCAAGACATTCGTGTTCAAGCGTGGCGACTATGCGGTTAATGTTGACTACAACATCAACAATACCAGCCAGCAGCCGCTGGAGTTGTCGATGTTTGGCCAGTTAAAGCAGACCATCGATTTGCCTAAACACCGTGATACCGGCAGCAACAACTTTGCGTTGCACACCTTCCGCGGTACGGCTTACTCCACCAGCGAATCGAAATACGAAAAGATTAAGTTCGATACCATCGCGGATAACGAAAACCTCAATACCAATACCAGCAATGGTTGGGTAGCGATGTTGCAGCAGTATTTTGCCACCGCATGGGTGCCGCGCACCCAGGGCGCGAATACGCTTTACACCAGTAATCTGGGTAATGGCGTTGCCGCCATCGGCTATAAATCCGCGCCGGTAACCGTCGCGCCGGGTGCACAACAGACGCTGGATGCCACGCTGTGGGTTGGCCCGGAAATTCAGGACAAGATGGCTGCCATTGCGCCTCACCTTGACCTGACGGTTGACTACGGTTGGTTATGGTTCATCTCTCAGCCACTGTTTAAACTGTTGAAGTTCATTCACAGCTTTATCGGTAACTGGGGCTTCTCCATCATCATCATCACGTTCATCGTGCGTGGCATCATGTACCCGCTGACCAAAGCGCAGTACACCTCGATGGCGAAAATGCGCATGCTGCAGCCGAAGATTCAGGCGATGCGTGAGCGTTTAGGTGACGATAAGCAGAAGCAGAGCCAGGAAATGATGGCGCTGTATAAAGCAGAAAAAGTGAATCCGCTGGGTGGCTGTTTGCCGCTGGTGATTCAGATGCCTATCTTCCTTGCCTTGTACTACATGCTGTCCGGCTCGGTAGAACTGCGTCATGCGCCGTTCATTTTATGGATCCACGATCTGTCAGCACAGGATCCGTACTATATTCTGCCGATTCTGATGGGCATCACCATGTTCTTCATTCAGAAGATGTCACCGACCACCGTGACCGATCCGATGCAGCAGAAGATCATGACGTATATGCCTGTGATTTTCACCGTGTTCTTCCTGTGGTTCCCGTCAGGTCTGGTGCTGTACTACATCGTCAGTAACCTGGTGACCATCCTCCAGCAGCAGCTGATTTATCGCGGGCTGGAAAAACGTGGCTTACACAGCCGCGACAAGAAGAAAGCGTAAAGCCGTCGCGGGAGGTCTCCCGCGATAAAAACGGTTATGCTCAGGCGGTCAAAGCGACCGCCTTTGTTTTTTGTAGTGAGAGAGAATTTATGAGCCATAGCGATACCATTGTTGCTCAGGCAACCCCGCCCGGACGCGGCGGCGTTGGCATTTTGCGTATTTCCGGTCCGCGAGCCGCCGAGGTTGCGCAGCAGATATTGGGTAAACTGCCCAAACCGCGTTATGCCGACTATTTATCGTTTAACGATAGTGACGGCAGCGTGCTGGATCAGGGGATCGCGCTATGGTTTCCCGGCCCCCACTCATTCACCGGGGAAGACGTGCTGGAATTGCAGGGGCACGGCGGGCCGGTGATTCTGGATCTGCTGCTGAAACGGATTGTGGCGCTGCCGGGTCTGCGCATTGCCCAACCGGGTGAATTCTCTGAGCGTGCCTTTCTGAACGACAAACTCGATTTAGCGCAGGCAGAAGCCATTGCCGATCTGATTGATGCCAGCTCAGAACAGGCGGCACGATCGGCGGTCAACTCACTGCAGGGCGCATTCTCTGTCCGTATTAATCATCTGGTGGAAGCACTGACTCATCTGCGTATCTATGTTGAGGCGGCGATTGATTTCCCCGATGAGGAGATCGATTTTCTGTCTGACGGTAAAATCGAAGGGCAGTTGAATACGGTCATCAGCGATCTTGATGCCGTGCGTGCCGAAGCCAAACAGGGCAGCCTGTTGCGTGAAGGGATGAAGGTTGTCATTGCCGGTCGGCCGAATGCCGGAAAATCCAGCCTGCTTAATGCGCTTGCCGGACGTGAGGCGGCCATCGTGACCGATATCGCCGGTACGACGCGCGATGTACTGCGTGAGCACATTCATATTGACGGTATGCCGTTGCATATCATTGATACCGCCGGGTTACGTGAAGCCAGCGATGAAGTGGAGCGTATTGGTATTGAACGCGCCTGGCACGAAATCGAACAGGCCGACAGAGTGCTGTTTATGGTCGATGGCACCACTACTCACGCAACCGAACCGGCTGAGATCTGGCCAGATTTTGTCGCACGCTTGCCGCCCCAGTTGCCGATTACCGTGGTGCGCAATAAAGCCGACATCACCGGTGAAACACTGGGCCTGACAGAAGTCGATGGTCATTCGCTTATCAGGCTTTCAGCCAGAACCAGCGAAGGCCTGGACACATTGCGCGACCATCTCAAACAGACCATGGGCTTTGCCGATAATATGGAAGGTGGCTTCCTGGCACGCCGTCGTCATCTGCAGGCACTGGAGCGTGCTGCGACGCATCTGGAACAGGGCAAATCTCAGCTCTTAGGTGCCTGGGCAGGCGAGTTGCTGGCAGAGGAGTTGCGCCTTGCGCAGCAGGCGCTCAGCGAAATTACCGGTGAATTTACCTCGGACGATTTGCTGGGACGCATTTTTTCGAGCTTCTGTATCGGCAAATAATGTACAGCACGTAACCCGTCAGCGGCATGGCAAAAACAGAACGCCGCCGCTCACGGGATAAACCGTAATGTGTTGCTTATTCGTTATTGTGGCGTAGGTTATTATTGTTAAGGATGCTCTGCCCCGCGTTTTTTGCTGTGCATTGACGGTCAAAAAACGCGATAAGACGGGCCGGAATGCATCCAAAAACCTGAACTCACCGTATAGGTTGAATACTGGATGTCTTCCCTGGAGAGTTATAATGACTACATCGCTTGATGATAACGCGCTGAATACCCTTTTTTACCATGCCCGCACTCACAATCACTGGCAGCAAAAACCCGTGGACCCGGCCCTGCTGGAGCAACTCTATCAGCTCGTTGCCCTGGCCCCAACTTCTGCAAACTGCTCGCCGGGACGCTTCGTTTTTGTCACCTCCGCGGAGGGGAAAGAAAAGCTGAAACCGGCGCTGGCGTCAGGCAACCTTGAGAAAACCATGAATGCCCCGGTCACCGTTATTATTGCCTGGGACAGCGAATTTTATCAGCACCTGACGATGCTGTTTCAACATGCCGATGCGCGTAACTGGTTTACCAACACACCGGATTTGGTCAAAGAGACGGCCTTTCGTAACAGTAGCCTGCAGGCAGGATATTTTATTCTGGCAGCGCGCGCGTTGGGGCTGGATGCCGGGCCGATGTCGGGTTTTGATCCGTTAAAAGTGAACGAGGCCTTTTTTGCCGATACGACCTGGCAGGCCAATCTGTTAATTAATTTGGGTTATGGCATCCCGGATAAGCTTCATCCCCGTTTACCCCGTCTGAGCCTTGAGCAGGCGTGCCAGTTCGTCTGACATCCCTGAGCGTTACGGTCGTTTCGTAGCGCCCATCCCTGACGGTTTATGCTGCCTGCCGTGCGGGTGTCAGCCTGATGCTTTTCTGAAAAGCGAAGGGTTTACGGTATGCCGAATGCGGCAGCCAGAAAAAGCGCTTATAATCCTGCTGATGATTATCTGACCATTCTCATGGAGCGACAGATGGCTGGTCATTTTGTTCGTTGGGCAGGCAACCCCGGCCAACGGCTCGTTGACATGACAATGACGCAGGACGTTATCGACAGCGTGCGACACGTGGCGGATAAACGTCGCGAGCGCTTTCTGGCGGCGCGCATTATATTGAAGCAGCTCATGCAACGCGTTTATGGCCTTCATCATCTTCCTCCGATAGTTAACTGCCATAACGGCCGCCCGGCCTTCGTGGACCCCGATCTCCCGGACTTTAATATTGCCTACGCAGGGAATACCGTTGGCGTACTGCTGGCTGAAGAGCGCAGTCAGGTTGGGCTGGAGATTGATATCGTGCGGGCGCACAGTCGTCAGACGCAGGAACAGATGATGCAGGGCTTAAGTTCGGGAGAAATCACCTGGATTAATGCCCAGCAAGACGTGCCTGAGGCGGTGACGCAGATTTGGACGCTACGTCGCAGCGTGATGAAACTCCAGGGGGGAGATGAAACAGGACTGACGTCGCTCCAGCTGCTACCCGGCGCCGGACGCCTCCGTTCAACGCTTCATACCGATCTGCAAATTCTGTGTGATGCCGAGCCCACGCTGGTGTGGTCCTGTGCTTTATCACCTCAGGTACGGCACTTGCACTTATGGGAAATAACCGGCGACGGCCAGTGGTCTGAACTGCGTGATATCACCCTGGACAAGCCGGATGCGGGTACGCAGATGATACGTCTGACGACGCTGAATGGACGCGCGCTGGCCTTATCCTGACCGCTGAGGCCAGTCGCCAGCACGCGCAAAGTCGTTTATCGCCGCTTAGTGTCCGTCGATAAACGCGATTTTAAGCACAAACAGTAATGCGACGATCACCACGCAGGGACTGATTTCACGCCAGCGCCCCGTGCCCAGCTTCATCACACAGTAAGCAATAAAGCCCAGCGCGATGCCTTCGGTGATTGAGAAGCTAAAGGGCATCATTGCTGCCGTAACGAACGCGGGGACGGCTTCCGTCAGATCGTCCCATTTCACCCGCGACAGGCTGGCCGTCATCAGTACGCCAACGTAGATCAGCGCGCCTGCTGCGGCATAAGCCGGAACCATGGCCGCCAGCGGCGACAAAAACGTCACCAGCAGGAACAGAAGACCGGTAACCACTGCCATCAGGCCGGTACGACCGCCTACGGCGACGCCAGAGGTACTTTCAATATAGGCCGTAACGGACGAGGTGCCCGCCAGCGCGCCGGTCACAGAACTTATACTGTCGACATACAGCGCCTGCTTCATCCGCGGAAAAGTACCCTTTTCATCGGCGAGTCCGGCTTTATCGGTAACACCAATGAGCGTACCGGACGAGTCAAACAGATTGACCAGCATAAAAGAGAAGATAATGCCGGCCATGCCAACATTAAATGCACCTGTAATATCGACCTGACCGACCACCGAGGTGATTGAAGGGGGCGCAGAGAATACGCCAACAAACTTAACGTCGCCCAGCATCCAGCCAATCGCCGTGGTGACGATCATCGAAATCAGCACGGCGGCGTGAATATTGCGTGACGCCAGAATGGCGATAATAAAGAAACCCAGTGCGCCCAGCAGGACATGATGTGAGCTGAGATTACCCACAGTGACCAGCGTATCCGGGTTCGCCACAATGATGCCGGCGTTTTTTAGCCCCATCATCGCAATAAATAACCCAATGCCAGCGGTAATGCCGACGCGCAGGCTGAGCGGAATGTTGGCGATCATCCAGTAGCGGACGCGCAGCAGCGTCAGGATCAACAGCCCCAGCGCCCCCCAAAAGATTGCGCCCATTCCTACCTGCCATGAGTAGCCCATGGCCCCCACGACGACGAAAGCAAAAAAGGCATTGAGGCCCATCGCGGGTGCCAGCGCCACCGGCAGGTTAGCGAACAGGCCCATCAGAATGCTGCCAAACGCGGCAATCAGACAGGTCGTCACAAACACCGCCTGGGTATTCATGCCTGCGACACCCAAAATCTGTGGGTTAACAAAGACGATGTAGACCATGGTCAAAAACGTGGTAATGCCTGCGATGACCTCGGTACGAACCGTTGTACCATGTTCCTGCAGCTTAAATACGCGCTGAAAAAGGCCGTGTTTGTTCATGCCATTTATCCAGAAGAAAATTTCACCGGCGCGTATCCTGGCGATTTTGCCCCTGCAATACAATGATTTTTCGCAACCGATTGCCATTATCGCAATTCGACAGGGTTACGTTAAAGTGTAAGGGCACCCACATAAAAGGATTGAGTCAGATGTCAGCAGAATGCGTCTTTTTCGATTGCGATGGTACCCTGGTAGACAGTGAAGTACTGTGCACCCGCGCTTATGTCACCACGTTTGCCCGTTACGGTATTACGCTCTCCCTGCAGGAGATGTTTGAAAAGTATAAAGGGGTAAAACTGTATGACATTATCCGCGATGTCGCGGAATCGCACCGGATAACCTTACCGCTGGAGGAGGTTGAACCTGCCTACCGCAGCGAAGTGGCGCGATTATTTGATCTTGAACTGAAGCCGATCGCCGGGGCGAAGGCGCTGGTGGAGCAGATGAAGGTGCCGGTGTGTGTGGTATCCAACGGCACGGTCAAGAAGATGCAGCACTCGCTGGGCTTGACCGGCATGCTGGACTATTTTGCCGATCATCTTTACAGCGGTTACGACATTGGCCACTGGAAACCCGAGCCAGAACTCATGTTTCACGCCGCCCGGCACATGCAGGTCCCTGTTGAACGCTGTATTTTGGTGGATGACTCTGAAGCGGGCGCGCAGGCCGGTATCGCCGCCGGCATGCCGGTGTTCTATTACTGTGCCGATGCACATAACCCGGCGCTTGATCATCCACTGGTCACGGTGTTCACGGATATGGCCGCGTTGCCCGGGCTATGGCGCGCCCGGGGGTGGAATCTGACAACATAGCCCTCAGGTCACCCAGTGCCGTCTGTCTATCCGACTGAGTATCATCGCCAGGAGTAAACTGCCTGCCAGGGTGACTGTGAACACGGCAGGCAGATCCAGCCAGGGCCGCGTCATATCGTCATAGTGGTTGGTGCGGATGAAATGAATAAACAGCGCGTGAAAACCGTAAATGGGCAGCGAGTAACGTGAAATCGTCGCTAAACCGGGCAAGGTTCGTTGATTAAAGGCATTTTTGAATACCAGCAGGGCGCTGATGGCCGCAATAAAAACCAGCGGTCCGCAGTAGAGATACCAGGTGTCGTTAAACGCACCGTTGACGATTAGCGCCCGTTTGGTGCCAAGCATAATGCCGGTCACGCAGGCCAGGAAAGCCACCGCCGCGAGCGCAGTCACGCCGCGCCTGTCTGTTTCCATGGTTCCGATAGCCCGGCCTAACAGCGCGTAGAGCAGGTAGTAAATACTGTCTCCGCTCATATACAGGTTAATCGGCAACCAGTGGAATCGTCCCCATGACTGATCCATGGTATTGGGATTCGCCAGCACCACCAAAACCAACACCAGCAACGCGACGTAGCGCGGTCGTACGCTTTTTACCTGAATCAGTGGCGACAGCAGGTAAATGCCGATCAGCGCGAAGAAAAACCACAGATGGTAAAACACCGGCTTCTGCAGCATTTTTAAAATCGAGCGTCCTTCACCGATGGGCGTCAGCAGGCTGATATAGACCAGCGAGACGGCACTGTAAAACAGCAGGCACCCCACAAGCCGCCATAAATGACGTGGCTGCGCACTGCGCTCCCCGAAGAACAGGTAGCCGGAAATCATAAAAAACAGCGGCACACAGATGCGCGACGTCGAGTTGAACAGGTTGGCAACGTCCCACCAGTGACCTTTTATCGCCATCGGCCCGGCCAGATACCAGGTGGTAGTGTGAATGACGATGACCATCAGGCAGGCAATCGCCCGCAAATTATCTATCCAGTAAATCTTTTGCGACATGGTTTCCTCTGGCGCAGTGCGTCCCGGTGCAAAGCGTAGCCAGTCGCGTCGCAGTCAACAAGCGCGTTGACAGGGATTCAGAACCCTCTGTGCGCAAGATCGCATGAAAAAAGCCAAACGGCACAGGTTAATTTCGCCGTTCAGCGGCGCTTGGGTGCCGAACGGCGTCCTAAAATCTACGTTCGGGGCTGCACGGCAGGATTTCCGGCTGCACATCGCGCGGTCAAAGGGTATACTGTCGCACTCTTTTTTTATCTAGCCGAACCGCGTGCGAACTCATCATGCAAAAGTTTGATACCAAGACCTTTCAGGGCCTGATCCTGACATTGCAAGATTACTGGGCGCGCCAGGGCTGCACCATTGTTCAGCCACTGGACATGGAAGTGGGCGCTGGTACTTCACACCCAATGACCTGCCTGCGTGCACTTGGCCCGGAGCCGATTGCCGCTGCCTATGTGCAGCCGTCCCGCCGTCCTACCGACGGTCGCTACGGCGAAAACCCGAATCGCTTACAGCACTATTACCAGTTTCAGGTGATCATCAAGCCCTCGCCAGACAACATTCAGGAGCTGTACCTTGGGTCGCTGAAAGCGTTGGGTATGGATCCGACTGTGCACGATATTCGCTTTGTCGAAGACAACTGGGAAAACCCGACGCTGGGCGCCTGGGGACTCGGCTGGGAAGTGTGGCTGAACGGCATGGAAGTGACGCAGTTTACCTATTTCCAGCAGGTCGGCGGCCTGGAGTGCAAACCGGTGACCGGCGAGATCACCTATGGTCTTGAGCGTCTTGCCATGTACATTCAAGGCGTTGACAGCGTTTACGATCTGGTCTGGAGCGACGGTCCGCTAGGCAAAACGACCTACGGCGACGTGTTCCACCAGAACGAAGTCGAGCAGTCTACTTACAACTTCGAATACGCCGATGTGGATTTTCTCTTCACCTGTTTTGAACAGTATGAGAAAGAAGCGCAGCATTTGCTGGCGCTGGAAAAACCGCTGCCACTGCCTGCTTACGAGCGCATCCTGAAAGCCGCGCACAGCTTTAACCTGCTGGACGCGCGTAAAGCGATCTCGGTGACTGAACGTCAGCGCTACATTCTGCGTATCCGCACCCTGACCAAAGCCGTGGCTGAAGCCTATTACGCTTCTCGTGAAGCGCTGGGCTTCCCGATGTGCAATAACAAAAAGTAAGAGGCAGCCATGACTGAGAAAACGTTCCTGGTGGAAATCGGCACCGAAGAGCTGCCACCGAAAGCATTACGTAGCCTGGCGGAAGCCTTCGCGGCGCAGGTTACGGCCGAGCTGGATGCGGCCAATCTGAACCATGGCGAGGTGCTCTGGTTCGCCGCGCCGCGTCGCCTGGCGCTGAAAATCGCGAATCTGAGTGCCGCCCAACCTGACCGTGAAGTTGAAAAGCGCGGGCCTGCAGTAGCCGCAGCGTTTGATGCAGACGGCAACGCGACGAAAGCCGCAGAAGGCTGGGCGCGCGGTAATGGCATTACGGTTGATCAGGCTGAACGCCTGAGCACCGATAAAGGCGAATGGCTGGTTTATCGTGCCCAGGTTAAAGGTGAGGACGCTCAGGCATTACTGCCGGGAATGATTGCCACGGCCCTGAGCAAACTGCCTGTGCCTAAACTGATGCGCTGGGGTAACAGCGACGTGCAGTTTGTGCGTCCGGTGCACACCGTTACCATGCTGCTCGGTGATGAACTGATCCCCGGTACGATTCTGGGCATTCAGTCAGACCGCGTTATTCGTGGTCATCGCTTTATGGGCGAAAGTGAAATCACGCTCGAGAACGCCGATCAGTATCCGGATGTGCTTGAAAAGCGCGGCCAGGTGATTGCCGACTATCAGGTCCGCAAAGCCATGATCAAAGCCGATGCGGAAGCCGCGGCACGTCGTTTAGGCGGCGTAGCCGACCTGAGTGACAGCCTGCTGGAAGAGGTGACGTCGCTGGTGGAATGGCCGGTTGTATTAACTGCCACCTTTGAGGAAAAATTCCTCAAAGTGCCTTCTGAAGCGCTGGTTTACACCATGAAGGGCGATCAGAAATACTTCCCGGTTTATGACGCCGCTGGCAACCTGCTGCCGAACTTCATTTTTGTGACCAACATTGAGTCCAGCGATCCGCAGCAGATCATTTCAGGTAATGAAAAGGTCGTTCGCCCGCGTCTGGCGGATGCCGAATTTTTCTTTAATACCGACCGCAAAAAACGCCTTGAAGATCATCTGCCACGCCTCGACACCGTGCTGTTCCAGAAAGAGCTGGGTTCGCTGCGTGACAAAACTGACCGCATTCAGGCTCTGGCAGGCTGGGTTGCGGCGCAGATGGGGGCGGATGTGAACCACGCGACGCGCGCAGGCTTGCTGTCGAAGTGTGACCTGATGACCAACATGGTGTTTGAGTTTACCGACACGCAAGGCGTGATGGGCATGCACTATGCGCGTCATGACGGCGAAGCCGAAGATGTTGCCGTGGCGCTGAACGAGCAGTATCAGCCGCGATTTGCGGGGGATGATTTGCCCTCCAGCCCGGTAGCCTGCGCACTGGCGATCGCCGATAAGATGGACACCCTGGCCGGTATTTTCGGCATTGGTCAACATCCTAAAGGCGATAAAGATCCCTTTGCACTGCGTCGTGCCGCCCTTGGCGTACTGCGCATTATCGTAGAGAAAAATCTGCCGCTCGATCTGCAAACGCTGACGGAAGAAGCCGTACGCCTGTATGGCAGCAAGCTGAGCAATGCCAATGCGGTTAATGACGTCATCGACTTCATGCTGGGGCGCTTCCGCACCTGGTATCAGGAAGAAGGTCACAGCATTGATACATTGCAGGCGGTACTGGCACGTCGTCCGACCCGTCCGGCAGACTTTGATGCACGCATGAAGGCGGTATCACACTTCCGTACGCTGGATGAGGCTGCCGCACTGGCCGCTGCCAACAAGCGCGTCTCTAATATTCTGGCGAAATCGACCGAACCGCTGAATGACAGCGTGCAGGCGTCATTGTTGAAAGAGAACGAAGAAATCCAGCTGGCCACCTTTGTTACCGCCCTGAGCAGCAAACTGCAGCCTTACTTTGCAGAAGGTCGCTATCAGGATGCGTTAATTGAGCTGGCCCAACTGCGTGAAGCGGTAGACAACTTCTTTGACAAAGTCATGGTGAATGCAGAAGACCAGGCGGTGCGGATTAATCGTCTGACGCTGCTGTCGAAACTGCGCGAACTGTTCCTGCAGGTCGCCGATATTTCACTGCTGCAGTAACCCATGCAGAAGCGCTAAAGAAGGGACGAGAAATCGTCCCTTTTTTTATTCAGTGTGTCCCGTCCTGAATAGCGTTGAGATATTTTAGATTTGAAAAACAGTCGGTCAGGCCTGAATAGCACCACTGCTGCGGCAGGTGATTTTATGCCGTCCGTCTTTTGAACGGGCATCCTTTTCACAAAAGAGTGCAATAGCAGCACATTTTTTCTTTCGTCAGCGTTAAGACGGCCATTTTTATCCGCAACCCGTTTCAGCACGTGTTGCGGAGATCACCGCTTGATGAATCAACCTCGCCCGGCGTTATCGGCCAGATAGCCCGCCTTAAAAGGTCCAGGTCACACCGGAAGAGAGCGTCCAGTAATACTGTTGATCCGTCATCGGACTGTCGCGAAGTGCGCCAGTGAGGAAGGTCACTTTGGGTTGCAGATAAATATGCAAAGGCGTAACAGGATGCCAGTCAAATGCCAAAGCAAGCCACGGCGTAACGCCCTGATGGTTCCAGGAAGATAATCCGCTGCGGGCAGATTCCTGTGCGTTCACACCATAGTAATAGCTTGCCTGTTGCTTATTAAGCCAGTCAACGCCGACCTGTGGATAAACATCTAGCTGCATGAAAGAGACTTGTCCCGCCCATGCGACCGTCCCCAGCACTCCCCGGCTTTCATTCAGCGTATCGGCAGACAGTTCGGTTCTGAAGGCACCCACAGGCGTTATTTTCTGGTAGCTAATGCCGCCCATCATGGTGCTGTGGCGAATACGTAACTGCCGCAGCGCCGAATCAGATGACTGACCGGGATCGAATTCGTTATCCAGATACCACCAGCGCGCTTTGAATTGTGTGGTGTCATCCTTGATGAAATACGCACCGACTTCGGTGCCATCAATGTAGACATGATTGTTGTCATAGCCCACATAAGGCAGGCCTGAATATTGGGTTTTGTACTGGTGATAAGGCGTAAAGTTCGCTTCGCCCTGTGCACCCAGGGTCAGCCCCTCAGCCCAGGCGTGCGTGATATTACCGACCAGGAGGCAACACAATGCCGTTCTGAAGAGTGATTGCATGATAGATATTTATCCGGTTTTCGTCTGCCTGAGGCGATGGACTGTCAGGTCTCACAGTCCGTAAAAGGAATGCGCGTAAATAACAACATTCAGCCTGCTTGATGTCGCCTTTTTCCCCTGGTTTGCGGCCTGCGCGTGCCGTTCAGGCTCAGGAAAAGGCGATGGCAAAAGATATATCGGACTCGATGCCGCAATGCAAGATATGGCGATACTTATTGTCACGGGGTCATCGTCCGCTTATTTTCGCCATTACGGGTCATTCACGGGCTGCGGTGACTCAACATCAACCTGTTCTCAATCAGTTCTGATTTAAGCGACTATTACCCTTTCGTTTATTGTGGGAATGTCGTGTTTTTTGTTAAGGTCCCGCTCCGCCAGATAGCCGTTAATTACCGTTACTTTGCCGTGAGTTAATCACGCCTTTTGTTATCTGTAGTAAAGCTGGAAAAACGATGTCTGGCGTAAATAGCCTGTTTTATTTCGAATGAAAAAGGGCTGAATACTATCGGGCTCACAGCATTTTTCTTGAAAGGATCACGCTGTCAGTCGCAGAGAATGAACAGGACGCGCGCGTCTGTATAGAGACTACAGGCAGCCTGCCTTGTTATATCAGGACAGTTTTATGAAGAAGATTATTATTTCCACTCTTTTCCTCGCCTTACTGAGTGATGCGGTGCCAGCACTGGCGACGCAAACCCTGTCAGTAGGCTATGCGCAGAGTAAAGCGGAAGATTTTAAAAATATGCCCGGTGTAAATCTGCAATATCGCTATGAGTGGGATTCACCGGTTAGCGTGCTTGCTTCTTTCACCACGCTGGAGAACAGTGAAGACAGCAACCGTTCTTTTTTCTCGCTAAATACGTCCGATCATGTCAGCGCAGAATATTATTCTTTGCTGGCGGGCCCGGCATATCGCCTGAATAACATGGTGAGTCTTTACGCGCTTGCGGGTTTTTCCCATACCGCCATGCGCCGTCATTATAACGGTTATGATAATCAGGGAATGCCTCAGCATATTGATTTTTCAGACAGCACTAATGCGTTTGCTTACGGTGCCGGCATTATCATTAATCCGGTTGATTATCTGTCTGTTACGCTGGGTTATGAAGGTTCCCGAACCCGGGTTGAAGATGAGCCGCGCGCAGTTAATGGTATTAACATCGGTGTGGGTTACCGTTTCTGATTACACCTTTAGTCCGACGGCCAGCACTGCAAGCCAGCTGTGCATCGCATCATGCGCGAACTGCACCTTATGCCATTCAGAAGACGGGTAATGCAGAAAATGCGCACTGTGTAATCCTTTCGAAACAGGCTGTCAGCCCTGCTAGCGGCATCAGGGCTGATCATCTGCCTCGCCCATCAGGATGTGGGTGGCGCAGTACGGGCGAAACTTTCGCGCTGAAACAGATTTTCTGCCAGTTTGACTAAGGCCGGACGTTCAACACACCAGTTTGGCACGACGCGACGAAAATTCAGATAGCCAATCATGCAGCCCGTGGCAATATCTGCCAGGTTAAGCGTGCCATTGTTAATCCATTTTCCTTCCGTCACGTAGCCTTCCAGGCTGTCCAGCCCACGCTGAATCTTCTCGCGATGGCGCAGCAAAACCTCTTCTGACTGCATATCGCCAGGCCGCAACTGCTCACGCACAATCACCAGCGCCGCATCACTGATGCCATCAGCCAGCTTCTCTAACTGACGAACCTTCAGTGACTCAAGTGGGTCACCCGGCAGCAGAGCAGGAACCTGACTGCGCTGTTCCAGGTACTCAGCAATGATGCTGGAATCAAACCAGGTCTGCCGATCCTCAGTGACCAGCGCAGGGACTTTCCCTAACGGATTGTATTGCGGAACATGGCTGTCGTCGCTGTAGGGCGAAGCATTGACGAATTCAAACATCATGCCTTTTTCCAGCATAATGATGGAGATCTTTCGTACAAAAGGGCTGGTATAGCTGCCAATCAGTTTCATTGCGTGACTCCGGTTGAGCGGGGTTTCTTCAGCAAAAAACTATTCACCGGGAAACATAAAGGGATTCAGACTGCTTCGTGCAAAGCCTTCCTGCTCCATGCGGGCATCCAGCACCAATGAGGCGAGATCGTCCGCAACGGGTTCCATTGCCGGGTTCTTCTCCTGATACAACATTTTCAGGTAGCTACCGCAATCACCACAGCTTTCAGCTTTAACCGCCGCATGTTCACTGTCCAGCGACCAGTAGTGAAGATCGCGGGATTGCTCACAGTTGGTGCATTTGCTCCGCACCACGTACCACTCACTTTCGCACAGGTTGCAATGCAGGTAACGCGCCCCTTCATGTGAGCCCATGTGCACCATGCTGGCAACCGGCATGCTGTTGCACACCGGGCAGAACTGGCGCTGGTTGCCCATCTCAGCCTGAGCTTTGCCGGGAATCAAGGCCGCCATTTGTGCCCAGTAGATCGACAGTGCAGCCCAGATAAAAGGTGCTTTGTCACTGCTGACCTGAGCATATTCGCCCGCAAAGAGCGCGCTGGCCATCGTTTCCAGCTCAGTGGCAGAGGCTTTTTCCAGGTTCTCCAGTACCGCCAGTGCCTGGCCGCTCATCTCGGGCTTGAGCTCGGCAATCAGCGAATGCAGCAGGCGGTGCCAGTGTGTGTCCCGCGGTAAGGTATGAATATCCAGTGGCGGCTTAGCTGCCTGATTGCTTTGCACCAGACGCGCGTGCAGATTCATCTGCAGGGGATGGTCGTACAGGACAATTTCCTGTGCCTGTGCTATCACCGCGGCAAAGCGTAAATAATCCCCAAGGGGATTTTTAGCAGCCAGGTCGCGCAGTCGCGCAGCACGACGGCTATATAAATTTTTCAGCCGGGGAAAAAGTAACGGCGGAATCGTCTCCGCTGGGTTTTTTTCGCTCTTCTCCAACTGATCTTGCGGGATAATGCGGATGCTCATAGAGGGCATTTTCCTGTTTTGTTGGCTGATTACGCTACTCACGACACCAGCAAGAATAGGGTTCTCGGTACTCACGCGCGCCATATTGACGTGCGCGCTCTCGCCCGTTTGCTCTTTCTGTTCTCGCAGCTTGTCACGCCGGCTGCTGACATCAAAGCAATCATATTTGTGAGTCAGGAGACCGCGGCACGGCTGGATGCCACGATCCGACCCGACAGGCTGATCATAGCAGCCCAAATCCTGTCCTTCTGTGTGAAATGCATTTTTTCCCTGACTGACAGCGCGTGAACCGGATGATTGAACATCGACTTGCACAACGGATGCCAGGCCATCAGGGAGCAATTTCACGCTTTATGCTCTCGGGGTGACATGCGCTTGTTGCCGCCTTTGACCCGGTTCAGAATAGGCACTATTCAGGATAGCGGAATACTATTACCTTTTAATCCATGCGGAATTAGCCAGGATCAGAACAAAGTGAATAAAAACAAAGCGAGATGTGATGCTTGTGTAAGCGAGCTGGATGGTCTGCGTGAAACTCAGGTGTGGCAACGTGACGATTTACACCATTCCCAGGCTGACTGGTTAGCAGAAGAAGTCCCGGTGGCGCTGGTTTACAATGGCATTTCTCACGTCGTGATGATGACGACGCCCAAAGACCTGGAGGCTTTTGCCATCGGTTTTTCTCTCTCAGAGGGCATTATTGACGCCCCGACAGATATTTTTGGTATGGATGTCGTCGCGGGTTGCAGTGGTATTGAGGTGCAGATTGAGCTATCCAGCCGCCGTTTTATGGCGTTGAAGGCGCATCGGCGCGCTCTGGCAGGGCGAACGGGCTGCGGCGTTTGTGGCGTGGAGCAACTGGACCAGATTGGTAAGCCGCTTACGCCGCTGCCGTTCACTCAGCGCTTCACGTTAGCGCACCTGGACCGCGCGCTGGGGCAACTGAAGCATTTTCAGCCCGTGGGGCAAAAAACGGGCTGCACTCATGCTGCCGCCTGGATACAGCCTGAGGGTGAGCTTGTTCACGGCTGCGAAGATGTGGGCCGTCATGTCGCGCTCGACAAGCTGTTGGGCTATCGCAGTCAGGCCACGTGGGGCGACGGTGCTCTGCTGGTTTCCAGCCGCGCCAGCTATGAAATGGTGCAGAAATCAGCCATGTGTGGCGTTGAAATTCTGTTTGCCGTTTCCGCAGCAACCCGACTGGCCGTAGAGGTTGCAGAACGCTGTAACCTTACCCTGGTGGGGTTCAGTAAGCCGGGCCGTGCAACCATTTACAGCCATCCACAGCGGCTCATGTAAATCCTGTTCTGTGCAGGTGCGTTGCGCGCGGAACCAATGAGTGCGGCGACACGCGCCTGCTGATCAGCCGCTGCATCGGCCATTTTGCGGGCAGCATAAAACTTAAAATTGCGCAGTCTTTGCATGTTTTTTCAAAACCTTATGTTTAATAGGGCATTGATTACGCTTTTACCGATCATGAATTTAACTATAATGATACGACTGCTTACGCGGCACGTGCCGACATTGTCGTGCTGCTCAAACACTAAATGGAGAGGAAGAACATGAGTTATTCACTGCCATCCCTGCCTTACGCTTACGACGCACTGGAACCGCACTTTGACAAGCAGACGATGGAAATCCATCACACCAAACATCATCAGACCTATGTCAACAACGCCAATGCGGCGCTGGAAGGCACTGAATTTGCTGATCTGCCTGTTGATGAACTGATCACGAAACTGGATCAGCTGCCAGCAGACAAAAAAGGCCCGCTGCGTAATAACGCAGGTGGTCATGCTAACCACAGTCTGTTCTGGAAAGGCCTGAAAACGGGCACAACGCTTCAGGGTGAGCTGAAGGCGGCGATTGAGAAAGATTTTGGTAGCGTTGAAAAATTCCAGGAAGAGTTTGAGAAAGCGGCGGCAACCCGTTTCGGTTCTGGTTGGGCCTGGCTGGTTAAAAAAGGTGACAAACTGGCCGTGGTTTCGACCGCTAACCAGGACAACCCACTGATGGGTGAGGCTATCGCTGGCGTTTCAGGTTATCCGATCATCGGTCTGGATGTGTGGGAACACGCATACTACCTGAAGTACCAAAACAAGCGTCCAGATTACATTAAAGCATTCTGGAACGTGGTTAACTGGGACGAAGCGGCAGCCCGCTTTGCCTCCGCTAAGTAAGCGATAACCACACGAGTCTCAACCGGCAGAACCTGTTCTGCCGGTTTTTTTTCGCCTGAACGTCACGTTTTCTCTCTTCGCCGTTGGCATGATGCCACTACGATTGCCGATGCAGTTTTCCGTTGCAGGCGGGCTGCCTGCAAATCGCCGCAATAGAAAAGTCCCTTGCGATAAATCAGTTAAACCATTTTTAAACGAAGCGTAAGTTGACCCCGTTAAGTTTTTAACTATTTGAGTCATTAACCTGTCGTTGATACCGGTCGTTTTATCATCAATGCCACGATCAGACTAATAAGAACTTACACCATGTCCATTTACACTACACACTATCCGGTTGCCGATTCGTATGCCTCTTTATTTTTTCAATTAATCAGCGGAAAGTACGTACCCAATAAAATCTGGCTGAGTCGTCGTTTTCGTCTCAAATTTGCCTTAAGGACGCTGATTGCACCCATTACCACGTTGCGCTATTTACAGCAGCTCTCTGAGTTACCCAGAATTTCGCAATTAATGCGCGTACAGGGTTTATTACCCGCTAAGTTACATCGCCCTTATCTGCACGCCGGAATGCGCGTAGCAGCTCGCGCGCAGGCTATTCTTGATCACTACCATTTGCTGAGTAATCTGGAAAACATGTCACTCCGTCAGATCCTGCAAAGCGGTGAAGAGAATGTTCTGGCCAGACTGTCGGGCAAAAATAACGAAGAATTCGTCATTGCCTGTAGTGCGGGCTATTACGATCGCGAGGGGGAAGTCACCTTAGTGCTGCGTTATCAGGATGAAGGCATCGCGTCTCTGACATTTACGATCTTAAATGAGGAAAACGCACGGACTTTATTAATTGGTGGTTTACAGGGGCCGCGTAAAAGCATCAGTAATGATGTTATTCGCGATGCAACCAAAGCGGCGCATGGCTTATTTCCTAAACGCTTACTGATGGAAGTCGTGTTTATTTTAGCGCAGCAATGCGGCGTCCGAAAAATAGCAGCGGTAGGAGACAAGACGCATGTTTTTCGTAGCCTGCGTTATCGCCAGAGTAAAGGGGATAAATTCCATGCCAGCTACAGTGAATTTTGGCTGACGGTTAACGGGCAAGAACGTGCAGATGGCATCTTTATCCTGCCGCTGACGTTGCCGCGTAAAACGCTGGAGGACATTGCCAGCAAGAAGCGTGCAGAGTACCGTCGTCGTTATACGCTGCTGGATTCGCTGGCAGAGCAGGTAGGGACTGCTACTGGCCAGCAAAATAGCGAACAGGCCGCCGCCTGACCCCGATATTAAAAGGCGCTTTTCGCAAATCCGGTCATGACGTCAAGACCCATTTCTCGTCCCAGCGCGGTCATTGGATGTACCACCACCAGGCCGCGCACGCTTTTCTTCAATGCGCCTAAATTTGCCTGCTCTTTTTTGGTAATCGCCCGGCTAAACGGTAGCTTTTGCAGTTTCTGCGCTTCCAGACTCAGTTTAACCTCGCGCTGACTGCGAAGACGCTCGATTTCAGTCACCAGCGTTTCTTTCTCTTTCAGTAGCGCACCCAGCTTTTCAGCATCACCGGATTCTAGCAACTGAGGTTCTTTACGATTCAGGGCGTCCAGTTGATCGCTGAGGCGTTTAATTTCGTTCTTTTCTTGCTCTTTCATGACAACAACTCGTTGAGGAAAACAGGCTAAGGATACACCAAATTTAACGTAGATTCTCGGTGGTTAGCGCGAAAAGGGGAGCCGTCAGGCTCCCGGCAGGATTTAGCTGGCTGACTTCTTAAAAGCCTGTTTCAGGCTGATGCGGGAAATCAGTTCGGTGAGTGACAGGACCATGGTGGAGCGCACCATTTGCAGATAACGCTGCTGCTGCATAGCCTGCAGTGCAGCATCCTCAGCATGTAACGCGGGCACCGGCGGCCAGGCCGCTACGCAGTGTAACTCACCAAACGGCCCCAGGATTTCATCGTCTGTAAAGCGGTAATCGCCTGCATCGTGATTGAGCTCTTCGCGCAGGGCCAGAAGTAACTCGCAGTCTTCATATTCATGCCGGCTAATAACGCCAAGACCATAAATCAGCTTGAGCCGGACAGAGAGTTCCCCTAACGGACCATCGCCCAGCAACAGGGGCTCTACGGCGTATTTCACCGCGTAGTCATCTTTACGGAATACCTGCAGTACCAACAAATTGACAGCTTCAGCTAACAGCTCGACGGCGGCGAACAAAAAGCTTCTCACCGAGCGTCCAGCGTTCAGGCGTTCAAGCACCCGGTTTTCAAAAGCCTGCTTCTCTTCCATTATCGCCTGCGTCAATGTAGTGCTGCTGTCGAGGGCCCGTTCATCGCCCCCGATCTGGGTCGCTAACATGGGCCTGTTATGCCATGGCGTGCCAGGCACTCACGGCCTCTTTGATAATTTCACTCTCAGGATCGAGTCCTGAAACCTGCGCCAGGGTCGCCTGTGGGCCTTTTTCTGCCAGTAGCGTAGCCAGCTCCTGCGCCTGGGGATCCTGATCGCTGCGGTAATGCATGGCAGCCGCAATCCCCTGCACCAGGTTCGCGTGTGGCAGACCGTATTCCAGCGTGCCCAGGGTCGGTTTAATCAGGCGATCGCCCGCGCTCAGCTTGCGAAGTGGCTGGCGGCCTACGCGCTCAACGTCGTCTTTCAGATACGGATTTTCAAAGCGACCAAGAATTTTTTGAATATAGGCAGCATGTTTATCCGCTTCAAAACCATAACGCCTTATGAGCACCGCGCCGCTTTCTTCCATCGCACCCTGAACGACAGCACGAATTTTACCATCGAGGATCGCATCGCGAATAGTCTGGTGACCCGCCAACTGCCCCAGGTAGGCCGTAATAGCATGACCGGTATTCAGTGTGAAAAGTTTACGTTCCACAAATGCCATCAGGTTATCTGTCAGTTCCATGCCCGGAATAGTAGGCAGCTCGCCTTTAAACTGGGTTTTATCCACAATCCATTCGCTGAAGGTTTCGACCGTGACTTCCAGCGGATCCTGGCTGCCTGCTTCAGAAGGCGGAACGATACGGTCTACCGCTGAATCCACAAAGCCGACATGTTGTTCAAGCCAGACATGATACTCAAAGGGCAGCGCTTGCAGTACATGTTGTTTTAACTGACTGGTGCCGCGCACCATGTTTTCACAGGCGATAATATTTAACGGCCGAACATTGCCGTTATCACTGCGTTTGGCCAGACCTTTTGCCACGCTGGCAGCAATGCGCTCAAGGATTTGCGGACCAACGGCAGTGGTAACGAGATCGACGTCAGCGACCAGTTCGATAATCTCGTCGCTGGTACTGTTAACGGCGCTAACGCCCTTAACCACTTCAACTTTGGCCTGTTCACCCACGACGTGGACGGGATATTCATGACGTGCATTAAGGGCATCCAGCACTGCCTGATTGACATCTGCAAAAATCAGTTCAATACCGGCATCTGCCAGGAGTTTGCCAATAAAACCGCGACCAATGTTGCCTGCTCCGAAATGTAACGCTTTCATAAAATTGACCCATATCAAATGACGATGGGGCGGGCATGTCCGCCCCAGAAAAGTGGGACGGGCACAACCGCCCCAGGGAAAATGTCGAACCGGATTATGCTACAGCGGGCTTGCCTGATAACAGATCCAGAACATCCTGTACGCTCTCAGTGTGCGCCAGTTTTTCAATGACCTGATCATCATCCAGCGCGTTCGTCAGGCTGGTGATCACCTGAATATGTTCGTTATTGCGGGCAGCAATACCAATCACCAGACGCGCCACTTCATCAGGCTCCTCGCCAAACTGTACGCCGGCAGGATACTGACAGAAAACCACGCCCGTTTTCAGTACACGATCTTTCGCTTCAACGGTACCGTGTGGCACGGCAATCGACTCGCCAAGATAAGTCGGGGTCAGCTTTTCGCGCTCCAGCATGGCATCAATGTATTCAGGTTCTACGTAGCCGCCTTTGACCAACTGCTCACCGGCGAAGCGAATCGCCTGCTCTTTATTGCTGGCACTCAGTCCCAGGAAAACGTTGCTGTGACCGAGCTTAAACAGGTTGGCATTGCTGTTATCGTAGCTGTCACCCAGCGTCTTCTGTACGGCTTCACGGTTGGCTTCACTGCGATTAGCCGCGACCAGGCGCTCTGTCAGCGTGCTGTAGAGCGCACTGTCCAGGAAGTTGTTTAAGGAAATATGCTGAGCATGAGGTGCCTGACGGATAGCCCGCTCAGTTAAATCGCGATGGGTAATCACCAAATCAACATCGCCCGGTAACGCATTAATGGCGCTGTTGGTCACCGAGATATTACTCAGCCCGGCATCATGAACTTTCTTACGCAGCACACCTGCGCCCATTGCACTCGACCCCATGCCCGCATCGCAGGCGACAATGATTTTGCGCACATGGTCCAGGTCAACGCTCATCGCATCACTGGCAACCGGGGCACCAGCCAGACTCTGTCCTTTCGACTGCGCTTTCATGTCGTGCATACGTTGCGTCGCGGCTTCGATATCGTCATCTTCTTTCACTTTGCTCGTTTTCAACAAAATGGCAGAAATAACAAAAGACACGGCAAAAGCAGCAAAGATGGCAGCAATATTGGCGAAGTAAGCGCCTTTTGGCGTCATCGCTAATACCGCTAAAATTGAACCGGGTGAAGCAGGCGAGACCAGGCCACCGTGCAGCACGGTCAAGGTGAATACGCCGGTCATACCGCCCAGGATCACCGCCAGCAGCAGACGCGGTGCCATCAGCACATAAGGGAAGTAGATTTCGTGGATACCGCCAAGGAAGTGGATAATCGCTGCACCGCCAGCAGACTGCTTAGCACTGCCCCGACCAAAGAACATATAGGCCATCAGTACGCCCATACCCGGACCTGGGTTTGCTTCGATCAGGAAGAAAATCGATTTGCCTGCTTCGCTCGCCTGCTGAATACCCAGCGGCGAGAAAATGCCGTGGTTAATCGCATTGTTGAGGAACAGGATTTTTGCGGGTTCAACAAAGATCGACGTCAATGGCAGCAGGTTGTTCTGCACCATCAGGTTAACACCCGTGGCAAGAATATGTGACAGGCCTTCAACCAGTGGACCAATCGCCATAAATGCCAGGATGGCTAACAACATACCGATGATACCGGCAGAGAAGTTGTTCACCAGCATTTCAAAGCCGCTTTTGATTTTACCGTCAACCATACGGTCAAAGGATTTAATCGCCCAGCCGCCAAGCGGACCCGCAATCATTGAGCCGAGGAACATTGGCATATCGGCACCGACAATCACGCCCATGGTTGTGATTGCGCCTACGACACCACCGCGATCGCCACCGACTAAACGTCCGCCGGTAAAGCCGATCAGTAATGGCAGCAGGTAGGTGATCATCGGGGCGACCAGCTTCGCCAGCGTTGCGTTAGGAATCCAGCCTGTTGGAATAAACAGCGCGGTGATAATACCCCAGGCGATAAATGCGCCAATATTAGGCATCACCATATTACTCAAAAAGCGACCAAAGCTTTGTACTTTGACCTTTACTGATGAGGACATAAGCCCACCCCTTGTTGAGACGCGCTGCAACAGGAGCGCGCGTTTGTTTTTGTTTAGCCACTACGGCGATAAACCGTCAGTATTACTGTATGCAGGCGGACTTTATCACGCGAATATGGGGCTGCGTAGTACAGGCAGTTTGATGTGATCTTAATCACGTTTATGGTGGGGTGGTAGGGGGGTGTTTAGTGATACATATCACAAAAACAGGCTATTTCCGGCCTGGACTGAACAAATTTACACCGCTAACAATGGATTTTAGTGATGATGATCACATTTATCGCCCGTGGCTTTGTTTGATAAATGAGATATAGATCACAAAGTAATTTGATGAAAAACGGCCCTGATCACACTTTGATCAGGGCCGTTTAAATAAATGATCTTTATTAAATGATGTTCAGATTAGCCAGGCAGAACAGGGGGTGCCGGAGCGATGTTTATTGCACATTCCCCTGAACGGCATTTTTAGCCTGCGTCAGCGCCTGCACATTGGCAGATAAGCTGTTCATCAAGTCATTATATTGTGTTGCCTGCTCCTGAGTCGGGAACTGAACGCCACCGTTATTGAAACTGACTCGGGTGCCCTGAGCCTGTAAAAACTCACCGGTCTGCACCGCATCCTGGCTGAGTGCCTGAAGTTTGGGTAACAGCGGGATAAGCTGACTGGCGGGCTGCGACACGACTTTATCGTAAGCGGTGTCGAAGACTTTCTTCAGATCGTCCGTTTGTTTAAGCGCGGCTTTGCTTTTATCTGCCTGCATTTTGGCGCTTTCCAGCTGCTGCGTGGCTACCGTTAATGCGCTGTTAGCCTGAGCAAGAGAGTCGCGGCGGCTCAGATAGTCTTGCGGCACGTGGATCGCTGAAAGTTCATCCACTACCGGGCGCATGCCCTGATCTACCGCTTTGTTAGCCTGCTGCGAGAAGCCATACAGAATGGCGTAATCCCCTGCGAAAGGACCAAAACTTTGTTTCTGGTTTTCGCTCAGGCTGGGCAGATGCTCGCCGCTACGCATAACGGTATTTTGCAGGAAATCGATAAACGCTTTGCGCTGGTCGCCCTCTTTGTCACCACATGCGGTGAGCTGCAATACGAGAAGCACGCCAGTCAGCAAAATGCCGCCGCGTGCCAGAATACGGGAAATTCCTGAAGCCATGATGTCAACTCCTGTCGGTAAAGCTGGCTGATGTCCGGAAAAGCAGTGGCCTAAAGAATAGAACAAACGTGAACTGCCACACAATGTGAAAGCGCTGTGTAAGGCCATTACCTGCAAGAAAGTTTGCTTGCAGCGGGTTTATAAGGCCATTTGAGACTTCAGTTACCCGAGGCCGGGAGCTGAATGAGGATAACAGCGCCATTACGCCGCGACGAAGACGGGCTGCTGTATGGACTGGCGCGCCAGCATTGACGTGGAGCACCTGCAAACTGAGCCGGAATGGGCCATAAATACATGGTCTGAATAATTAACACCAGCTTAAGTTTTAAAGCGAAGCACGTGCGCGGTGTGGTGCATTACCGTTAAATCTTCATTAACGAGTTGCCCTAAAATTGTTCACTTGCATTAAAGTGGTGCGGGTTGTGCCATGTGCTTGCGTCTGGCATGAACGGCACAAATTATCTTCTCCGCTATAATCGTAACGTCACATTGCCCTCCGAAGATAGTGTTGATCACCCATTCAGCGCGGCTCTTGCTCGCACTATCAGGCCCGGTAAGCGTTTGCTCAGTATCAGTGGGCGGGATCGAAGATGGCTGGCAGTGAACTGCCGCATTTCTTTGTATAAAAAATGAAAGCCTGGCGCATATTTTGCAATCATTATGAGTGACAGGCACGGTTTTCGGTGTGCGTTGAGTCGGAAAAGGTTGGCAAGGACAAAAAAGCGATCTGTACTTTTCATGTACCGCGTGGCAACAAAATCAATGGCTTCAACTGGTTAGGTTGTTTAACCATTTTTCAGAATTGTAAAGTTAAAAAAAATGTTTAATTTGCACTGCAAATTGTCAGGTATCTATCCATAATTAGTCTCCCGGCATTTGTTGCATTGTTTTGACATGTTTAACAGCGATGCAGGTCAGGCTGTGTCCCATAAGGGTTTTCTTACAATAAAAACAAACTCTTAAGGGATGCAGCTTGCTTAATCCGGTTTCTGAGCCTGATTTCAGGTTCTTGTACCTTCTTTCACGTGATTCATAGTGAGTTTTTAAGGAGTTCTCTATGGAATTAAAAGACCCAATGTTTGAATTGCTCAGCAGCCTTGAGCAGATTGTTTTGACACGTGATAACAGCCCTGTGGCGCTGCAAGCTCAGCGTCAACCCGCGATGCCAGAGCCGCAGCGTTTACGCGAAATGGCAGGAATGCAGGTTGACGAGTTTGCCAGGATCATGGGCGTTAGCGTTTCTTCGGTTAAAAGTTGGGAAGCACAGCGTACGCGCCCTTCCGCAACGGCACGGAAATTGATGAAATTACTTCACGCCAATCCTTACCTTGGGCGTCAGTTACTCGATTAAGTCATTAAGTATTAAAGCGTTATCCCGGCTATTGTTGAAGCCGGTCACATGAGTGACCGGCTGTTTAACACCTCTTCCCGATAACGCTTCCCTTCAAAATAACGCTCAGGCCTGTCAGACAATCAGCTCAACTTAGGTAAAACGTTGAGAACATTGCCAAACCAGCAAACAATAACCACGACACCAAATAAAATAACAAACACGGGAATTACCTTGCCGCCCCAGACGGTGAACGTTTTGTCAGGAAAGCGTTTTCTGGCTTTCAATGCTAGCAGCGCAGGGACAATCACTGCCCATATGGTTGCGCATAATCCCGCACCGCCGATGCCGTAGAGAAAACCGTCAGGGTAGAACACATAGAGGATGCTGGGAGGAAGAAAGGTCAGCAGCACCGTTTTAAAGCGTCCTGCATGGGAATTGTCAATGTTGAACAGGTCAGCCAGATAATCGAATAACCCCAGGGTCACGCCAAAGAAAGAGCTTGCTACCGCAAGGTTAGAAAAAACCAACAGGAAGAATTCTATCAGGCTACCGGGATGGGTTCCCATAAAGGATTTCACCAGCACGTCAACATTTCCGCCCGAGGCAATAATCCCCTTAAAGTTTTCACGCGGGATATTTCCCATTGTGCAATACAGCCAGAAAAGGTAAATAAGCAGCGCCAGCAATGAACCCAAAACAATACTTTTAACCAGTTTATCTTTTTTCTTTCCATAACAAATAATCAGGCTGGGAATATTTCCATGGAAACCAAATGAAGCCAGGCAGACAGGTATTGCCATAAATATATAAGGAAAGTAACGGTTGTTTTCACTGATGCCGCGCACATCCCGCAGAAGGGACATATCGACTTTAAAAAATAGTGAACCAAAGACAATCACAAAGGCTAAAATTTTAATACCTAAAAATAGCGAAGTGATTCTGCTGGCGGCCAGTGAACTTACCCATAATACACAGGCAACGAAAACCGCTGTTCCTAAACCAATCCATTCTGACTTTATATTGATACTGGAATGCATCGAAAGCGTTTCGCTGATAATTGCGCCGTTAGCGGAGATATAAGCATATGTCAGTATATACAGCACAAAGGCAACGGTAATGCCGCTGATGATATTCCACGTTTTACCCAATAGATCTTTGGTTAACGTGTTGAAACTCGAACCTACGGGATAGTTTAAGTTAGCTTCCAGTAACAATAAACCGGAATGAAGCATTGAAAACCAGGCGATGATTAAGATAAATGCGCCCCAGAAGAACCAGGCACCTGCGAGATCGACAGGGAGTGCAAACATCCCACCACCGATTACCGTTCCTGCTATAACCATTACGCCCCAGAAGGAGGAATGTTTCTGATCTGTATTGTCTTCCATGGTGTCCTCTCAATACGCTTTTTTACTTTTATCATTTTTATAATTTTTCAGGTTGACCAGCAGAGTGACGGAGCAGCTGTTGCCAGACAGCTGCTCACTGTACAGGTATGACTATTAGATCTCTTTAAGTTTTGCGGTGAAGTGGCGCAAAACTTTAGGCTCATAGGTAAACGCTAAGCCTTTTATGTTCGCGGCATTCTCTTTCACATGCTCAAACGCTTCAATAATGAAGTCCATATGCGTTTGTGTGTAGGTGGCTCGGGGAATGGTTAAACGCAGCAGTTCTGCCGGGCAGGGCAACTGTTCACCGGTTTTCGGATCACGGCCGAGTAAAAACGATCCGATCTCTACTGCCCTGATACCGGCCACTTTATACAGTTCGCAGGCAAGAGCCTGAGCGGGGAAGTGATCCGCCGGTATGTGCGGCAATAATTTTCCAGCATCGACAAAGGCGGCATGACCGCCGGCTTGTTGGCAGGTCACGCCAATTGATTCAAGACCATCGACCAGATACTGAATCTGACTGATGCGATAAGCCAGCCAGTCCTGATTCATGCCGTCATACAGGCCAACCGCCAGGCGTTCCATTGCCCCACCTTCTAAGCCACCATAGGTGGGGAAGCCTTCCTGAACCACGCAAAGCGTTCTGCAATCGGTGTACACGTCAAAGAAGCTGTCGTCTTTAAATGAGAGTAAGCCGCCCATCGGTACCATGGCATCTTTTTTGGCCGACATGGCCAGCATGTCAGCATATTTATAGGTTTCTCGGGTGATCGCTTCAATTGTCCAGTTTTTATAGGGTTTTTCCCGTTGCTGGATAAAATAGGCGTTTTCAGCAAAGCGTGCTGAATCCATGACAACGGGAATGTCATATTTTTGTGCAATCTGGTACATGGCTTTTAAATTTGCCAGCGATACAGGCTGTCCACCCGCGGAATTACAGGTAATCGTGGCAACAATGTAGGGCACATTATTCGCCCCCACGTCCTGTATACCCTTTTCCAGACTTTCAAGGTCAAAGTCGCCTTTGAAGTCATGGCGAACCGCCGTATCGAAAGCTTCTTTGATATAAACATTCCTTACGGTACAACCATTTATCTGGCTGTGGCCTTGGGTGGTATCGAAAAAGTAGTTAGAAAAGGCCACCATTTTGTTTCGGTCCAGGCCTTTTTCTTGTTCGCGTTTCTTTATTAAAACCGGGATATAAATTTGTTCTGCACCGCGCCCCTGATGCGTAGGAATCGTATAGGCATAGCCAAAAATCGCTTTTACCGCTTCTGCCAGGGCGTAATAACTGCGGCTGCCACTATAGGATTCATCGCCCCGCATCATCGCAGCCTGCATATTTTGCGTTACGGCACCGGTGCCGCTATCGGTGAGCAAATCGATAAAAACGTCTTCGCTGTCCAGCAGAAATGGATTCATTCCGGCTTTGATAATTGCTGTGTCCCGGTGTTCACGCGTGGTACGTTTGACAGGCTCAATCACCCGAATGCGAAATGGCTCAGGTAAATGTCTAAAATTATTCATAATGATGTCCTTTAATGCAGACATGTCGAAGCCATGGTTTTAAACGAATTAATAAAAACCAGGTCGAATGCTGTTATTACTGTATTTCAGCCGATAAAAGATCGTGACTGCATTACGTGCAACGTTGCGTTTTCAATGCCCTGATCGGCAAATAAACGGACGTCATCGACGAGGCAGTTTTTTTAATGACTGAATGATTGAAAATACACCCGATAAATCACGGCCATATCAGCCGGAACAGAAGGGTGAAGAAAGCAAGGGGACGTTAAGGCAGGTGGTTGACAATGATATTATCAATGTTAAACCATTTTGAAATTACACAGGTGCTGTTTAAGATGATCATAATATTTCAACTCTCATTAAACATAGCGCTACCCTATTATATTTATTTGGTATGTCCAGGGTTACTTTAAATTATCGTGAGTGATATCACAGTAAAATCTCTTTTCGCCATGACGATTATTTATTTATGATATTAAAAATACTGTTTTTTGACAGTTTTCCAGCCAATAAATTACATTTTTTTGGATTCAATCCTTCTTAACATTTCTGTTTTACAGAGACATACTGAGGCAGCGCGAAAGCCTCATGGTTTGCCCTTAGGCGCGAAAGCCGTACCGCGCCCGCCGGCGCGCTTTAAGCCGTATAACCGGCTCCTCATTTCCAGGCTAAGGTACGCCGTTGGCATCAATGAATCAGCGCATGGCGAGGATGGCGTTAGCTTAATCCACCGTATTTGGCCGCTTGTTTAACAAACCATTTTTCAGGCACGTTATAGGGCGCATCGGCCAGCTGAGCAATACCACTTTCAATGTTGGCGGAAGCCTGGCGCCAGAGTTCTGCGTTGCCCTGCTTAAGCAATTCAATTTGCACCTTTTTTTCAATCAGATAAACGCGGGCAAAATGGGGATCGAAGCGAACAATAGAGCGCGTATTGTCAATGATGTCAGCCAGCTTGATGGTTTGTGCGTCAGGGCTGGCCTGCGCAGTATGGCGAAAATGGGCCATTTTGCGTTCTGTACGATTCCCTGCACTTTGCGGTGCGGTATTGGTCAGCATTTCAACCAGCATTGCGACATCATTACCGAAGTGATTTTCGATATCGCTAAGTGTCGTCGTCGTATCTTCCACGGTATCGTGTAGCCAGGCCGCAGCCAGCAAGACGGGATTATCCGTAATGCTTCTGACCAGTTCCACAACGGCTGCAGGATGGACGATATAAGGTTCGTCGGTGTATTTACGGCGTTGGCCCGCTGCTGCATGGGCTTGCGTGGCATAGCGTCGCGCCTGTTCTTCCAGAGAATCCTGCATGCACTACCTCGTTTTCATAAATTGCTTGCAATTAACTAGTGCGCTATTTATATTGCGTCCATGAACAGTAATAAAGATGACAAAAAAGTGAAAGCTGCGCCACTGTTGCTCGATCAGCAACTTTGCTTTGCACTGTATTCCGCCAATCTGGCGATGCATAAAGTGTATCGTAAGTTACTTACGCAGATGGATATTACCTATCCGCAATATCTGGTGATGCTGGTATTGTGGCAACAGGATTCACTTACCGTTTCTGAGATTGGTGAACGCCTCTTTCTGGATTCAGCGACATTAACGCCGCTGTTAAAACGTCTGGAAAATGCGGGCTTACTCAATCGCCAGCGCTCCCGTCAGGATGAGCGTCAGGTGGTCGTCAGCTTAACGGATACCGGACGTCTTTTGCGTCAGCAGGCTGAGAGGATTCCCGATGAAATCCAGTGTGCCTCTGATTGCAGTGAGGATGAGATGGCGGCGCTTAAACTGCAGTTGAACCAGTTACGTGACAAACTGATGGTGCCGCGCTAAATTTTTATCTGGATGTATGAAATAAGTCAGACTTCGCAGCTCGACTGCTGACCAATAAGTAGCGAGCGATTAAATAGTACAATGGAGATAAGATATGTCTTTAGAACAAGTGGTTTACCGTGCAAAAGCTAAAGCTACCGGTGGTCGTGATGGTCGTGCAACCTCATCTGACGGCGTTCTGGATGTCAAACTGGGCGTACCAAAAGAGATGGGCGGTGCAGGTGGTGAAGTCACTAACCCAGAGCAGCTTTTTGCAGCGGGCTACTCAGCTTGCTTCCTGGGCGCAATGAAGTTTGTTGCTGGCCGCGACAAAATCGCGATGCCAAAAGACGCATGGATTGAAGGCGAAGTCGGTATTGGTCCAATCCCTAATGGTTTTGGCATTGAGGCGACGCTGAATATTCACCTGCCTGAGATGGACGAAGCAGAAGCACAGAAACTGGTTGATGCTGCTCATATCGTTTGCCCATACTCAAATGCGACACGTAACAACATCGACGTAACGCTGAATATCCTTCGCTAAATGATTAAGGGCCTGAACACCGGCCCTTTTTTCTTTTCACCCACGCTGTTAATTGCCCCTTCTCCAGACTATTTTCTGGCCTAAATGCATGTCACATGCTTAACTGTGCCACTTCGCGTGATGACGTGTAAAAACGTTCAGAATATTCTTCTTTATTTAACCGGCCCGCTTAATTCGCGAACTCTGCCGAAATATGGCAGTCAGATTAACGTTTAGTTAAGCGCTTCGTTCCGGGGAAACACCATTTTTCATGAATTATATAAAATCATTAACACAGCAAAAGCTGTCGCTCTTGCTGGCTCTGTATCTCGGTATCCTGCTGAATTTGCCGATCTTTTACCGCCGTTTTGATGGCTTTCTGACGAAATCAACCGTGACAAACTGGCTGACCGCCTTTACCGAGGTCGTAGCAATTGTGTTACTGACGTTTTTCCTGATGCGACTGTTATCATTGGGCGGAAAGTGGCTGTACCGTGTTCTTGCGACCTTAATTGTATTGATTTCCGTCGCTGCCGGTTATTACATGGCCTTTTTCAATGTGGTCATTGGCTACGGCATTGTGGCATCAGTCATGACGACGGATACCGATCTGTCTAAAGAAGTCGTGGGTTATCACTTTATCCTGTGGATGGTGCTGGTCAGCGCGCTGCCGCTGTTTATGATTTGGCGTAACAACCTCAGCATGACGCTGAATGAGCAACTGCGTACGCCAGGGCAGCGACTAAAACCCGTTTTACTTTTGCTGGCCTGCGTCGCGTTGGTGTGGTTACCCATCCGTTACTTCGACAAGTTGCAAAAAACCAACGAGGAAGTGACCAATATCGACCTGCCGAGCTATGGCGGTATTGTGGCGCACTCTTATTTGCCGTCTAACTGGCTGGCTGCACTGGGTCTGTTTACCTGGACGAAGGTTGACGAGACGCTGGAAAATCACGAACTGTTGGACCCTGCGCAGAAATTTACCTACGTTGCACCGCCGGGGTTAGATGATACCTATGTGGTGTTTGTCATTGGTGAAACCACGCGCTGGGATCACATGGGCATGTTGGGTTATGAGCGCAATACCACACCTAAGCTGTCGAAAGAGAAAAACCTGGTCGCGTTTCGTGGTGAATCTTGTGATACCGCGACCAAACTGTCTTTGCGTTGTATGTTCGTGCGTGAAGGCGGCACCATGGACAACCCTGGCCGTACCCTGAAAGAGCAAAATGTTTTCGCAGTGATGAAAGAGCTGGGCTTTACCTCTGAGCTGTTCGCGATGCAAAGTGAAGTTTGGTTCTACGATAATATCAATGCGAATAACTTCTCCTTCCGCGAGCAAATTGGTTCAGAGCCACGCAATCAGGGTAAATCAGTGGATGATATGCTGCTGGTCCCGGAGTTGCAGGCATCACTCCAGCGCTATCCCAAGGGTAAACACCTGGTGGTTTTGCACACCAAAGGCTCACATTACCTTTACTCGCAACGCTATCCGCGCAGTTTTGCGCGTTATCAGCCTGAATGTATGGGCGTCGATGAAACCTGTAGCAAAGCACAGCTGATTAACGCCTACGATAACTCTGTTCTCTATGTCGACAGTATGCTGGACAGTGTGTTGGATCAGCTGCGTGATAAGAAAGCGATCGTGTTCTATGCGTCTGACCATGGTGAGTCGATCAGCGATAATATGCATCTGCATGGCACGCCGCGTGAAATGGCACCGCCGGAGCAGTTCCGTGTTCCCATGATGGTGTGGGCATCGGATAAATATCTGGCTGACCCGACCAACCGCGACAACTTCGAGCGTCTGCAGGCGCAACAGCGCACGGGTAAAACCCATCGTCACGTCGAGTTGTTTGATACGATCATGGGCTGCCTGGGTTATACCTCTCCAGATGGTGGTATTAAGGCGGCCAATAACTGGTGCCAGGCACCCGCCGGAACAACCGCTAAACCGCTGTAGTGGCGTAGCGATGCAGCACGGAACGGGGAAAAGCCGCTGACCGCCTGCTTTCCAGGCGATCAGGCGCGAAAGCGCAAAAAGCGGTTGACGCTTCCCAGGGGTAGCAGTAACATGCGCCCCCATCGGCGAGTAGCGCAGCTTGGTAGCGCAACTGGTTTGGGACCAGTGGGTCGGAGGTTCGAATCCTCTCTCGCCGACCATATTTAAGAAACCTGTCTGAAAAGACAGGTTTTTTTTCGCCTGAATAAAATGAGGATGAGAACCTCCGAAGGAGGTTTGCGCCGAGCGAAGCGAGACAACGTTGCGAATGCAACGGCCCGAAGGGCGCGTCCCGCAGGGGCGCGTAATCCTCTCTCGCCGACCATATTTAAGAAACCTGTCTGAAAAGACAGGTTTTTTTTCGCCTGAATAAAATGAGGATGAGAACCTCCGAAGGAGGTT
>NZ_VIVB01000010.1:133236-234730 GCF_007828605.1 Pantoea sp. SJZ147
TTGCGCCGAGCGAAGCGAGACAACGTTGCGAAGGCAACGGCCCGAAGGGCGCGTCCCGCAGGGGCGCGTAATCCTCTCTCGCCGACCATTTTTAAGAAACCTGTCTGAAAAGACAGGTTTTTTTTCGCCTGAATAAAATGAGGATGAGAACCTCCGAAGGCCGTTTGCGCCGGGCGAAGCGAGACAACGTTGCGAAGGCAACGGCCTGCGCCTCATCCCATCCCTTTAGTAAACCGACCCAGGCAACGCCACCGATAGCGGGGTTTTTGCCTGCGCGAGCAGCTAATCGGCCTGGCAAAAGGCGTTCATCTCAACACAGGCAGGGTGAAAAACGCTTTTCAGGCTTTATTGCCCCGCTCTGCTATTAGAATATCTCATGCCAGATTTTTCCAAAAAACCAATAATTCTTCCTTGAAATCAATTTCACCGACAGACAGCCGTTTTTCGGTTTAATCCCGACACAGCCCTTCTCGCCTGAGGGATGTCGGCGGATCAAAGATAAGTTTTGGTTATGCCACAAAAAGAATAATTGTTAATTTTTCACTCAAAAATGACAGCATTTTTCGCTAGATGAACGTCATAACGCACGGGTAATCGTTCAGATATCCAACATTTGGCGCTAAATGATGCACGATTTTTTTTAGCGCGAATCACTACTGTCTGCCGCCTCTCACAGCAGAATAGATGGCGAATAAACCCGTCCCGCTATGCAATGTATGGCATAACGTCAGTAAGGGTTTTTTTTATCGTTGCTTGCTATTCCTCACACTCTGTGTAAATAACTAACCGTTGTATTGACGTTCTTTGCAACTGTTGACAAATTGATGCGTCAATAACAGTGCAGATACAGATTTTTCTGATGGGTACTTATCAATCAGCATTATCAAAAGAAAACTATCTCACTCTTATCACACCCGCTGGGTGGACCGCCTGAACCGCATAAAAAAACCAGAGGTCAGGCAATGCACACAACAACACATCACAATGGAGCAAAAGCATGATCAACTCCCTGGCTAAATCCAGGATGCTGAAGGTCGGTCTGAGCCTGATAGCCATGACCATAGCCGCAAGTGTTCAAGCGAAAACCCTGGTTTATTGTTCTGAAGGTTCTCCGGAAGGGTTCAACCCGCAGCTCTTTACCTCTGGTACGACATACGATGCCAGCTCTGTGCCTATCTATAACCGTCTGGTTGAATTCAAAACCGGTACCACCGAACTGGTGCCGGGCCTGGCAGAAAAGTGGGACGTCAGCGCTGACGGCAAAACCTACACCTTCCATTTACGCAATGGCGTGAAATGGCAAACCACTAAAGATTTTAAGCCTACGCGTGAATTCAATGCTGATGACGTGGTGTTCTCTTTCGAGCGCCAGTTAGATAAAAGCAACAAGTACCACAATGTCTCTGGCGGCAGCTATGAGTACTTTGAAGGTATGGATATGCCGAAGCTGATCAGCAAAATCGAAAAAGTGGACGATCACACGGTACGCTTTGTGCTGACGCGCCCTGAAGCGCCTTTCCTGGCCGATCTGGGTATGGATTTCGCTTCCATCCTGTCCAAAGAATATGCCGACAACATGCTGAAGGCCGGTACGCCAGAGAAAGTTGACCTGAACCCTGTCGGTACCGGGCCATTTGTGCTCCAGCAGTACCAGAAAGACTCGCGTATTCTGTATAAAGCTAACCCGGATTTCTGGGGAACCAAGCCAAAAATTGATCGCCTGGTCTTCTCTATCACGCCAGATGCGTCAGTTCGCTATGCCAAGTTGCAGAAAGGCGAATGTCAGATCATGCCGTATCCAAATCCGGCCGATATCGCCAGCATGAAAAAAGACAGCAAAATTAACCTGATGGAACAGCCTGGTCTGAACGTCGGTTACCTGTCATTTAATACCGAGAAAAAACCGCTGGATAACGTGAAAGTGCGTCAGGCGCTGACCATGGCGGTTAACAAGCAAGCCATTATCGATGCGGTATATCAGGGCGCTGGCCAGCCGGCGAAAAACCTGATCCCACCAACAATGTGGGGCTATAACAAGGACGTTAAAGACTATGCTTACGATCCTGAAAAAGCTAAAGCCCTGCTGAAAGAAGCGGGTATGGCGGACGGTTTCTCTATCGATCTGTGGGCAATGCCGGTTCAGCGTCCTTACAACCCGAACGCGCGCCGTATGGCGGAGATGATTCAGTCTGACTGGGCAAAAATTGGCGTGAAAGCCAAAATCGTGACCTATGAGTGGGGCGAGTACCTGAAACGCGCCAAAGCGGGCGAACATCAAACTGTGATGATGGGCTGGACCGGTGATAACGGGGACCCAGATAACTTCTTCGCCACGCTGTTCAGCTGTGCGGCGGCCAAAGATGGTTCGAACTATTCCCGCTGGTGCTATAAGCCGTTTGAAGATTTGATTCAGCCAGCACGTGCAGAATCCGATCACAACAAACGTATTGAGTATTACAAGCAAGCTCAGGTAGTGATGCATGACCAGGCGCCTGCGCTGATCATTGCTCACTCAACCGTTTACGAGCCTGTCAGTAAGAAAGTCACTGGCTATGTCGTCGATCCATTAGGTAAACATCACTTCGATACCGTCGATATTCAGGAATAACCTTTCGGATTATTGCAGTAAGGGCCGGTTTTGCCGGCCCTCAGGCGATCTCCTCCGATCGCCTGTTATCTGCTCTTTTTTTCCGGCTATTTACTTTTACCTAAGAAGCGCTTCTTGCGTCGCGTCCGGCTTTCGTTGGATGCGGTTAATGAGCAATGTTATCTCTGGCCAGGGCCAGGGGAAAACGACTGAGAATTACGCCTATGCTGCAGTTCATACTCCGGCGTCTGGGGCTTGTCATCCCAACGTTCATCGGTATTACATTATTGACCTTCGCGTTTGTTCATATGATTCCGGGCGATCCGGTGCTTATCATGGCAGGCGAGCGCGGTATTTCCCCAGAGCGTCATGCTGAATTGATGGCGATGATGGGGCTCGATCAGCCGCTGTGGAAACAGTATCTGCACTATATCTATGGCGTGCTGCATGGTGATTTAGGCATTTCACTGAAAAGCCGCATTCCCGTCTGGACCGAATTCGTCCCGCGCTTTAAAGCCACGCTTGAGCTGGGGATGTGCGCAATGCTGTTTGCGGTCTGCGTCGGGATTCCGGTCGGCGTTATGGCTGCGGTGAAACGTGGCTCGGTGTTTGATCACACCGCCGTCGGTATTTCCCTCACCGGCTACTCCATGCCGATTTTCTGGTGGGGCATCATGCTGATTATGCTGGTTTCGGTGCAGCTTAACCTTACCCCGGTTTCTGGCCGTGTTGCGGATACCGTGTTCCTGGACGACAGCCATCCACTGACCGGTTTCATGCTGATTGATACATTGATCTGGGGTGAGCCTGGCGACTTCAAAGATGCGGTCATGCACATGATTTTACCCGCTATCGTGCTGGGTACGATTCCGCTGGCGGTCATCGTGCGTATGACGCGTTCTTCCATGCTGGAAGTGCTGGGAGAAGATTATATCCGCACGGCGCGTGCGAAAGGCCTGACGCGTATGCGCGTCATTGTCATCCACGCTCTGCGTAATGCGATGTTGCCGGTTGTCACCGTGATTGGCCTGCAGGTCGGCACCTTGCTGGCAGGCGCTATCCTGACCGAAACCATCTTTTCCTGGCCGGGCCTGGGACGCTGGTTAATCGAAGCGCTGCAACGCCGTGACTATCCGGTTGTGCAGGGCGGTGTGCTGCTGACGGCAATACTGATTATCCTGGTCAATCTGCTGGTTGATCTGCTGTATGGCGTGGTGAATCCGCGCATACGTCATAAGAAATAAGGGGGCATCATGTCTGTTGTTGATCCCGCAAGCGTAAATATTGCACCCAAGCCGATGACCCCGATTCAGGAATTCTGGCACTACTTCAAACGTAATAAAGGTGCGGTAACCGGCCTGGTTTACATCGTGTTAATGCTGTTGATCGCCATCTTTGCTGATGTACTGGCACCGCACGGCCCAGCCGAACAGTTTCGTGATGCTCTGCTGCATCCTCCTGTCTGGCAGGAAGGCGGAAACTGGAGCTACATCCTGGGCACCGACGATGTCGGCCGCGATATTTTATCGCGCCTGATGTATGGCGCGCGCCTGTCGTTACTGGTGGGCTGCATGGTGGTGGTGCTGTCGCTGATTTTTGGCGTCATTTTTGGTTTGCTGGCCGGTTATATCGGCGGGGCGGTTGATGCCACGATTATGCGCCTGGTGGATATTATGCTGGCGTTGCCAAGCCTGCTGTTAGCGCTGGTGCTGGTAGCCATTTTTGGCCCGTCGATCGTCAACGCTTCTATCGCGCTGACGTTTGTCGCGCTGCCCCACTATATCCGTCTGACGCGCGCGGCGGTGCTGGTTGAAGTCAACCGGGACTACGTGACCGCTTCTGGTGTGGCGGGGGCCGGTATGCTGCGCCAGATGTTTGTGAATATTTTACCTAACTGTCTGGCACCGCTGATCGTTCAGGCTTCGTTAGGCTTTTCCAACGCCATTCTCGACATGGCGGCGTTGGGCTTTCTCGGTATGGGTGCGCAGCCGCCAACGCCGGAGTGGGGCACCATGCTCTCCGACGTATTGCAGTATGCGCAAAGTGCCTGGTGGGTGGTGACTTTCCCTGGGTTAGTCATTCTGCTTACCGTGCTGGCATTTAACCTGATGGGCGATGGTTTGCGTGATGCACTCGACCCGAAACTCAAGCAGTAAAGAGGCACCGAGATGGCGTTATTAAATATAGACAAATTGTCGGTGCATTTCGGCGACGAGAAGGCACCGTTCCGGGCAGTCGATCGCATCAGTTATCAGGTTGAGCAGGGCCAGGTCGTGGGCATTGTCGGCGAGTCTGGCTCGGGTAAATCCGTCAGTTCTCTGGCCATCATGGGATTGATCGATTTTCCCGGCAAAGTGATGGCAGAAAAACTCGAATTCAATCAACGGGATTTGCAGCGCATTTCTGAAAAAGAGCGTCGCCAGTTAGTGGGCGCTGAAGTCGCGATGATTTTTCAGGACCCGATGACCAGCCTGAACCCGTGCTACACCGTGGGCTATCAGATTATGGAAGCCATTAAGGTGCACCAGGGCGGTAATAAAAGTACCCGCCGTCAGCGGGCAATCGACTTACTGGATCAAGTGGGCATTCCCGATCCTGCCTCGCGTCTGGATGTTTATCCTCACCAGCTCTCAGGCGGGATGAGCCAGCGCGTAATGATTGCGATGGCGATTGCCTGTCGTCCAAAGCTGCTGATTGCTGATGAGCCCACCACCGCGCTGGACGTAACGATTCAGGCGCAGATCATTGAGCTGTTGCTGGATCTGCAACAGCAGGAAAACATGGCGCTGATCCTGATCACGCACGATCTGGCGCTGGTGGCAGAAGCCGCACATCACATTATTGTGATGTACGCCGGGCAGGTTGTGGAGAGCGGCAAAGCGACCGACATTTTTAAAGCACCACGTCATCCTTATACGCAGGCTCTGCTCCGGGCGTTGCCGGAATTCGCGGCGGATAAAGCGCGGCTGGCCTCCTTACCCGGTGTTGTGCCTGGAAAATACGATCGTCCGTTAGGCTGCCTGCTTAATCCACGCTGTCCTTATGCCAACGATCGTTGCCGTAAAGAAGAACCTGAACTGCGGACGATTCCGGGACGTCAGTCCAAATGTCACTATCCGCTGGACGATGCCGGGAGACCAACTTATGAGTCCTGATAATACTAAGCACGAGTATCTGCTACAGGCCATTGACCTGAAAAAACACTATCCGGTGAAGAAAGGATTGTTTGGTCAGGAGCGGCTGGTAAAAGCGCTGGATGGCGTCTCTTTTAATCTGGAACGCGGTAAAACCCTGGCGGTTGTCGGTGAGTCGGGTTGTGGCAAGTCTACGCTGGGCCGTTTACTGACCATGATAGAAACACCGACAGAAGGGCAGCTCTATTGGCACGGCCAGGATTTGTTAAAACACGATCCTCAGGCGCAGAAGCTGCGTCGGCAGAAAATTCAGATCGTGTTTCAGAATCCGTACGGCTCGCTGAATCCGCGCAAAAAAGTCAGTCAGATCCTGGAAGAACCTCTGGTGATTAATACCTCACTCAGCAAAGCGGAACGTCGCGAAAAAACGCTGGAGATGATGGCCAAAGTGGGGCTGAAAACCGAGCATTACGATCGTTATCCGCATATGTTTTCGGGTGGTCAACGTCAGCGTATTGCGATTGCCCGTGGCCTGATGCTTGAGCCAGACGTGCTGATTGCCGATGAGCCGGTTTCAGCACTGGACGTGTCGGTACGTGCACAAGTGCTTAACCTGATGATGGATCTACAGCAAGAGATGGGGCTGTCCTATGTTTTCATCTCTCATGATCTTTCCGTGGTAGAGCATATTGCCGATGAAGTGATGGTGATGTATCTGGGTCGTTGTGTTGAAAAGGGCAGCAAAGAGGCGATTTTTGCCAATCCGCGCCATCCTTACACACAAGCGCTTCTCTCTGCCACGCCGCGGCTCAATCCTGACGAGCGCCGCGAACGTATCAAGCTGACCGGCGAACTGCCCAGCCCGCTCAATCCGCCTCCGGGCTGCGCATTTAACGCGCGCTGCCGGCGTCGCTTTGGCACCTGCGTTCAGCTGCAGCCTAAGCTCAAGCAGTACGGTGATCAGCAGATCGCCTGCTTCGCAGTTGATCAGGATGAAAACCAGTTGATTGAATCAGGTGAAACTGCCAGTCAGCCTTAACATACTGGCGGGCGGAATCCTTGCGGGTAGAAACGGCCAGGATTCCGCCATCAAGATGACAGGTTACAGCTACGCTTTCATCGTATTACCCGGCCCGATAACATTACGGGCCTTCCCCTTCTGCCCCGCCTGTCTGTAAGCGCCCCGATAATGCCTGGTGTTTTGTTCAATGCGACAGCTCATCCAGTGAAAAACACCCTGTGACGTATTCGAATGGGGTCATGCCTGGCGCGCTGCGTTAACGCAACCTTTGCGACAAGCCGAATCATTAGCCTCACTGTCCAGAATGGAGATGAAGCGGGTTGGATTAAATGGTCAAACAAACAGCGTTTTTCTCTGTGCTTTTTCAGACTTTGAGTTCCATTCATTTACGAGAGAATAACCTCTCAATTTTTTTAATTTTCTGATGGAAGAAAAAAAGTCACTGTTCCGAAAAGGCGTAAAAGGCAACGTTTTCAACATTGAACGGTTTTTATCCGGTGATAATTAGCACAGTAATACTTTACTAACCATAATTCGATAACGTAAAAGTCTCTCCAGACGGGCACAAAAAGGCCTGTAAAACCCGAAAGCGAATGAGGTTTTTTTTTACCAGTAAATACAAAAGGTTGTAACAGCAGCTATCCTGATGTTAGCGATCGCTAAGATGTTAATCATTTGTGATGATATTTAACTTAAAGTTGTCTCAACAATTTTTAGTGATATATGTGAAAAGGTACTCATTTATTGCTAAAGAATGGCTATTAGCATTAAGCTTTCTTATTGAATATGTCGGTTTTGTAATCAGAATTATCTCACTGTGTTTAAATTATTATGATATATTCCTGGAAAAATCCTCCCTCTGTTGTAGGCCATGGTCTATGAAAAATTACGACGACTTACAGCGTTTTAAGGAAAAGACAAAAACGCTCGACATCGCCTTTCAGGATATGTCAGGCCAATCGCAGGAAGCGGCGGATAAAAGTAAATGGTCTCTCATTCGTCAACTGGCGTGTGAAGAGACGCAAATGCCTTTCAGTGGTGGCCAACGCATTGATCTGCCACAGCCACAACCGATTCAGGGTGATGAATTCAGCACGACTGCTGTGGCCGCGTTATCTCCGAATGTGACCAAGCCCGCAGCGGCGTCTTCCAGCTCCATCATGAGCAGCCTGAACGGCAATGAACCTCATGTTGAAGTGGTGGTGCCCGTTTCAACCTCCTCCACTTCATCTCTGTTCCCGGCACCCACAGCGCAATCCGTCTCTGCAGAGGTGCAGAAAACAGCAGAGGCTTCTCCCGTACAGGAGAACGCAATACCGACACCGCCTGTCACGGCGCAGCCGAATCGTGACGCGCCTGCCGAGACGGACAATGGCCGCTTTAGCGGACTGTTCCGCGCGCGCAACAGTGGATCAGAAAATTTACCGAAAGAAACGTTATTAAAACCGCTACTGGAGAAGATTGCCTTATGCCGTTAGTTTGTGTGTGCTCGCCCAAAGGTGGGGTGGGGAAAACTACGTTGGCAGCCAATCTGGCCTGGAGTCTGGCCCGCTCGGGTAGCAAAGTGTTGGCAATCGATTTTGATGTACAGAATGCATTGCGCCTCCATTTTGGCGTGCCGCTGCATGATGGGCGGGGCTTTGTTGCACGTTCTGAGGAACAGGCGGACTGGAGCCAGTCTATTCTGACCACCGGCGGGAATATTTTTGTTCTCCCCTATGGCAATGTCACTGAATCCCAGCGTGAACGGTTTGAAGAGAACCTGGCGAAAGATCCTCACTTTATCAAGCGAGGTCTCGACACCTTACTGAACTATCCGGGTCTGGTCATGGTTGCGGATTTTCCTCCAGGCCCCGGGCCAGCGCTTAAAGCAATCAAGGCATTAGCCGATATGCATTTGGTGGTGATGTTAGCCGATACCGCCTCAGTGTCGTTATTGCCCCATATTGAGGAAAATCGCCTGATTGGTCAGCCGCTGAATAGTAAACATGGGCATTATTTTGTTCTGAATCAGTGTGACAATCGTCGAAATATTAATCGTGATGTGACCGCTTTTATTCAGCAACGTCTCGGCGATAATCTTTTGGGCCAGATTCATCGCGATGAAAGCGTGGGCGAAGCCAATGCATCACAGCAGTCTGTTTATGATTTTAGCCCTTCATCCGCCGCTGCCTTTGATATTGAACTGATCGCCAAACGTGTCGCCAGTACGCTGAATATCACTGTAGGTAATGGCGAAGTTCAGGCTCAGATTCACACCAGCAACTACTAAATGTAATGACCTGGCTTGCCAGGTTTAAAAAAACAGCTCTTTTCAGGGTGGGACATGAGTAAAATCGGGTTTTACCTGCTGCTGCTGGTGCTTGCACCTGTTGCCGCGGTGATCATTATCACGCCGATGGATAGCCAAAAGCAGTATATTTTTGGCTTGATCAGCATTGGTATGGTGTTTTTGTTAGGGGTAAGCAAAAGCCGTAAAATAACGGTGGTAATGGTTATTCTGTCCGCCCTGATGTCATCCCGGTATATATGGTGGCGAACGACTGAAACCCTGTATTTTAATTCGGAAATCGAAGCGATTCTTGGCATCGGCTTATATATTGCCGAGCTGTACGTCTGGCTGATTTTAATCCTGGGTTTCCTGCAAACCACATGGCCCTTAAAACGTACTATTGAACCCTTGCCGGAAGACACCAGCTTATGGCCGACGGTTGATGTCTATGTCCCGACCTATAACGAAAGCCTCGACGTCGTGCGTGATACGGTGCTGGCGGCTCAGTGCATCGACTATCCACGCGATAAAATAAAGGTTTACCTGCTTGATGACGGTAAACGCAGAGAATTTGCCGTTTTCGCTGCCGATGTCGGCGTGGGTTATATCACGCGTGACGATAACAGCCATGCTAAAGCCGGTAATCTGAATCACGCGATGAAGATCACCAAAGGTGAGCTGATCTGCGTGTTTGACTGTGACCACGTCGCGACCCGCACTTTCCTGCAGGCCACGGTTGGCCCGTTTCTGACCGATCCTAAGCTGGCTCTGTTGCAGACGCCGCACTACTTTTATTCTCCCGACCCTTTTGAGCGCAATCTGCGTGCGGCTCGCAGTATCCCAAATGAGGGATCGCTGTTTTATGGCCCGGTTCAGCAGGGCAACGACAACTGGAATGCGACTTTCTTCTGTGGTTCCTGTGCCGTGATTCGTCGTTCAGCGCTGGAAGAGATCGGTGGTTTCGCTGTAGAAACGGTCACCGAAGATGCGCACACTGCGCTGAAAATGCAGCGTCTGGGCTGGGGCTCGGCGTTTCTGGCGATTCCGCTGGCTGCGGGGCTGGCCACAGAGCGCCTTGGGCTGCATGTGATTCAACGCACCCGCTGGGCACGCGGTATGACGCAGATTTTTCGCGTGGATAACCCATTGTTGGGACGAGGCTTAAAATGGCAGCAGCGACTGTGTTACCTGAATGCTATGTTGCATTTCCAGTTCGGTCTGCCGCGAGTGGCCTTCCTGACCGCGCCGCTGGCCTATCTGTTGTTTAATCTGAATATCATCCATTCGTCGGCGTCGCTGATTTTCGCCTACGTTTTGCCGCATCTGGTGCTGTCTCTGTACGTTAACTCACGCATGAATGGCCGTTTCCGCTACACCTTCTGGGGCGAAATTTATGAAACGGTGATGTGCTTCCATCTGGTTATCCCAACGCTTATCACGCTGCTTTCACCCAAACATGGGAAATTTAACGTGACGGATAAGGGCGGAGTACTGGATCAGGGCTTCTTCGATTTCCATATCGTACGTCCACACGTGATTGTCGCCATTTTGCTTAGCATTGGCATTGTTGCGGGCGTTGTACGTGCCACGATGCATGACTATTTTGGCGTTGACCCCTACGTGATTGCGCTCAATGTAGGCTGGGCTGTCTTCAGCTTGATCATTTTAATGGCGGCGATTGCTGTGGCACGCGAAACCAAGCAGGTACGAAAAACGATTCGTATTGAAGTGCAGATTCCGGCCATTATCCATTACGCCAGCGGTATCTCATCCCGCACCATGACCAGCGACCTGTCGATGGGCGGTGCGAATCTGGATGCACCGGATAACCGTCATGAGCAGGATACGATTGAAGAGATCGATCTGTTACTGAAGTCAGGCACCATTACTATCCCGGCGACTAAAATCTCGGGCGATGAAGAAAGCATTCGTCTGAGCTTTGGCGCGATGCCGCTGGCGCGTCGCCGTGAACTGGTCCGTGTGGTGCTGGCACGTGCTGATGCATGGATCCAGCCTGAATATAAGCAAGACAACCCGTTAACTTCTCTGGGAACCATCATTCGTACGGTTTTCGAACTGTTCTGGCTGACCTGGATAGATCGTCGTGAGAAACGTAAGAGCGGCCCGGACGTTGCGGCGAAAGAGGACAGCGCAGTATGAGGATCTTGATACAGTCGATGCTGGCGGGTTCTCTGTCGGCTGTGCTGTGGGTCATGCCGGCCTCGGCTGAAACGCCTCTTCCAGAGAGCAGCGTAGTGCCGAATAACAGCGCGGCACCGAATAGCAGTGCTGCGCCGAATAACAGTGCCGCACCGAATAGCAGTGATGCGCCGATTAACAGTGCCGCACCGAATAGCAGTGCTGCGCCGATTAACAGTGCCGTACCGAATAATAGTGCTGCACCGAATAGCAGTGATGCGCCGAATAACAGTGCCGCCCCGAACAGCAGTGCTGCGCCGAATAACAGCGCGGCACCGGGCAGCGATCCTGCTCTGACTCGCCACACTGACGGTACGACAGGTAACCCGGCGGCACCGGTTGGCAGTTCGGGTTTGACTGAGAACAGTACGGCACCCGCCAGTAGCACCGCGCCCGTTAATGAAGTGACTTCGGGCGCAACCGCCTCGGATACGCCAAAACCGAACGGCGAAGGGGCACCCGCCTCCGTAGAGACATCGTCCGACAGTAGCCGTTCGCCCGTTACCCAGGACAGCAGCGCGTTATCACATGTTCCACCGCCAGCCGGTCTCGATAATGCGGAACCGGGTCTGGAGGCCGCCGCTGGCGCCACGCCTTACAGGCCAGGCGAGGCCGTTACCGCTGTCGGCACGACATCCTTCGCCAGCAGCATGCTCAACCAACCGGTGAGCAGCACGCTGAACGTGGCACAGATGGGACAGCGCCAGGGCATTACGCTGACCGGCGGTCAGCTACAGTCAGGCATTATTTTTACGCTGCCAGGCGATGAGGTGGTAACCAACGCCCGTCTTAACCTGTCACTGCGCGTCTCTCAGGCGCTGGCTGCGCGCAACACCTCACTGCAGTTGATGTTAAACGGACAACCGCTTGGCACGCTGCCGCTGGGGTCGGGTGACAGCGATGAAAGCGATTATCAGCTAGACATTCCGGCGGCGATGATTGTGTCTAACAACAATTTGAGCTTCAAAATTAACGACGCCGATAAGCTGCTGTGTGAAAAAGACAGTGCAGAGCAGTATCAGGTGACCATTCTGCCTAAAACAATGTTGAGCCTTGAGGGCCAGCAGTTAAACATTGGTACCAGCCTGCGTAATTTCCCGCGGCCATTTGTCGATCCGCAGCGTATGACCGCAGCGGAGGTGACGTTTGGCTTTACCAGCAATGTCGCGCCAGATGCGGTGACGGCGGCGGTGCTGGTGGCTTCCTGGTTGGGCATCCAGAGTGATTACCGTGGCATTAATTTCCCTGTGGTGCGCGGTAATCTGCCGGAAAAAAACGGCATTCTGTTTGGTCACCCCGGTGACAAGATTGGCACGTTAACCTTTCCTGCCAGCAGTGGCCCATCTTTGCAAATGGTCGATAACCCGGGTAATCCGGTTTATAAGCTCTTGCTGGTCAGTGGTGAGGATGAAAGTCAGCTGCGGCAGGCCGCCAATCGTCTGACTATCCAGCCTCTTACCACTGACGGCAACAGCTTGCAGGTCAAACCGCAATCCATAGCCAGCCGTACGCCTTACGATGCACCGCACTGGATCAACACGGCGCATCCGGTACGACTGAGTGAGCTGCTGCGGAAAGATCAAAGCCTTACGGCGACCGGTATCTGGCACGATGCGATGCGGGTGAATTTCCGGGCAGCACCCGACCTGTTCCTGTGGGATGGTGATTCGGTTCCGCTGTATCTGCACTACCGTTTTCCGTCAGAAAACTGGATTGACGAGAAAAACTCGCTGCTTAACGTTACGTTAAACGGCACTTTCCTGCGTAATCTGACGGTCAATAAAGTGGGGTTGCTGGAGAGCGCGTGGCACCGCTTAGGCGGTGATGCGCGTCAGGAGCACTATCAAATCAACCTTGATCCCTATCTGATTTATGGCGACAACCAACTGGCGCTCTACTTCAATATCAAGCCAAAAGCCGATGCGCCCTGCGGTGTATTGTTGAACAACAACATCAAAAGCCGTATTGAAGACGACTCATGGATTGATTTAAGCCATACGCGGCACTTCAGTATGTTGCCGAATCTCTCATACTTTGTCGGTGCCTCCTTTCCGTTTTCCCGACTTGCTGACTTTTCACAGACCACGCTGCTCCTGCCTGCGAATCCCAGTGATGCGGAGATATCAACACTATTAAATCTGTCCGCCAGGGCCGGTAATGCCACGGGCGTGGCGCTGGCACAAAACCAGGTACTCTTTGGCTTGCCAAATGGGGGCAATAATCTGGCCCGCGTTCAGCAAAGCGACTTACTGGCAGTGAGTACCACAGGCAACAGCGCGTTTAACCAGGCAATGCTGGCAAACTCACCCTATGACGCCAGCGGCAGTGCGATAGGGGTGAAAGAACCCACGACGCTCGAAAAGTTACGCAGCTGGCTGATGGGTGACTGGAATCGTCAACCGCTGGATGCCGATCGCTATTTCTCTTCGAATGAGTCCTGGCGTGGCTTTTTAAGCTATCGCTCAATGTGGAATCCGGATCGCCTGGTGGTGATGGCAGTGGCGACTAGCGATGATCAACTGCTGCGTCTGCATGATGATTTGGGCTCCGCCCGCATCAACGCCGCGGTGCGGGGTGATACCGCGATTATGACTGATGAGAACGGTATCCGGAGCTTCCGGGTAGGTCCGCAGTTCCCCAGCGGTGAAATGCCGTGGTACATGATGGTGGTGTGGTATGCCAACCAGCACTCGGTATTGATGGCGCTGACGGCGCTGTTGCTTTCCGCCGTCGTAGGGAGTGCTGCGTGGGTTATGCTGAAACGACATGCTTCGCGGCGACTACAGCCAAAACACGATCGCGATGCCGGTAAGAAGTAAGGGCCATAATAATGAATAAAAACCAAATCAGTGCCGGTATCTGTCGTGCGTTGTTACTGGGTAGCGCGCTCTCACTGTCTCTGCCGCTGCAGGCGGCGGAGAGCAGCAATCCAGCGTTACAGGCGCTCTTTGATCAGGCGGCTTACTGGCATCAAAAAGCCCATGACGATCTGGCAAAAGCGTCGCTGCAAAAAGTGTTAATGGTTGAGCCGAACAATAGCCAGGCGCTTTATCTGCTGGCGCTCTATTCACAGCAAAGCGGTGACAGCGCAGGGGCGATGCAGTATCGCACGCGTCTGAGTCAGGTTTCGCCTGACGATCCGCACCTGTCTGAACTGGATAATGCCCGTCAGTTGCAGACCATTCCTCAGGCGCAGCTCTCTTTGGCTCGCCAGCAGGCAAGAAGCGGGAATATCGCGGCTGCCTTACAGACCTGGCGTAATACGTTCAGCGGCAATGAACCGCCACCCAGCGTTGCCGCCGAATATTACCTCACCATGGCCGGTGACCGCACGCTGCTGCCGCAGGCTATTGAAGCGTTACGTGCTTTTTCAGCGCAGCATCCGCAGGATACGGGTGCCAAACTGGCGTTGGGTAAGGCGCTGACTTATCAGGACGCTACCCGGCGTGAAGGCATTGACTTGCTCAGTACGCTGGCAAGCGGCAATCAGGATGCCGATCGTTCTCTTCGTCAGGCGCTGTTGTGGCTCGGCCCGCAGACGTCGGACGCGCCGCTCTATCAGACCTGGCAGCAGCGGCACCCCCAGGATAATGCGGTAATGGACTATTACCGTAAAAACGTGGGAGGGGCAGAAAAAGGCGCAGGTTTTAGCGCGCTAAACAGCGGCGACGTGAACAGCGCGCAAAGCAATTTTGGAAAGGTGTTACAGGCCAACCCTCAGGACGCGGATGCGCTTGCCGGAATGGGATATGTGGCACAACGAGAAGGTCGTTACCAGGACGCAGCGGATTATCTGGAGCGTGCGGCGCAACTGGGCGGCGATCAAAGCGCCGATCGCCAGAAGCAGGCAGCCGATGCCCGTTTTTATGCACAGTTAGCCAGCGCCCAGCAAGCATTGAAAAATGGCGACAGGGCACAGGCACTGGCGATCAGCGAACCGCTTACGCATGCAGAAGGCGAGAAGGGCGTGGCGGCGGGCTTATTCCGCGCCGACATTTTGCGCCGCAGTAATCAACCCGACCAGGCGGAGCAGGCTTACCGCGCGATACTGAAAAACGATCCCGATAACCGCAGCGCGCGCGAAGGGTTGTTCTATGTACTGCGCCAGCAGAACCGCAGCGCTGAAGCCAATACGTTACTGGCTTCGCTGCCCGAAAGCGTCAGGCAAAGTGTGGCACCGCGAGGCAGCAGCGTTGACCCGATTCGCCAGCAGGCGAAACGTCAGGTTGCGGCAGGTAATATCAGTGCCGCTATTGCAACACTGCAGCAGGGCATTCAACGTTATCCGCAGGACGGCTGGTTGCGTCTCGACCTGGCGCGTCTTTACCGCCAGCAAGGGAATACCATGCTGGCTGCGGGCGTCATGCAGCCGGTCATGCGCAGTGGTGCCAGCATCACAGAACGCTATGCGGGCGCGATTAACGCCAGTGAAAGCGGTGCCTGGCAGCAGGCAAGTTCGCTGCTGGCGCAGATCCCTGCCAGCGGCCAAACCCGTGATATGCGGGAGCTGGCCCAGCGTGTGAATTTCAATCTGCAGATGGCGACGGCCGATCAGTATCTGGCACAAGGATCGAATGCGGCGGCGGCAAACACGTTAAAAGCGCTGGCGGTGAATCCGCCAGATAACCCGGTTGATGCCGGAAACCTGGCGCAGAAGCTGGCGAAAGCGGGCGATATCACCACGGCGGTGGCCGTGGTGCGCGGTAATATGCAGCGCGGTGTTCAGGGTAATGTTGGTGATTATGCTACTCAGGTAGCCGTACTGAATCAGGCCGGCCTGGACAATGAGGCGCAGCGTTTTCTCAGCTTGCCAGAACTGCAGGCACGCAGCACACCAAAACAGCTGGCAGATATACGCGAAGGTTATCTGATTAACGATGTTGATCGGCTACGACAGCAAAAACAGTATGCCGCTGCCTACGATAAGTTGATTGGTGCACTGCAGCGCGATCCGCAAAACCGTGATTTGATGTTTGCCATGGCTCGTCTCTACCAGGACGGCAAAATGAACAAAGACGCGGGCGTGGTTTACGACTACCTGATGACGCAGGATACGCCCTCCCAGGATGCGCGCGTTGGGGCCATCAATGTCGCCCTGGCACAAAACAACGTGCAGCGTGCCAATGAACTGACCCGTGGCCTTACGCAGAGCCAGACACCACAGCGTCAGTTGCTGCTGGCTCAGGTTGCCGAGGCCAATGGCGAACATACGCAAGCCATGCGTTATTTGCGCGCTGCACGCGGGCAGATTATTGGTCTGCAAGGCGCACAGGCTGGCGCAACGCCTACCATTGGTGGACTGGCGCTGGCCGACAATCCCTTTATTGACCGCAGCACCTCCCCTGTTGGACACCCGCCGTCCAGTTATGGCACCGTGCTGCCGTGGCAGGTTGCCCCGGTCTCGGCAGAGGGATCGCAGGATGTCGCCGTTGCCCGTGCCAACACGGTTCCTTCGCAGCAGGCACAGACGTTGCACGACATTGACACCATGATGGAGACCCTGCAGGAGAAAACCGGCACCTGGGCGCAGGGCGCGGTACAGGTCCGCGGGCGTGACGGTGAGTCAGGGCTGAGTCAATTGACGGAAGCGAAAGCACCGTTGACCTTCTCCACCGTGCCGTTTGGCGATGTGCGGTTCAACTTTATGATGACACCGATTTCACTCACCGCCGGAAGCGGTGCAGGCGATGCCTGGCGTCGTTTTGGTACGAATGCGTTGGAACAGGGCAAAGTGGTCGCGTCCCGTGTTGCCAAAGTGGATGATGTCCCGAATGCCTCGACAGACTCGCAAAGCGCATCCGGCGTCGAGCTGAATCTGGCACTCCAGGGCGATAGCTACAAAGTCGATCTCGGCAGCACGCCGCTGGGCCAGGATCTCAATACGCTGGTGGGTGGTGTGCAATGGTCGCCGAAACTCACGGATTTCCTGACGCTGATTCTGACCGGTGAGCGCCGTGCGATTACCGACAGTCTGCTGTCTTATGTCGGCACGGAAGATAAATCCAGCGGTAAACGTTGGGGTAACGTCACCAAAAACGGTGGCAATGCATTACTGAGTTATGACAATGGCGATGCCGGTCTGTTTGTCGGGGCAGGGGCTTACAGCTACGTGGGGAATAACGTGGCCAGTAACAACAACCTGCAGGCTAATGCCGGTGTTTATGTCCGTCCCTTCTATGCTGACGATCGTGAACTCAAGGTGGGCATGAGTTTGTCGTGGATGAACTTCTCGAAAAACCTCAGCTACTTTAGCTATGGTCAGGGCGGCTATTTCAGTCCGCAGGATTACGCCTCGATTTCCTTCCCGATCGACTTCTCGCGCACGTTTGACGATCTTAAAGTCAATATTGGCGGTGCCGTGGGCTACCAGAGCTACAGCCAGGATAAGAGTGCGTATTTCCCGGGCGATGCGGGCCGCCAGGCACAGCTGGAAAGGCTGGCCGCCAGGGGCGATGTGAAAAGTGCCTTCTATGACGGCAACAGCAAAAACGGTGTAGGTTATAACCTGCATGCGGGCGCGGATTATAAAATTGATAAAGATGTCACGATTGGCGGGCAGCTGGGTTATGACACCTTTGGTGATTATAACGAGAGCACCGCACAGCTCTATTTCCGTTATCTGTTCGGAGAGAAGTAATGAGTGAAGCATTTGGCGGGGGAACCCACCCGCATCAGCCCGGCTGGTTTGATCTGGTCAGCGTACTGGTCGAAGGGATGATTGCCAACGCCGGTCAGGAGCAGGCAGAGGCTTTTCTGTACAGCATGGGTGAATCGCTGGCGGCGCGCTATCCTTTACCTGAATCGCGTACCGTGCAGGATCTTGAACGCGAGTTTAACCTGCAACTGGCCCGGTTTAACTGGGGATTTGTTCAGTTACAGCCGCAGGAAAATGCCGTGTTAATTAAGCATTATGCATTACCTGCAGGCGACAGCAATCAGCCGGCCGCACACTGGCAGTCGGCATTGGGCGCCATACTGGCGGGATTGTTTTCCGGCTGGCTTCAGGGGCAGGGCGGCAGCAAAGCAGTGCCGGTTGTGCTGGAACTGAACGATGGCAATACCATGCATTTTCGATATCAATAAGGTGCTCTGATGAGAGTTAAGCCAGTGTGGTCAGGTGTTCTGGTTTGTTTTATGGTGATGTTTTTCAATGCCCAGGCAATGGCAAATGGCTGGGATACGTATAAGAGCCGTTTTCTCCAGTCAGACGGACGCATTATTGATACGGCGAATAATAATGTCAGTCATACAGAAGGCCAGGGTTATGGCATGTTGCTGGCGGTAGCCTACAACGACCGTGCAACCTTCGATCGGCTCTGGACATGGACGCGTACCACCCTGCGCAATCCGCAAAACGATCTGTTTTACTGGCGCTATGTCCCCACCGCTCAGGACCCCATCGCGGATAAAAATAACGCTTCCGATGGCGATGTGCTGATTGCATGGGCATTACAACGTGCGGCGCAAAAATGGAATGTGGCCGACTACCAGCAGGCATCAGATCGTATTCAACGTGCGATAGTCAAACTTGATGTGGCGGACTTTGGTGGTTACACCGTGCTGATGCCTGGCGCGCAGGGATTCAATAAAAACAGTTATGTTGTTTTAAATCCCTCTTATTTCTTGTTTGTCGCCTGGCAGGAGTTTGGTCAGCGCAGCCATTTACAGGTCTGGAACAAGCTGATTGATGGTGGGATGACGCTGCTGGGTAAGATGCATTTTGGCAACAGCGATCTTCCACTGGATTGGGTTGCGCTGAATGCGGACGGTTCAGTGGCCCCCGCGGTCGGTTATTCGAACCGCTTTAGTTATGATGCCATCCGCGTACCGCTGAATATCTGGTGGTACGATCCACAAAGCCTGGCGCTGGGCCCTTTCCAGCGTCTCTGGCAGGGTTACGGTCGTATGAATACGCCGGCCTGGTTCGATGTCCTGGCCAATACGGCAGCACCTTACCATCTGGAAGGCGGCTTGCTGGCGGTGCGCGATCTGGTGCTCAACGAAACGGGCTACCTGAGTGACAAACTGGCGCCTGAGCAGAACTACTTTTCTGCCAGCCTGCAGCTACTGACCTGGATGGCTTATCAGGAAAAGCATTGATAACTGTCTGAAACGCAACGGCGGCATCCTTTCGTTGTTCGACACTGAAAGGATGCGGCTGTGGCAAATTTCGCTTTTGCTGTCTCCGCCTTTCTGAATCCTCTGCTTCCGCCGCCTTAAGCCACAAAAAAACGCTGCGATAGGATATACTTGACGCGCTTTTCTTGACGGATATCTACGCTCTTAGCGAGCCGGGAGTAAATTTTTGCGCGTAAGCCGATCACTTACGATAAAACAGATGGCGACGGTTTCTCTCATTGCGACGGTGACCATCAGCATTTTTATCGTTATTCAACTGTTCCATTTTGTGCAGCAGCGCAGGATTGAATACGCCCAGCAAATGGAAAATATCGCGCACACCGTGCGTCAGCCCCTGTCTGATGCCGTATTAAAAGCTGATATCCCTCAGGCCGAACGCATTCTTAACTCACTTAAACCGGCAGGCATTTTGTCGCGTGCGGATGTGGTGTTGCCGAATGCTTTTCAGGCGCTACACGCGAATTTTGAAAACGAAAAACCGGTGCCCAGGCTGGTGGCCCGCCTGTTTGAGCTGCCGGTACAAATCACGCTGCCGCTCTATTCGGTGGAGCATACGGGCTTACCCAAGCCGCTGGCTTATCTGGTGCTGCAGGCGAACTCATCGCGTGTTTATCAGTTTATCCTGAGTACGCTCTCTACGATGATTGTCACCTATCTGCTGCTGGCGCTGATCCTCTCCGTCTCCATTAGCTGGTGCATCAACCGGTTGGTTGTACATCCACTGCGGCGTATTTCACGTGAAATACAGGAATTGCCGCCCCAGTCGATTCTTACGCATAAACTGACGCTGCCGGCGGAGCACCGCGACGACGAAATCGGTATGTTGATTCGCAGTTACAACCGCAATCAACATGTACTGGAGTCCATTCATGACGAGATGAGTCGGTTAACAACGCATTTTGACGTCACCGACCTGCCTAACCGGGCGCTGTTTGTGGCGTTGCTGGAACAGTTCATCGGCTATCGACGGCAGGCCTTTAGTATCATGGTCATCCGTATTGAGACCTTACAGGAAGCGAATGGCGTACTAAGCGATGAGCAGCGCGATACGCTGATGTTGACGCTGGTCGAGAAAATTCGCAGTACGCTTGATGACCACACCGTATTAGCGCAGATCACCACCAGTGATTTTGTCTTGCTGATGAAATCGGCCAACACGCCGTTCCGCGCCCTGCGTCTGGCCCGCAATCTGATGATTCGCCTGAATCAACCTGTAAACCTGCATCAGCTACAGCTACAGCTGCGGCCAAACGCCAGTATCGGTCTGGCATTAAGCGAAGAGCGCGATACGACGGGCGCCGTTGAGATGCTGGACAGAGCGACCTCGGCAATGATGTCCGCGCGCCGGCTGGGGAAAAATCAGATCCTGTTTTTTGACGCTGCATTGACCGAACGCGCGCAAAAACGGTTGACCCAGGAACACGATATTTTACAAGGCCTGCACGACGACCAGTTTGCCCTCTACCTGCAACCACAGATCGATATGAGGACCGGTAACTTAGCCGGGGCGGAAGCGCTGTTGCGGATGCGTCAGGCTGACGGGAGTTACGGTTTACCCGAGGAGTTTATTGCCAGTGCCGAAGAAATCGGGGTGATTTCTGCCATTGGCCGTTGGGTGTTTGAAGAAGCCTGTCGCATTCTGGCGGGCTGGCAGCGCCATGGCATGACGGTGCCGCTAAGCATCAACATTTCAGCCGTACAGTTACGTGATGCCAGCATCGTCAGCCATTTGCAATCGCTGTTGGCGCGCCATTCTATCGCGCCGGGCTCGCTGGTGCTGGAGATGACCGAAACGGCGGAGATCGGCGATGCTGAACAGGCCATTTCCCTGCTACGCATGCTGCAAAAAACCGGTGTTGCTGTCGCGCTTGATGACTTCGGCATGGGGTATTCCAATCTCAACTACCTTCATCAGTTCAAGTCATTACCTGTTAACAAGCTGAAAATGGATCGCAGCTTTGTCGCCGCCTTACCCGAGGATGACACCATGGTTCGCATCGTTGCTGCCATCGCGGATATTATCGACCTGGATGTGATTGCCGAAGGCGTGGAAACCTGCGAGCAACGCGACTGGCTGCTTGCGCGTGGTATCACGATTGGTCAGGGCTATCTCTATTCTGAGGCCGTCCCGCTGGCGCAGTTTAACGAACAATGGATTGGCAAGCCGCCCCTGCACGAATAACCCTCTGATTCCTTGATTTTGCAAGAATTTTAGTTACAAAACCCCTTGCTGAAGCGTTTCAGTTCAGAATTACGCTTGTATCATTTCCCCTGACTTTGCAGCCCTGTATTAATCACGTAAACAGAGTGTTATTTTCTGTCAACTGTCTGGTCCGGCCTGCCTTGCCAGCCAGTCACAATAAAAAATCCGACAACATTACCCTATTCGTTAGTGGATACCTGTTTATGAAACTATTTAAAAGCCTTTATTTCCAGGTTCTGGTCGCCATTGCCATTGGTGTACTCATGGGCCATTTTTATCCAGAATTAGGTACCCAAATGAAGCCGTTAGGGGATGGCTTCGTTAAATTGATCAAGATGATCATCGCACCCGTTATTTTCTGTACGGTTGTGACCGGTATCGCCGGAATGGAAAGCATGAAAGCCGTGGGCCGCACGGGTGCGGTTGCGCTGCTCTACTTTGAAATCGTCAGTACCATCGCGCTGATGATTGGTCTGATCGTGGTTAACGTCGTCCAGCCTGGTGTGGGCATGAACGTCGATCCCGCGACGCTGGATGCGAAAGCCGTGGCCATTTATGCCCAGCAGGCCGAGCAGCAGGGCATCGTTGCCTTCTTACTGGATGTGATTCCGGGCAGCGTGATTGGTGCCTTCGCCAGCGGTAATATCCTGCAAGTATTGCTGTTTGCCGTTCTGTTCGGTTTTGCGCTGCATCGTCTGGGCAACACCGGCACCTTAATTTTCAACGTGATCGAAAGCTTCTCCAAAGTTATTTTTGGCATCATCAATATGATCATGCGCCTTGCACCTATTGGGGCATTTGGTGCCATGGCCTTTACCATCGGTAAATATGGCGTCGGTTCACTGGTACAGCTTGGGCAGCTCATTATCTGCTTCTATATCACCTGTATTCTGTTTGTGGTGGTGGTACTGGGGCTGATTGCGCGCGTGTTCGGTGGCTTCAGCATCTTTAAATTCATTGCCTACATTAAAGAAGAGCTGCTGATTGTGCTGGGAACCTCCTCATCAGAATCCGCACTGCCACGTATGCTGGATAAAATGGAACGGCTGGGTTGTAAGAAGTCCGTTGTCGGATTGGTGATTCCAACCGGTTATTCCTTTAACCTGGATGGCACCTCAATCTATCTGACGATGGCGGCCGTCTTTATCGCCCAGGCAACCAATGCCCACATGGATATCTTCCATCAAATCACGCTGTTGGTCGTGTTGCTGCTCTCTTCGAAAGGCGCAGCCGGGGTAACGGGCAGTGGCTTTATTGTCCTGGCGGCGACGCTTTCGGCAGTGGGACATTTACCGGTTGCAGGTCTGGCACTGATTTTAGGCATTGACCGCTTTATGTCCGAAGCACGTGCGCTGACCAATCTGGTGGGTAACGGTGTTGCAACGGTGGTCGTGGCAAAATGGGTCGATCAGTTGGATAAAAAACAGCTGGGCGACACGCTGGCGGGCAAAAATAAGGCAAAAAACCCGTCAGAATCGGCGATTTAACGCTTGAATGTGATTTAATCCTCTCAAATGCCCGCTGTCACTTGCCCTGACAGCGGGCATTTGGATAATAAACCCCACTTGTTTTTTTCAACGTTTTTCACTTCGTTGCGTGACATCCCGGTCTTCCTGTGGTCAAACCTGTTGTTAATGATCGGCAGCGCGAATCGGCAATGATCGGTCCGCTTATAAACGCGGCTAAACGTGCCAGTGATAACGATTTTTGAATTGTTTGAGTAGGGGTTCACATGCAGGGCACCAGAATTCGGCTTTTGGTTGGTGGATTAGTGCTGGCAGCGACCAGTTACGGTGTGCCAGCAGAAACGCTGCAACCTGATCCAGCCTGGCAACAGGGAAGACTGGATAACGGATTTAACTGGCAACTGTTGGCAACACCGCAACGGCCAAGCGATCGCATTGAATTGCGTATGGTGGTAAACACCGGCTCACTGGTAGAAAGTGCGCAGCAAACCGGTTTCAGCCATCTTCTGTCACGTCTGGCGATGGTGCATAACACGGCGCTGGATACTAACCAGCAGCGCGCTTTGTGGCAGCAGAGTATCGATCCACAGCGACCTTTACCGCCCGTTATTTCTTCGTATGATTACACGCAATACAACTTAAGCCTGCCTAACAACCGTCCTGAGCTATTGAAAGAAGCCTTGAACTGGCTGGCGGCCACGGCAGGGGATATGGCCATTACCAATCAGGTGGTGGACACAGCCTTGTCCGCTTCTGACCCGGTAAGAACCTGGCCGGCGGATACCCAGGATGTCTGGTGGCGCTATCGGCTGAAAGGGTCGGCATTGTTAGCGCATGACCCGGCTGAAAAACCGCGCGCGCCGGTGGACACCGCGCAGCTGAAAAGTTTTTACCAGCAGTGGTATACGCCAGATGCGATGACACTGTATGTCGTCGGTAACGTAGACAGCCGCAGCCTTTCCGAGCAGATCAACAAAGCGTTCTCTCCGCTGGAAGGTAAGCGCAGCACGCCAGCGGCGATGCCTACGCTGTCGCCTTTACCGCACGATCCCGTCAATCTGGTCAGCGGGGCATTAACGCAGGACAGGTTGTCGCTTGTCTGGGATACACCGTGGCAGCCCATCCGGGATTCGCAGAACTTACAGCGTTACTGGCGAGGCGATCTGGCGCGTGAAGCCCTGTTCTGGCACGTTCAGCGGGCCATGAGCAACAGGAAAGCACAAGGTGTGCAGGTTGGCTTTGACTGTCGGGTGCTGTACCAGCGCGCGCAGTGTTCCATCAATATGGACACGCGCAATGACAGTCTTGAACAGAACATGAATCTGGTCGCTCGTGAGCTGGCTGCCGTTCGCGATAACGGTTTGCCTCAGGACGAGTTTGATGCCCTGATGGCGCAAAAGCTGCTGGAACTGAATAAGCTTTTCACGACCTATGCCCGCACAGACACTGACGTATTGATCAGCCAGCGCTTACGTTCTCAGCGCAATTCAGTGGTGGATATTGCGCCAGAGCAGTATCAAAAGCTGCGTCAGGATTTCCTTGCTGGCTTAACGCGCGATCAACTGAATCAGGAGCTGCGTCAGCAACTCAGCCAGGAATTAATGATGGTGTTGATTCAGCCGGAAGGCGAAACCGAAACCAATGTGAAAAGCCTCAAGTCGGGCTGGGATAAGCTCATGACGCCGCCCGCGACAGCATCTTCACCGACGATCAGCAGTGATGCCAGCCAGCCGGAGAGCAGCGCCGCAGGTGACGCAGCGCCTCCGGCTTCCTGATCCCTCAGGTTTTTGCCCTGAGCCATTCGGTCACTAACATCGGCCAACTGGCGAGGGGCAAATCCGCTACGCCACGGATACCAAAACCGTGCCCGCCCTTCTGGTAGAAATGCACTTCAACTGGCACATTGTGTTCCCGTAATGCGCTAAAAAATACCATGCTGTTGTTAACGGGGACGGCATCATCATCGGCGGCATGGATCAGCAAGGTCGGCGGTACCTGATTGTGCACCCGGGTTTCAAGAGAGTAAGCATCAATGGCTTTCTGATCGGGCCATGCTCCTAATAAGCGGGTGCGTGCACCTTCATGGGCCAGACCGTCACGCATACTGATGACCGGATAAACCAGCACCATAGCGTCCGGGCGGGGTGAAAAGTTTTCAGCACTGTCCTGAACCGGATAGAGTTTCTCGGCGAAACGCGTACCCAGACTCGCGGTAACGTGACCGCCAGCCGAAAAGCCCATCATGACGATGTACTTACCGTTCAGCCCACGCTGTGCACGTTCACGCAGTACGCGAACGGCGCGCTGTGCATCTGCCAGCGGTGCATCTGGCCCTTCATGATGTCCGTCGTAGGGCAGGCGATAGGTCATCACGGCCAGCGTATAACCCATTGAAGTAAAAAAGGTGGCGAGCGCGCTGCCTTCACGATCGATCATGATGCGTTGATAGCCGCCGCCTGGCGCGACCAGTAACGTAATCCCATTAGATTCCACAGGGTGCCAGATAGCCATTTCCGGGCAGCGCACGCCGGTTGCCACGCGATCGTAGGGTTCGTACTCTTTTGCTGTATCCACTATCTGGGGCTGAGCACGAGAATCGCTGGCACCGGGCGCATCACCATTTGGCCAGATATTAATAATTTCTGTATTCATAGCTGTGTCCTGATGCGAGAGATGTTGTCGTTGTTTTGTTCGCGGCCGTGAAAACAGCATCCTGCTTTCGCTGTTTAAAAGATGGCTTCTTTTAGCCTAATCGTCCAACTTAAAACCGCGCAAACGCCGAGATTCAGACTATACCTGGCATCAGTGATATTGCGCTAACCTGATAATTTTAAAGGAATAAAAAATAATTAAGATTAGCGGCTATTAACGGACGAGGGCGGGATGGCGCAAGAATAAAACGGGATGACTGACTTAAGCTAAATGCAGGGGGTTTCATGTTGCCCTGACGGAAACGGCAGACATATTTCCCCCGTTTTTCTTTAAAGAAAGTGATGTGTTCCTGCGCGGCTCGCGTTGTGCAACTGGCAAGCCCGGCGCCGCTGAGCCAGAACTGCGGTGCTATAGGCTTGCATCGATCACCAGCCTGTCCCGATCGCCAGATTGCCAGAAGGATGCCCAGCCAGTCTCCCAGTCATCGCCTCCAGGATCGCGGAAGTATGTTCCCTGGCCACTTCATGAGGCTTTTAAGGTCTTCCCCTCCTGGGCGATGCGCGGCGATTACGTGGGCATCGCTTCCCGCGGGATAATTGCCCCACGAAACTGAATAACCGTGCTGGCTGTGAGATGACCGCGCAACGCGGCATCTTTAACAGATGCGCCCACAAGGCGTTGTGCCAGATAGCCCGCGCTGAACGAATCGCCGGCCGCGGTAGTATCGATTATCTTTTCTTTCGCCAGCGTGATTGACGGAACCTCGGTTACTGGCTGGCCTTCAACGGCAATCAGACAGGATTCTGCTCCGCGCTTGATAACAATCTCACTCACGCCCGCCTGACGCGCCCGTGCAATGACATCCTCCACAGGCTGATTGCCCCATAACAGATGCTCATCATCTAACGTCAGAAAAGCAATATCCGTATTTTCAAGCATTTGTTGATAGGCCTGGCGGGTACTGGCGTTATCTTTCCACAAGCGAGGCCGGTAATTATTGTCAAATATCACCTTGCCCCCGTTCTTGCGGCAGTTTGCAAGTAACTGCATGAGTGCTGCACGGCTCTCCTCAGGCAGAATCGCAAGGCTGATACCGCTGAGATACAGATAGTCGTAATGCTCAAGCTGCTGACAAATCGCTTTTGCCTCAGGGCCATCAAGCCAGTATCGGGCCGCCGCATCGCTGCGCCAGTACCAGAACGAGCGTTCGCCCTCTTCATCGGTTTGGATCATGTACAGGCCTGGCATTTTGTTTTCAAGCCGTTGAATCAGTCCGGTATTGACGTTTTCCTGCTGCCAGCTGGCAATCATTTGTGCGCTAAAGGGATCGTTCCCCAGCGCCGTAACGTAATCCACCTTGATAGTGTGTTGATCGACCTGCCGGGCAAGGTAAACAGCGGTATTGAGCGTGTCACCGCCAAAGCCGCGTTTGATGTTGTCACCTTTCTCGGATAGCTCAATCATGCATTCACCCATAATGGCGATGTTTATGTGCGTCATGGTTTCAGGCCTGTCGTTAACGTTTGCTTCAGTCTCGCGTTTGTCAGCGTTGTCGTCAACGTTTTAAAACGCCGTTTTAATTTAATTTATGGTGATGTAAAGCGATAATTAACCCGATAAAGCGGCTTGTTTCGGCGATTGTCGCAATAAAAGAGGCGTAGACTCGTTGCTTCAACGTGGCCCGGTTTTCACTATGTTATCGAAACTTAAGCGATAATTACCGCTGAGCCGCCAGATGAAGGCGCTTACTATCAACCAGGAAAAGACCATGGTTATGGAGAATATTAGTCAATGGCTACCTTCTTCAACTGACATCAATCCCCAGCAGAAAAAACGTCTCTTCTGGCAGCAGTGTCAACGCCGCTATACCTTTCAGCCTATCTATAAAGTCTCAGGGCGACTATTGGCGGTTGAACTGCTGACGGCGGTTACACATCCGTCTGAACCGACGAAAAATCTGTCTCCTGAAGCCTATTTTTCTGCGCTGGAAATCGCGCAACGCCTTGATATTGTGCAGGAGCAGTTAGAGCTGCTCGCCCAGTGGGAATCTTTTTTTGCCTGCAATAACGTCATGGCTTCAGTGAATATTGACGGCCCTTCATTGTCATTAATACAACATCATTTGCCGATTCGTAGTCTGATTACCCGTTTACCCTGGGTGCGCTTTGAACTGACCGAGCATCATGTCTTGCCTCAGGAAGAGATGGTGGCGCAAATGCCCGAGCTGGGACCCTTGTGGCTGGATGATTTCGGCTCAGGTATGGCGAACTTCTCTGCATTAACTGAGCTTAAATACGACTACATCAAGCTGTCACGTGAACTTTTTATTCTGTTACGCGCGTCAGATGAAGGCCAAGTGTTGTTTCCCATGCTGCTGTCGTTGATCAATCGCTATTGCAACGGCGTGATCGTTGAAGGCGTCGAAACGCAACATGAGTGGGAGCAGGTTAAGTCGTCACCCGCGATGGCAGCGCAGGGATACTTTTTTTCACGTCCGGCGCCTTTTTCCGAACTGGAGCATCTGCCTGTACAACTTGATTGATCCCTTCCCGCGCGCTCTCGACTATCTTTAACGGAGACCGTGAAAGAGCAGGGAGGAAGCCTAATGTCACGCGCCGGAAAAACTGTAAGCTGGATTGGCGGGATTTTAGTCGTGCTGATCGTCGTGGTGGTGGTGGTCATTGCAACATTCGACTGGAATCGCCTGAAACCAACAATTAACCAGAAAGTGTCTGCGGAACTTAACCGGCCCTTTGCCATTCGTGGTGATTTGGGAATCGCATGGCAGCGTAACCGTGAAGAACCCGGATGGCGTGCCTGGATACCCTGGCCTCATCTGCACGCCGAAGACATTATGCTGGGTAATCCCCCTGATATTCCCGATGTCACTATGGTGCATTTGCAACGTGTGGACGCCACACTTGCGCCGCTGGCATTACTGCATAAAGAGGTTTTTATCCCCTGGATAAAGCTGCAGCAGCCGGACGCACGTCTGATCCAAACCGCGGATAAGAAAAACAACTGGACCTTTACCCTCGCGAACAGCGACAGCAAAGACGACAAGTCGCCGCCATCGGCCTGGTCATTTCGTTTGGATAATATCCTGTTTGATCAAGGGAAAATCCTTTATCGCGATGCCGTTAACAAGGCGGATGTGACGCTTAACGTCAACCCACTGGGTAAGCCTGTGCCTTATTCGCAAATCGCGGGCGGTGACGACAGACAAAAAGGGGCAGGTGATTTTGTCTTTGGCTGGCAGGCAACGGGCAGCTACAACAATGAAAAACTCACGGGTGAGGGCAAGATCGGCGGCATGTTATCCCTGCGCAGCCAGACAACGCCTTTCCCGGTACAGGCAGACGTGCATAACGGCAGTACGCGCGTTCAGTTGACTGGCGGCGTGCAAGACCCACTGAATCTGGGTGGACTGGATGTGCGCCTGCGTTTTTCGGGTGATACGTTGGCGAATCTGTATGGCCTGACCGGCGTTTTATTACCTGATACGCCGCCTTATGAAACCGATGGTCGCCTTATCGCTAAATTTACGGGGAAAGAGGGCGGGGTTTTCCGTTACCAGGGGTTTAATGGTCATATTGGCGACAGCGATATCCACGGTTCCCTGACCTACAGCCAGGGCAAGCCGCGACCAAAACTGGTGGGTGAACTCCGCTCGGATCAATTACGCATGGCGGATTTAGGCCCGCTAATCGGGGTTGATTCTGGTAAGGGCAGCGAGAAAACCGCACTGGCCAAGGCGAAACGCGGTGAAAAAACCACGCAGCCTGCCGATCGTGTCCTGCCTCACGACAAGTTTGATACTAAAAACTGGAACGTCATGGATGCGGATGTGAAGTTTAGCGGCAAACGTATCGAACACAGCAATTCGCTGCCATTAAGCGATCTTTATACCCATTTACAGCTGGATAACGGTAATTTGCTGCTTGATCCGCTACGTTTCGGCATGGCTGGCGGTAACCTCAACAGTACGATTCGGCTGGAAGGCGATCGCTCGCCCATGCGGGGCCGGGCTGATATTCATGCCCGCAAACTTCGTCTGCGCCAGCTGTTTCCCAATGTGCAGGCAATGCAGAACAGCCAGGGACAACTGAACGGTGATGCCAGCTTAACCGGCACCGGTAATTCCGTTGCTGACCTGCTGGCTACCAGTAATGGTCAGTTAAAACTGCTGATGAACGACGGGCTGATCAGCCGCAATCTGATGGAAATCGCGGGATTAAACGTTGGTAATTATCTGGTCGGCAAGCTGTTTGGTGACGATGAGGTCCGTATTAACTGCGCGGCAACCGATCTTAAGCTGCAAAATGGTCTGGCCACGCCAGGACTGTTTGTGTTTGATACGGAAAATGCCGTCATCAACGTGACAGGAACTGCAAACTTTGCCAATGAACGCCTGGATCTTTCTGTTAATCCAGAGAGTAAAGGTATTCGCGTCGTGACCTTACGCTCTCCTTTGTACGTTCGCGGCACGTTCAAAAATCCGGATGCTGGCGTGAAGACCGGTCCCTTACTGGCACGCGGTGCGGCGGCGGTAGCGCTGGGTGCCGTCGTCGGGCCCGCAGCGGCGCTCCTGGCGCTGATTTCGCCCAGTGATACGGACGATAACCAGTGCAGCCGGGTACTGCAGCAAATGAAGAAGAAGTGATCAGTTACGATAGAGCACTTTTATAATGTGGTAACCAAAAGCGGTTTTCACCGGCCCAAAAGGTTGTAACAACGGGCAGGTGAACGCCGCTTTATCAAAGGCCGCGACCATTTTTCCCCGACGGAACTCTCCCAAATCCCCCCCGTTCCGGCCAGAGGGACAGAGCGAATGTTTGCGGGCAAGTTGCTGGAAGTTTTCGCCTTTTTGCAGTTTTTCCAGCAGGGCAGTCGCCTGCGCCTCGTGTTTCACCAGAATATGTAAAGCCGCGGCAGTTTTCGCCATGATGATGTCTCTGTTGTGTATAATCGTCCCCCATTATAAACCTGTCTTTTCAAATCGCAGATGCGTTAACGGCGCATATTCATTGAGTCAGTGCTGACGGGCTACCGCCCTCACTGCGGTTCGAAATCGGTCTTCTATTTCAACAGAGCGATTCCCTATGCGTTTAAACTCCAGCCAACAACGAGCCGTCGAATTTGTTACCGGTCCCTGTCTGGTTCTGGCGGGTGCAGGCTCGGGGAAAACCCGCGTGATCACCAATAAAATCGCGCATCTGATTCGTGAATGTGGCTATCAGGCTCGCCATATTGCTGCTGTCACTTTCACCAATAAAGCCTCGCGCGAAATGAAAGAGCGCGTGGCGCAAACGCTGGGACGCAAAGAGGCACGCGGCCTGATGATCTCCACGTTTCACACGCTGGGGCTGGAGATTATCAAGCGCGAATATGTGGCGCTGGGGATGAAATCCAACTTTTCCCTGTTCGACGATCAGGATCAACTGGCGTTGCTCAAAGATCTGACCAGCGAATGGCTGCAAGAGGATAAGACATTACTGCAGCAGCTGATTTCCACCATTTCTAACTGGAAAAACGATCTGGTCGATCCGCCGAAAGCGGCAGCATTAGCCCGCTCAGAGCGCGATAACCTCTTTGCCCACTGCTATGCACTTTACGATCGGCATCTTAAATCCTGTAACGTGCTGGATTTTGACGACTTAATTCTGTTACCGACGCTTCTGCTACAGCGTAATCAGGACGTCCGCGAGCGCTGGCAACAACGTATTCGTTACCTGTTGGTGGATGAGTACCAGGATACCAACACCAGTCAGTATGAACTGGTCAAGCTGCTGGTCGGTGCCCGGGCGCGTTTCACCGTCGTAGGGGATGACGATCAGTCTATTTACTCCTGGCGCGGTGCGCGCCCGCAAAATCTGGTCCTGCTTAATGAGGATTTCCCGGCGCTGGAGGTGGTTAAGCTTGAGCAGAACTACCGTTCTTCACAACGTATCCTTAAAGCGGCGAATATCCTGATCGCCAATAATCCGCATGTGTTTGAGAAACGTCTGTTTTCTGAACTGGGTCTGGGTAGTGAACTCAAGGTCCTCAGCGCGAACAGCGAAGAGCACGAAGCAGAACGGGTGACGGGCGAACTGATTGCCCATCACTTTATCAATAAAACCCAGTATAAAGATTACGCCATCCTGTACCGCGGTAACCATCAATCCCGCGTGTTTGAAAAATTCTTGATGCAGAACCGCATCCCTTACCGCATTTCCGGCGGGACCTCCTTTTTCTCGCGTCCCGAGATCAAGGACCTGCTGGCATACCTGCGAGTGCTGACGAATCCCGATGATGACAGTGCTTTTTTGCGCATTGTGAATACACCACGGCGCGAAATTGGTCCGGCAACGCTGCAAAAGCTGGGCGAGTGGGCCAATGTACGTAACAAAAGCCTGTTTAATGCCAGTTTTGATGTCGGTCTGGGACAAACGCTGACCGGGCGTGGGCTCGAACATTTGCAGCGTTTTACGCATTGGCTCAATGACATTATCCAGCTCAGCGAACGTGAGCCGGTTAATGCCGTGCGCGATTTAATACGCGGCATCGATTACGAAAGCTGGCTGTTTGAAACGTCGGGCAGCCCTAAAGCTGCCGAAATGCGCATGAAAAACGTCAATACCCTGTTTCAGTGGATGACGGAAATGCTGGAAGGTAGCGATCTGGATGAGCCCATGACGCTGGCCCAGGTCGTCACGCGTTTCACGCTGCGCGACATGATGGAACGCGGTGAGAGCGACGAAGAGCTCGATCAGGTGCAGCTCATGACGCTTCACGCTTCTAAAGGGCTAGAGTTTCCCTACGTTTTCCTGGTTGGCATGGAAGAAGGGTTGCTACCGCACCAGAGCAGCATCGATGAAAATAACATTGAGGAAGAGCGCCGTCTGGCGTATGTCGGCATCACCCGCGCGCAGAAAGAGCTGACGTTTACCTTATGTCGGGAGCGCCGTCAGTATGGCGAACTGGTTCGTCCCGAGCCCAGCCGCTTTTTGCTGGAACTGCCGCAGGACGATGTGATCTGGGAAACCGAGCGGAAAGTGGTGAGTGCAGAAGAGCGCATGAAAACCGGCCAGAGTCGCGTGGCCGGATTGCGTGCAATGCTGGAAAAGGCGAAAAAGAGCTAATCAGTCGCTGAGCGGATGAGGTAAGCGGGGTCAGGAAAGCGTCAAAGACCAGTGGACATAGGACTGATAATGGCTTTCCTGTTCAAGCAGCTCGGCCCGCAGCGGATGGACGTCCAGCCAGCCTGCCGGTAGCGTAACATGCAGGGCTTCATCATCTGCCTGCATACGAATGGCGGGTAAGGTGTCATCACGACGGCGAGTGGAGAAGATAATGGACAGTCGCAGCAGACGACACAAACGCTCGGCCAGCCGCGGTGGCAGGGCATTTTGTTGCGTCAGTAGAGCAAGGTCGATGCTGCCACTTTGATTTTGCAGTAAGCAGGCAAGCAGCTTTTTCTGCGCCGGTGTAAAACCCGGAAGGTCGAGATGGCGAACCAGATAGGCCGCGTGCTGCGGGGCCTGACGAAAATCGACACTCAGTCCGATTTCGTGAATCGTACAGGCACTAAGCAGTAGCTCCCGACAGCGCTGGTCTAGCTTCCAGCTAACACTCACCTGACGAAAAAAGCTTTCCGCCAGCTGGCGTACCCGGTCGGCCTGACAGACATCAATATTGAAACGGCGCTGCACATTTTGCAGCGTGCGGCTGCGAATGTCGCGATCGACAGGCAGATGCAGCATACCGTACACCAGACCTTCGCGAAGCGCGCCACCGGCCAGGGTCATGCTGTCAATATTGAGTTCCTGGAAGATGGCAATAAGAATGGAAAGCCCACTGGGGAACACTAACGCGCGTTCCAGCGTCAGGCCTTCAATTTCAAGCTCTTCGAGTTTGCCACACTGAATAGCGCGCTGCTTTAACTGTTGGAGCTTGCTCAGGGTGATGCGCTCATCCATGCCCTGGGCCACCATGATTTCCTGGAGGGCCTGAACCGTTCCAGAAGCACCAACGCAAACCTCCCAACTCTGTTTACGCAGTTCTGCTGTAACAGGTTTTAGCATCGCTTTGGCTGCTTCTTCTGCCTGGTCAAAATTTTCTTTAGCCAGGTGGCGATCGCCAAAGAAACGCTCCAGCCAGGTGACACAGCCCATTTGCAGGCTATACAGCACATTGGCATGCGAACCATCGCCAGTGGCTAACTCTGTGCTGCCACCGCCAATGTCTACCACCAGGCGTTGATCAGAACCCCCGGTGGTATGCGCTACGCCCTGATAAATCAGACGCGCTTCTTCTTCGCCACTAATCACATTGATGGCGCAACCCAGAATCTGCTGTGCCTTATCAAGGAATTCCTGCGCATTCGCCGCGATACGCAGCGTGGCGGTTGCTACCACCCGAATCTGATCGGGGGGAATATCCTGAAGCTGTTCAGAGAAAAGCCGCAGACATTGCCAGCCGCGAGCCATGGCGTCGGCGGACAGACAATTCGATTTATCCAGGCCAGCGGCCAGGCGCACCTTGCGTTTGATTTTAGCGATGGTCTGAATACTTCCCGACACTTCGCTGACTACCAGCATGTGAAAGCTGTTAGAACCTAAATCAATGGCAGCATAGAGAGTCGATGCGCTTAGCATGGTCAACTTAACCCGAACGTTTACGGTTGTTATGACGTGGTGCACCGCGGCGGCCGGTATTGTTGCCTCCACGACGCTGACCGTTGCCTGAACGACTACGCGTCAGACGTTTCGGTGGCGGTAATTCACTTAACAGCGCATCGCTGTTGTACTTGCTCACCGGGATACTGTGACCAATGTACTCTTCAATGCCGGGCAGATTTAACGCGTACTCTTCGCACGCCAGGCTGATAGAGTGACCGCTTGCGCCCGCACGGCCAGTACGGCCAATGCGATGAACATAGTCTTCGCGGTCGTCAGGCAGATCGTAGTTAAACACGTGGGTAACGTCGGGAATATGCAGGCCGCGTGCTGCCACATCAGTTGCCACCAGGATATCAATATCACCTTTCGTGAAGTCATCCAGGATACGTAAACGTTTCTTCTGCGCCACGTCGCCGGTCAGCAACCCGACCCGATGGCCGTCTGCAGCCAGATGGCCCCAGATGTCTTCGCAACGGTGCTTGGTGTTAGCGAAAATGATTGCCCTGTCGGGCCACTCTTCTTCCACCAGCGTCTGCAGCAAGCGCATTTTCTCTTCGTTTGACGGATAGAAAAGCTCTTCTTTGATGCGATGACCGGTTTTTTGTTCAGGCTCAACTTCAACGTATTCGGCACTGTTCATGTGCTCGAATGCCAGTTCACGCACGCGGTAAGAAAGCGTGGCAGAGAAAAGCATGCTCAGGCGTTGGGTCGCGGCAGGCATGCGGCGGAACAACCAACGAATATCTTTTATAAAGCCGAGATCGAACATGCGATCGGCTTCGTCCAGCACCATGACCTGAATGGCACCAAGGTTGACGTGATTCTGCTTGGCATAGTCAATTAAACGGCCGGTGGTGCCCACCAGAATGTCGACACCTTGTTCCAGCACTTTTAACTGTTTGTCGTAGCCATCGCCACCGTAAGCCAGACCTAATTTAAGGCCGGTCGATGCCGCCAGAGGTTCCGCATCGGCGTGAATTTGCACTGCAAGTTCACGTGTCGGTGCCAGAATTAAGGCGCGCGGTTGGTTAACCTGGCGGCCCTCTGGAGCAGGGTGAGAGAGAAGATGATGAAACGTTGACGTTAAAAACGCCATCGTTTTGCCGGTACCGGTTTGCGCCTGACCTGCGACATCACGCCCTGAAAGCGTAAATGGCAGTGCTAACGCCTGGATAGGCGTGCAGTTATAAAACCCTTTAGTATCAAGGGCTTCCACCACCAGAGGGTGCAGGGCGAAGTCGGAAAACTTCTGTTCAGTTAAGTGTGTTTTGCTCATAGTGTGGTAGAATATCAGCTTACTATCGCTTTACGAAAGCGTATCCGATGAAATAAAGTCAACCAACATTGGTTTATATTACGCCGATTCGCCAGGCACAATCTTGTGGAGTAAAACATGAGCAGCGATAAAATCGTTCATCTGACCGATGACAGTTTCGACACCGACGTGCTAAAAGCCGACGGCGTTACACTGGTAGATTTCTGGGCTGAATGGTGTGGTCCTTGTAAAATGATCGCGCCCATCCTTGATGAAGTTGCAGAAGAGTATGATGGCAAACTGACCATCGCTAAGCTGAATATTGACGATAACCCAGGTACTGCGCCGAAATACGGCATCCGCGGTATTCCTACGCTGCTGCTGTTTAAAAACGGTGAAGTCGCTGCAACGAAAGTGGGCGCATTGTCCAAAGGTCAACTAAAAGAGTTCCTGAACGCCAACCTGGCGTAATCAGGCAGAACGTCCGGCAGTGGTTAAATTTTTGCCTGCTGCTGGACGTTCGCTTTCAAGCGTGCTAACTTATTTTCACTGCACTATGAACATACCTTGTAGTTAGCATTCAAAGTTTTCTCTTGTTAGACCCTGTCATACTGTACCTACCAGCGGTTTAGCAATCTAACGACTAGCTCTACTCTGACTAAGTCGACCGTCTCCTCGCTCCCAGTCATTATTCAAGACGATGATCGTTGAGAAGAGTTGAAAAAAGTCATTAACAGAACAGGCATGGATTAACTGCCATACCATTCACGACAAACATTTCGAGTATTACCCCGAGTTTAAGAACCCATCAATATGAATCTTACCGAATTAAAGAATACGCCGGTTTCTGAGCTGATTACCCTCGGCGAGAATATGGGGCTGGAAAATCAGGCTCGTATGCGCAAGCAGGACATTATTTTCTCAATCCTGAAGCAGCACGCGAAAAGCGGCGAGGACATCTTCGGTGATGGTGTGCTGGAGATATTGCAGGATGGATTTGGATTCCTCCGCTCTGGAGACAGCTCCTACCTCGCCGGTCCTGATGATATCTACGTTTCTCCCAGCCAAATTCGCCGCTTTAACCTCCGTACTGGTGACACCATCGCCGGCAAAATCCGTCCACCTAAAGAAGGTGAACGCTACTTTGCCCTGCTGAAAGTTAACGAAGTTAACTACGACAAACCAGAGAACTCGCGTAACAAGATTCTGTTCGAAAACCTCACGCCGCTGCACGCTAACAGTCGTCTGCGTATGGAGCGGGGTAATGGCTCTACTGAAGACTTAACCGCTCGCGTACTGGATCTGGCGTCACCGATTGGTCGTGGCCAGCGTGGTTTGATTGTGGCACCGCCGAAAGCCGGTAAAACGATGCTGCTGCAGAACATCGCGCAAAGCATTGCCTACAACCATCCCGACTGCGTGCTGATGGTGCTGCTGATCGATGAACGTCCGGAAGAAGTCACCGAGATGCAACGCCTGGTTAAAGGCGAAGTTATTGCTTCAACCTTCGACGAACCGGCTTCGCGTCACGTTCAGGTGGCCGAGATGGTGATCGAAAAGGCCAAGCGCCTGGTTGAACATAAAAAAGACGTCATCATTTTACTCGACTCCATCACGCGTCTGGCCCGTGCCTACAACACCGTTGTCCCGGCTTCCGGTAAAGTCTTAACCGGTGGTGTGGACGCCAACGCCCTGCATCGTCCTAAGCGTTTCTTCGGTGCGGCACGTAATGTGGAAGAGGGCGGAAGCCTGACCATCATTGCGACGGCCCTGGTCGATACGGGTTCGAAGATGGATGAAGTGATTTACGAAGAGTTTAAAGGTACCGGTAACATGGAACTGCATCTCGCGCGTAAAATTGCTGAAAAACGTGTCTTCCCGGCGATTGATTACAACCGCTCCGGTACACGTAAAGAAGAGCTGTTAACTTCTCAGGAAGAACTGCAGAAAATGTGGATCCTGCGTAAGATCATTCATCCAATGGGTGAAATCGACGCAATGGAGTTCCTGATTAACAAGTTGGCCATGACCAAAACCAACGATGAATTCTTCGACATGATGAAGCGTTCTTGATCCTTTAAGGCGTCATCCAACCATGATGGCGTTTTTTTGCTTTAAATGATCATAAAATAGCCCTGACGCCACGTTCTGACGTGGCGTTTTTCATTTCCGGGCTATAGGATTGAATCCTGGCAAGCGTAATAATAATGACGGTGGAAGTGGTGGACGTTTAACCGTTCGTGCACCTCTTCATGCCGAATTCGGAATCTGGAACAGTGATATGCGCGATCTTTAGCGTATTGTGAGTTCCAGGATGATAGCTGAGAGCGTTTAACGTGAATTTACTCACTATGAGTACTGAGCTTGGTTTAGTTTTTATCTTTTCCTTGGTGTTTCTTTTCCTTGCTCGCAAAGTGGCCGAAAAAATTGGATTGGTAGACAAGCCAAATCTTCGAAAGCGTCACCATGGCGTCATTCCACTCGTTGGCGGAATCTCTGTTTATGCAGGAATCTGTTTCGCCTTCTTCATTACAGATTATTACTTGCCGCACGCTAAGCTTTACCTGGCTTGTGCGGGGGTACTGGTATTCGTTGGTGCGCTTGACGACCGATTCGATATCAGTGTGAAAATTCGGGCGACAGTGCAAGGTATTGTGGCTTTGGTGATGATGTTTTGCGCCAAGCTCTATTTGCTGAGTCTGGGATTTATTATCGGTCCGGTCGAGTTAACAGTTGGCCCCTTTGGTTATGTCTTGACACTTTTTGCAGTCTGGGCAGCTATTAACGCTTTCAATATGGTCGACGGTATTGACGGGCTCCTGGGCGGCCTTTCAACGGTGACCTTTGCAGCAATGGGGATCATCCTTTATCTGGATGGGCAGCACAGCCTCGCAATGTGGTGCTTTGCTATGATAGCTGCCACGATGCCCTATATTTTACTGAACCTTGGTTTCCTGGGGCGGCGTTTCAAAGTGTTTATGGGCGATGCCGGCAGCACGATGATTGGTTTTACGATCATCTGGATTTTGCTGGAAACCACCCAGGGGTTGAGCCATCCCATCACACCGGTCACAGCATTATGGCTGATTGCCATTCCTCTGATGGACATGGTCGCGATTATGTACCGCCGATTGCGTAAAGGAATGAGTCCTTTCTCCGCTGATCGCCAGCATATTCATCATTTGATAATGCGCGCGGGTTTTACTCCTCGTCAGGCTTTCGTATTGATTACCGCTGCTGCTGCTTTGCTTGCAGGAATCGGTGTTTTAGGTGAATACCTTGCCTTTATTCCTGAATGGGTGATGTTGATACTGTTCCTGATAGCCTTCATGGGGTACGGCTATTGTTTGAAACATGCGTGGCGTGTCGCGAGAAAGGTCAGGCGATTTAAACGCCGCCTAAATAATTTTAGTAATACTAAGAAAAATGAACCCTGATAAGACTTAACAAAGGATGACGCTCTGATGCGCGCTAACGTTGTGGAGAACGAACTGGATATTCGCGGCCTGGGCTGTCGCTTATGGCGTGGAAAACGCTGGATAGTCGGCTGTGCGGTGCTGTTTGCATTGATAGCCTGGATAGCGACGTTACTGATGAAACAGGTCTGGAGCACCACCGCGATAACGGGGCGGCCAACGGTGAATATGCTGGGTTCCTACTATTCCCAGCAACAGTTTCTCAATAATCTGGATATGCGCAGTAACGCGCTGACGTTAAATAGCCCGTTACCTACCGTCATGGACGACGTGTATCGGGAGTTCCTGATGCAGCTCTCATCCTGGGATACCCGCCGGGAGTTCTGGCAGCAAACCGATTATTATAAAAGCCGTAAAAGCGGCAACGCCCATAACGATGCTGCCCTGCTGGACGATATGATTGATAACATCCAGTTTACGCCCGCGGATACCGCACGTAATACCTTCGACAGCGTCAAGTTAAAAGCAGAAACTGCCAGTGATGCCAACAATCTACTGCGCCAGTATATTGCCTATGCCAGTGAGCGCGCTGCGCGCCATCTTAACGCGGAGTTAAAAGGCGCGTGGCAAGCGCGAGAGGGTCAACTTAAAGCGCAGGTCAAACGTCAGGAAGATGTCGCTAATGCCGTGTTTCAACGTCGGCAACATCGCCTGGAACAGGCGCTGAAAATTGCCAGCGAACAGGGCATTAACGAAAAGCAGACGCGCGAAGTGAGTGAGAATCTTGCTGACAGCGATCTGTTTTTAATCGGCCAACCGTTATTGCAGGGACAGTTAGAAACCCTGCGCGCCACGGGGCCGAGCTTTGACATAAGTTACGATCAAAATAAAGCGATGCTGACGACACTGGATGCCGGACCCACACTAAACAACAAATTCCAGACTTACCGTTATTTGCGTACGCCGGAAGAGCCGGTTTCACGCGACAGCCCCCGCCGGGTATTTATGATGGTGATGTGGGGCGCGGTAGGGGCACTGGTTGGTGCGGGCGTGGCGCTGGCGCGTCGTCAGCGCCCGATGTCAGATACACAAGATTGAGAGAAACAGTGTGAAAGTTCTGACAGTTTTTGGCACCCGACCTGAAGCCATTAAGATGGCGCCACTCGTGCAAGCGCTGGCGCAGGACCCTGCTTTTGAATCCCGGCTGTGTGTTACCGCTCAGCACCGTGAAATGCTCGATCAGGTACTGAGCTTATTTCAGCTGCAGCCTGACTACGATCTCAATGTTATGCGACCCGAGCAGGGGTTAACGGAAATAACCTGCCGTATTTTGCAAGGGATGCACACCGTTCTACTCGACTTCAAGCCCGACATTGTGCTGGTTCATGGTGATACCACCACCACGCTCGCGGCCAGTCTGGCGGCGTTCTATCAGCAAATTCCCGTGGGTCACGTTGAAGCCGGTTTACGCACGGGCGATCTGGCATCGCCATGGCCGGAAGAAGGTAATCGTAAGCTGACAGGTCATCTGGCCCGTTTGCATTTTACGCCCACACTGCGTTCCCGACAGAACCTGCTTGATGAAAACCTGGCCGACGACAGCATTGTGGTAACCGGCAATACGGTTATTGATGCCCTGCTGTGGGTACGTGATCGGGTACTGGACGATAACGAGATTAATGCGCAACTGACGGCACGTTATCCGTTTCTTGATGAAAGCAAAAAGCTGGTTCTGGTCACAGGTCATCGCCGTGAAAGTTTTGGTGAGGGTTTTGAACGCATCTGCAGCGCGCTGGCCCAGATTGCGCGCCAGCATCCTCATGCACAAATCGTCTATCCGGTGCATCTCAATCCCAATGTGCATGAACCTGTTAACCGCATTCTGCGCGGTATTGACAATATCGTGCTGATTGAACCGCAGGAGTATTTGCCGTTTGTCTGGTTAATGAACCGCGCCTGGCTGATCCTCACCGATTCTGGCGGTATTCAGGAAGAGGCACCCTCGCTGGGTAAACCCGTTTTGGTGATGCGCGAAACCACCGAGCGTCCAGAAGCTGTCGACGCGGGAACGGTAAAGCTGGTGGGCACGGATACGGCAAAAATTGTTTATGAAGTCAGTGCATTACTTAATGATGACGAGGCCTGGCAGACCATGAGCCGCGCCCATAATCCCTATGGGGATGGCAATGCCTGCGGGCGAATTTTACAAGCTTTAAAAGATAACAGAGCCAACTTATGAGTTTTGAAACCATTTCCGTTATTGGACTGGGTTACATTGGGCTGCCAACTGCAGCCGTTTTTGCCTCAAAGGGAAAGAAAGTCGTGGGCGTCGATATTAATGCTCACGCCGTTGATACCATCAACCGTGGTGCTATTCATATTGTCGAACCCGACTTAGATCTGGTGGTTCAGGCTGCGGTCGCGCGTGGTGATTTACGCGCAACGACGCAACCAGAAGCGGCAGATGCCTTTCTGATCGCCGTGCCCACGCCGTTTATGGCGGAACGTCAACCCGACTTACGTTTCGTTCGCGCTGCCGCCGCATCTGTTGCGCCGGTACTGAAAAAAGGCGATCTGGTTATTCTGGAATCGACCTCGCCAGTGGGTAGTACAGAGCAGCTAGCCGACTGGCTGGCGGCAGCACGTCCTGATTTGCGTTTTCCACAGCACGGCGATGATCCGGATATTTTCATTGCCTACTGTCCCGAGCGCGTTTTGCCTGGCCAGGTCATGGTGGAGTTGATCAGTAACGATCGCGTGATTGGCGGCATGACGCCGGCCTGTTCTGCCCGCGCAAGTGCGTTGTATCGTATTTTTTTACAGGGCGAATGCGTCGAGACAAATGCCCGTACCGCTGAAATGTGCAAGCTGACAGAAAACAGCTTCCGCGATGTGAACATCGCCTTTGCCAATGAGCTGTCACTGATTTGCGCTGCGCAGCAGATTAACGTCTGGGAGCTTATTGCCCTGGCAAACCGCCATCCACGCGTCAATATCCTGCAGCCAGGCCCCGGCGTCGGCGGGCACTGCATCGCCGTTGATCCCTGGTTTATTGTGGCGCAAAACCCTGACTTAGCGCGCCTGATCCGTACCGCCCGCGAAGTGAATGATGCCAAGCCGCACTGGGTTCTGGATCAGGTAAAAAAGGCGCTGGCAGATTGCCTGATGCAGACCGGAAAACGTGCCAGCGATCTGACCATTGCCTGCTTCGGGCTGGCGTTTAAACCGAATATTGATGACCTGCGTGAAAGCCCGGCCATGGAAGTGGTGCATCTGATTGCCGACTGGCATCAGGGCCGTACGTGGGTGACAGAGCCACATATTCAGCAGATCCCCGAGAGTTTAGCGACGCAGGCTACCTTGGTTTCAACGGCGCAGGCGCTGCAAGAGGCTGATATCCTGGTGATGCTGGTTGATCATCATGCGTTCCGCCGTGTTGAAGCTGCGCATATTACTCAGCAATGGGTTGTTGATACGAAAGGTGTCTGGCGCTAAAAGAAGCCACTGGTCAACAAAGGATCCGGTTAACTTATGTCTGTCCACGTGAAGGTTAATCCACTTGCATGGGAGAGCCAGTTCTTCGGCATCGACACCGTAAGGCTGGAAACAGGGGGCGATCTGCCGCTTGAACGCGCACTTCAGCATCCCTGTGCGTTGTTTCAAATTAAAGTGCCTGCCGAACAAACCGAGATCATTGATGCCTTACATCAGCATCAGTTTCATCTGGTGGAAGGTGAAGTGGATGTGTCGTTGACGATCAAGCGCACCGAACGGCAGACAGGTATTCGCATTGCACGGGAAACACAAATTGCCGTACTACGTGAAGCGGCCTCTGTGGCTTTTCGTCAAAGTCGTTTTCGCACGCCGTGGTTTGCGCCAGAAGACAGTGCGCGTTTCTATGCTCAATGGATCGAAAATGCAGTACATGGCACCTTCGATCACCAGTGCCTGGTGGCCAGCGATGAGAGCGGCGCGCTGCAGGGCTTTGTCTCGTTACGTGAAGTAGAAGGCGATGCGCGCATTGGCCTGCTGGCCGTGGTGCCCGAGGCACAGGGGCAAAGTATTGGTCAGCGCCTGATGCTGGCTGCGGCTGACTGGGGTCGCGCACGCCAGCTAGAGCGCCTGCGGGTTGCGACGCAAATCAGTAATCTTACGGCGATGCGTCTTTATTTACGCTGTGGCGCGCGGCTGGAAAGTACAGCGTACTGGTTTTACAGGAGAGGTCATGATTCCCTTTAATGAGCCCCCGGTCGTGGGAAGCGAAATCGACTATATGCAGTCTGCAATGAGCAGCGGCAAGCTGTGTGGCGATGGCGGTTATACTCGCCGTTGTCAGCAGTGGATGGAGCAGCGCTTCGGTAGTGCGAAAGTATTACTCACGCCTTCCTGTACCGCATCGCTGGAAATGGCTGCACTGTTGATCGACATCCAGCCCGGTGACGAAGTCATCATGCCGAGTTACACCTTTGTTTCGACCGCCAACGCCTTTGTATTGCGTGGCGCGAAAATTGTGTTTGTGGATGTGCGTCCCGATACCATGAACATGGATGAAACCCTGATCGAAGCGGCCATTACGGATAAGACCCGCGCTATCGTGCCGGTCCACTATGCGGGCGTTGCCTGCGAAATGGACGTCATTATGGCACTGGCGGCGCAGTATAAGCTGTTTGTCGTTGAGGATGCTGCCCAGGGGGTGATGTCGCGTTACAAAGGGCGGGCATTAGGCACGATTGGCCATATTGGCTGTTTTAGCTTTCACGAAACCAAGAATTACACCGCCGGCGGTGAAGGTGGCGCGACGCTGATTAATGATGCCAGCCTGGTAGAGCGTGCGGAAATTATTCGCGAAAAAGGCACCAATCGCAGTCAGTTCTTCCGGGGGCAGGTGGATAAATATACCTGGCGCGATATGGGTTCCAGCTATCTGATGGCTGACCTACAGGCGGCTTATCTCTGGGCGCAACTGGAGTCCTCTGAACGTATTAACCAGCAGCGTTTACGCCTGTGGCAGCGTTACTACGATGCCTTAAAGCCGCTGGCGGAAAAAGGCGAGCTCACGCTGCCGTCGATTCCGGCCGAATGCCAGCATAACGCGCATATGTTCTATATCAAACTGCGCGATCAGCAACATCGTCAGGCGCTGATCAACTGGCTCAAAGAAGCCGAAATCCTGGCCGTATTTCATTATATCCCCTTACACAGCTCACCTGCGGGCCTGCGTTTTTCCCGTTTTGCCGGTGACGACCATTTTACCACCGCCGAGAGTGAGCGTTTATTACGTTTGCCGCTGTTTTATAACCTGTCGGATAACAATCAGAGTACCGTGATCGGTTCGTTGTTGAGCTTTTTTTCCTGATGTCATTAGCCAAAGCATCGGTATGGACCGCCTCATCAACGCTGGTAAAAATTGTGGCTGGCTTGTTGGTGGTCAAGTTACTGGCCGTCAGTTTTGGCCCGGAAGGCGTGGGCCAGGCGGGTAACTTTCGCCAGTTAATCACCGTACTAGGCGTTCTGGCCGGTGCCGGTATCTTTAACGGCGTCACCACGTATGTTGCGCAATATCAACAGCAACCTCAGCAGCTACGGGCACTCGTCGGAACCGCCTCGACAATGGTAACGGGTTTCTCCACGCTGTTGGCGCTGGTGTTTTTGCTGGCTGCCGCGCCCGTCAGCACCGCGCTGTTTGGTGACGAACGCTATCAAAACGTGATACGTATTGTTGCCTTTCTCCAGTTCGGTATCGCGTGGGCAAACCTGTTGCTGGCATTGATAAAAGGCTACCGTGATGCACGCGGTAATGCGTTGGCCCTGATTTCAGGCAGCCTGACGGGCGTGCTGGGTTACGTGCTGTGTTGGTGGCTGGGAGGCTATGCGGGCGCATTAACCGGTCTGGCGCTGGTGCCGGCACTACTCTTTTTTCCTGCGCTGGTGATACTGAAACGCCGTGTACCGCTTCCGTTACGTTGGCTGCGGCCAACATGGCAGCCGGAAATGGCGCGTCATCTGGCAAAATATACCCTTATGGCGTTGATCACCGCGGTCACACTGCCGGTGGCCTGGGTGATGATGCGAAATCAACTGGCGGCCAGTAATGGTTGGGCTCAGGTAGGTTTGTGGCAGGGCGTAACCAGTATCTCCGACGCTTATCTGCAGTTTATCACCGCAACGTTTAGCGTCTGGCTCTTACCAACGCTTGCCAGGCTAGACAACAAACAGGCTATTGCACGCGAGATCGGGCGGGCGTTACGCTTTGTGTTACCGGCCGTCGCGGTAGCCAGCCTGAGCGTCTGGATCATGCGCGATATTGCTATCAGCCTGCTGTTTTCGGCCGCGTTTCACGACATGCGCGATCTGTTTGTCTGGCAACTGTGCGGCGATGTGTTCAAAGTGGGTGCCTACGTTTTCGGCTATTTGGTCATCGCGAAAGCCTCGTTACGCTTTTACGTGCTGACCGAAATCAGCCAGTTTATTTTGCTGACGCTGTTCTCACGCTGGCTTATTCCGTTACACGGGGCAAGTGGCGCAGCGCAAGCCTATATGTTCACTTACGTTACTTATTTCGCGCTCTGCTGTGGCGCATTTATTGTTTACTGTCGAAAAAAATGACTTTACTTCATGTCCTGGGCTCCAACATTCCCCATCACAATCTCACGGTATTACGTTTTTTTAATGACGTGATGAGCACCGAACTGCCTGCGGCAGCGCCGCGTCACTTTATGGTGGTGACGCAGCAGCCTGAAAACCTGAAAGGTTTTGACGCACTGCACATTGAAACGTTTAGCAGTAAGAAAGCCCTGTCTGACGCAGTGTTACTGCGAGCGAAAAACCGCGAGCAGCGTTTCTTTTGCCATGGACAGTTTAATCCCTGGCTGTGGCTGGTATTGCTGAGTGGCAGGTTACGCCGTTCTCAGCTTTACTGGCATGTCTGGGGCGCGGACCTGTATGAAGATTCGCGTAGCCTGCGGTTTCGTCTGTTCTATTTTTTGCGTCGTATCGCGCAGGGGCGCGTTGCGCACCTGTTTGCCACCCAGGGCGACCTGCACCATTACCAGCAACGGCACAAGTCTGTACCGCACTCTTTGCTTTATTTCCCCACGAAGTTACCCGCTGCAGCGGTCACGCCCCATCCTGACAAGACTTTTACCGTGCTGCTGGGCAATTCTGGTGATGCCAGTAACCGCCATATTGAGGGGCTGAAAGCGATTAAGGCCCAGTTTGGTGAAGATGTTCGCATTGAGGTGCCGCTGGGTTATCCCCCCGGTAACGATGAGTATATCGGGCAGATTCAGCGCGCGGCTGACAGGCTTTTTCCTCAGGGGCAGGTAAGGTTATTACGTGACAACCTTGCTTTTGATGACTATCTGGCGCTGTTGGGGCGTTGTCATGTAGGCTATTTTATGTTCGAACGGCAACAGGGCGTGGGAACGCTGTGTTTGTTGATTCAGGCTAATGTGCCTTTTGTCCTGACGCGTAAAAATCCGTTCTGGCGGGATGTTACCGCACAGCAACTTCCTGTCTTGTTCAGTGATGACGTGCTGACGCCGGATCTTGTTGCAGAGGCGCGTCGACAATTATCAGGATGTGATAAACAGAGCATTGCTTTTCTGGCCCCAGGCTATCTGGCAGGCTGGCGAACGGCGTTGCGCCTTTGCGAAGGAGAGCCCTCATGAGTCTTATGGCGTTTAGTGGTCTGTTGATAGTCTATGTACTGTCACTGGTGACCATTGTGACCCTGAATTTACGCGAGCTAAAGCAGGCGCGATTTAACTTTCACCTGTTTTTTACTTTATTGTTTCTGCTGACCTTTTACTTCGGTTTCCCGCTAACCTCTGTTCTGGTGTTTCGGTTTGATACGCAGGTGGTTTCGGCTGATTTTTTACTGCAGGCGCTGCTTTCCGCCACGGCGTTTTATGCTATCTATTTTGTGAGTTACAAAGTGCGTCTCAGGCCGATAGCGGCACCGCCCGCCAGGCCCAGGCTGCGGATGAACCGGGTAGAGACGCATCTGACCTGTGGATTACTGGCGCTGGTCGCGATTTCTACGGTTACGGTGTTCTTTGCCCATAACGGATTTTTGTTGTTCCGCCTCACGGCCTATAACCAGATTTTTTCCAGCGAAGTGTCTGGCGTGGCGCTGAAGCGATTCTTCTATTTCTTCATCCCGGCGATGTTGATTCCCTATTTCTTACATCCCACACGACGTAACTGGCTGTTGTTTCTTATTGTCACGGTAAGCTTTGGCTTGCTGACCTATGCCCTGGTCGGTGGCACGCGCGCCAATATCATTATCGCCTTTGCGCTGTTTCTGTTTATTGGCATTACGCGTGGCTGGATAACATTGTGGATGTTGGCCGCGGCGGGCGTCATGGCGATTGCCGGGATGTTCTGGCTGGCGTTGCGTCGCTACAACCTGGATGTCATGGGTGATGAGGCTTTTTACACCTTTCTCTACCTGACGCGCGATACGTTTTCGCCGTGGGAAAATCTGGCTCTGCTGCTGGAGAATTACCATAAAATAGATTTTCAGGGCTTAGCGCCTTTGTGGCGTGATTTCTACGTATTTATCCCATCATGGCTGTGGCCCGATCGTCCCATGGCGGTCCTGAACAGCGCCAACTACTTTACCTGGGATGTGCTGAATAACCATTCCGGTTTGGCCATTTCACCCACCTTAATCGGTTCGTTACTGGTTATGGGCGGCGTCTGGGCGATTGTGCCAGGTGCCGTGGCTGTCGGGTTAATCATCAAGGCCTTTGATACCTTATATCAGCGTGGCCGCGAGGAATCGAATCGTTACACCGGTGCGATTCTGCAGAGTTTTTGTTTTGGTGCGGTGTTCAACATGATTGTGCTGGCGCGAGAAGGGCTGGATGCGTTTGGATCGCGTGTGGTGTTTTTCTGTATTATTTTTGCCGCCTGTTTGGGAATGGCGAAATTGCTTTTCTGGTTACTGGATCATGTCGGCCTGATTCGCAGCCGCAGTGAACGGGCGCTTCATAGCCCATCCTGATTAACCTCTGGTCTTTAAGGGAAGAATTAAAAAGAAATGAGCACGGTTTCCGATACGCCACGCTATGTGATTCGCGGTATTACGCTTTACACTTTTAACAGCATGACTGCTTTTGTGGATTTCCTGATGCCGCTGTCAGGTATTCGGACAGGAACGCTGGTGGCTATCAATGCGGAAAAGGTGCTGAATGCCGAGCACGATGAGGCGCTGCGCGCTCAAATTGAGCAGGCTGAATTCAAATACCCCGACGGCATCAGCATCGTGCGCTCTGTTCGCAAGAAATATCCTCACGCCTCAGTGCAGCGCATTGCTGGTGCAGACCTGTGGGAAGCCTTGATGGAGCGCGCGGGCCGCAATGGAACGCCAGTGTTCCTGATTGGGGGCCGGCAGGCGGTACTGGATGAAACCTGCGATAAATTACGTCGTCAGTGGAATGTGAATATTGTCGGTGCTCAGGATGGCTATTTTTCCCCTGACGAACGGGACGCCCTGTTTGCCCGCGTTGCGGCGAGTGGTGCCAGGCTGGTGACGGTGGCGCTGGGTTCGCCACGGCAGGAGCGTTTAATGGCCGAGTGTCGGCATCACTGGCCCGATGCGTTATATATGGGCGTAGGCGGCACTTACGACGTGTTTACGGGGCATGTAAAGCGTGCGCCCTTAATCTGGCAGAAGCTTGGACTGGAGTGGCTCTATCGCTTGATTAAGCAACCCAGCCGCATACATAGACAGTTAAAGCTGGTGAAATATTTGCGTTATCACTGGCGTGGTGATCTCTGAGATCGCTGATTAATGCCAGGTTTTTAGCACTTGTGCTGGCGTAAATGCGTTAATTGTCGACGAAATGCACAAAGCGTAATCAAACGCGCTATTTTCTTTAAAAAGCACTAGACAGGATGGGCGCTTATCTCTAGTATGCACATCCGCAACGGCGCTACGCGCCCGTAGCTCAGCTGGATAGAGCGCTGCCCTCCGGAGGCAGAGGTCTCAGGTTCGAATCCTGTCGGGCGCGCCATTTAGTTTGTGCGTAAGAGCTTCGGTGGTTTGAGTACCGCGTTAGTAACAAAGTTTTAAATGCTGTGGGTTTGACTTGCAACATTCAGTACAGTGGTGGCTATAGCTCAGTTGGTAGAGCCCTGGATTGTGATTCCAGTTGTCGTGGGTTCGAGTCCCATTAGCCACCCCAGATTTTGCTGGGATACGCGAAGGTGGCGGAATTGGTAGACGCGCTAGCTTCAGGTGTTAGTGTCTTAACGGACGTGAGGGTTCAAGTCCCTCTCTTCGCACCAGGCAAAACAAAATAAAAAATCGGCGAGTAGCGCAGCTTGGTAGCGCAACTGGTTTGGGACCAGTGGGTCGGAGGTTCGAATCCTCTCTCGCCGACCATTTTAGAAACCTGTCTGAAAAGACAGGTTTTTTTTCGTCTGAATAAAATGAGGATGAGAACCTCCGAAGGAGGTTTGCGCCGAGCGTCAGCGAGACAACGTTGCGAAGGCAACGGCCCGAAGGGCGCGTCCCGCAGGGGCGCGTAATCCTCTCTCGCCGACCATTTTAGAAACCTGTCTGAAAAGACAGGTTTTTTTTCGTCTGTGTAAAATGAGGATGAGAACCTCCGAAGGCCGTTTGCGCCGAGCGAAGCGAGACAACGTTGCGAATGCAACGGCCCGAAGGGCGCGTCCCGCAGGGGCGCGTAATCCTCTCTCGCCGACCATTTTAGAAACCTGTCTGAAAAGACAGGTTTTTTTTCGTCTGTGTAAAATGAGGATGAGAACCTCCGAAGGCCGTTTGCGCCGGGCGAAGCGAGACAACGTTGCGAATGCAACGGCCCGAAGGGCGCGTCCCGCAGGGGCGCGTAATCCTCTCTCGCCGACCATTTTAGAAACCTGTCTGAAAAGACAGTTTTTTTTCGCCTGAATAAAATGAGGATGAGCACCTCCGAAGGCCGTTTGCGCCGGGCGAAGCGAGACAACGTTGCGAAGGCAACGGCCCGAGTGCAACGGCCCAGGGGCGATTGATATCTTATTAATCAGCCCGCCCAGCAGGCTCAGCGACAGACCTCTCAATGGATCAACCCCGGATCATGCCATAACACAAACTGTCGCAAAACCGAGACGCTTAACGGGTTGTTTTATAAGTAATTGACAGGTCTTTACTTTGTATGTCGCTTATTTGCGACATCCATGCCGGGTTTTGTCGTTATAACCCGACGGATATCACAAATCTCAATCAGCCTGATCATTTTTTGATTTTTAACGTTATGATTTTTAAGAAAAGATAAAATAAAATCTGCAACTGGCATGAATTATGCAATAATCAGAGTGTAGATGCTCATTCCACCTCTTATGTCTGCTTAGGCTACATAAACCTGGGAATGACGCAGAGCCAATTTTGGGTACCTGTTGTCTGCCTGCCTGTATCGCGAAAGTCTTACAGGGTTATCAGACACCACGTTGAGTCGGGTACCTTTCGGTTGTCAAACCGACCTGATCTTACACCTGCTTATGGCAGGTGTTTTTTTTGCCTGAAATAACGGATGTAAAAAAACCGGGCTAACCCGGTTTTTTATGTGATGCGCTAAGGTGCTATCAATCAGGCATCGGGATTGTTTTTCAACGTCAGCAACAGGCCTTCACGGCGCATCTTTGCCGCGTCTTCCGGGCGACGCAGGCGATCGTAAACATCCGCCAGCCAGGCGTAGTCAAATGCGTCAGGGCGCTGAGCCAGCGCCTGCTGAAGTGATTCTGCTGCCTGCTCCCACTCGCCGTGACGCATCAGCAACTGCCCCAGGGTGCTGTGCAGTAAAGGCGTGGCACCATGTTGTTTGATTTGCTGGCGTAAGGCTTTTTCCAGTGCTTCTGGATTGCCGCTCTTGATACGAGGCATCAGCAGTACAAGGCGGTCGTCGTAATGACGCTTCAGCCCATCCAGCAAAATCTCCTGCGCGGTGTCGTGATCATCACACTCAATCAAATGGTCAATCATCGCCACCTGCAATGCTGTCTCATGACGTGTTTTACGGCTCAGATTGCCCCACCAGCGTTTCAACCCTTCGCTGCCCTGATCGGCCATCGCCTGGTTCATCAGGCCCAGCCAGGCTTGCTGCTGTAGCAGGGTGCGCTGCTCTTCGGTTCCGACCTGTGATTTTTCCATGGCGGGAAGAATGTCCAGCAGTGCGCTCCAGGCGTTGGTGCGAACATAAGCCTGCTCAGCCAGACGAAGCACTTCCGGGTGACGTGGCGCCACCTCAAGCAGGCGGTCGATACTATGGCGCGCGGCATGATCTTCATGACGAGCCAACTGAATGCGGGTTCGGGTAATCTCAACCGGAATCACGTCATTGCCTGCCAGCTCAGCCGCGCGTTCAAGATGTTGGTTGGCCCGCATCTCATCGCCACGCTGCTGTGCGGCTTCCGCCGCTAACAGATAGTTAGCCACGGGGACATCAGCATGCTCGGCGTCTTTAGACAGGAGTTTTTCAACCTGCCTGAAATCGCCTTCTGCCAGCTTAAGCAGGGCATTTTGCGTATGGCGCTGGGCACGACGGCGCTTACGACCAGTGAACCAGCCGCGGGTACGCGCCCCGGTACGGAAAAGACGGCGCAGTATCCATTCAACCGCCAGAATCACTAACAGGCTGATAATCAGGATAATGGCCAGGCCTGTTACGCTGGTTTCAACGTTCCAGTTGTCGGTCTGAATCAGCACGTAGCCCTGATGGCCCGCGATCATCGGCCCCAGTACAATGCCGGCAATCAGCAGGACAAAGAGGATAAATACCTTAAGCATGATTAGCCTCCCTGCTGGTTAGCGGCGGCAGAGGGTTGTGCCATCAGGTTACGAACGCGGGTTTGCATCAGCTTATCAAGCAACGGCTGGCTTTCCAGGCTGTCCGGCAGGTCCATATTAATGTTCTGCTGGCTTAATTCATCCAACTGAGCCAGAAACGCTTTCGTCGAGGCATCATTGGTGTCATACCATGCACGTACCCATGCAGAGACGGTTTCGAGCGATTGCTTGTAAATCTCTTCCTGATGGCGCGGCACGGCCTGAGCCGCGATCAACAGGCGAGAGCGGATGTTCTCGCGCAGGTAAACATCCTGATTCGGTGCCAACAGCGGCTGCGCCGTATTATCGCGGCGACGGATGGTAATAAAGTCATCCATAAAATTATGCCAGCTTTTCACCAGGTTCTGACGCCATTCACGAATGGAACTGGATAGCTCACCGCTGTCGCTGTCCATGGGCGCTTCATCGCTATCGTTATCCGCCAGACGCAGGTTATCCACACCGTTTGATAACTGGTTAAGTTTCAGAATGATGCCGTCATAATCCACCTGAGAGAGGGAGGAAAGCGTACTGATATCCTGAGTCAATGCACGACGAACGTTCATAACGCTGGGATCGTTCATGTCTGCCAGGCTGGCATCGGCACTTTTTAGCAGCGCTGCAGCGGTAGTCACATCCTGGTCGCTCCACAATTTACGACCGGCCAGCTTCACCAGGTAATCCGCCTGGGCCACTAACCAACTGCGTACGTCGTTACCTGATATGGACGCCATCTTTTCACGCAACGTTTCCAGCTCTTTCGCCGAAGCAGCCTGTTGCGACTGGGCGGTCTCCAGCGTTTTCTCTGCGGCATTCAACTGCTGAGTGAGTTGCTGTTTGTCGCTGTTCGCCTGTTGCTGCAGCTTTGCGAGCTGGTCGCTCAGATCCTGGTTGGTTTGCGCCTGCCGTTCGGCCTGGTGTTTATCGTTCAGGTATAACCCTGCGCCAATCGCCAGTGCGATGACGATCGCGACTGCACCCAGCACCATGCCGCCGTTATGACGCTTACGCGGTGATTTTTCCTGGGTAGAAGAGGGGCGATCAACCGCTGGAGTGGTTTCTTCAACCACGGCGGAGGTGTCTTTTTGTTCCGTCATATCTGGCACATCCCATTGTTAAGTTCAACATAACGCGCGCAGCAGCGCATCGTTATCGGCACCATCGGCTACCTGAATCGTCTGCCAACCAAGATTGGCGGCCAGGGAAGCCAAACGTTCGCTGACGACAAGCAGTCGACAGCGGAGCAGCCATTCCTCACGATCGACCTCGGGGAACAGCGAATACAGCTGATGCAACATCTCACCGCTGGTCACAACCAGCGTGTCAATATTACGATCGCGCCAGCGACGGCCTTCAATGGCACCGTCATAGTGTTTTTGGCAACGTTGATAGCACTCCGCATAGGTGACCTGTGCGCCGCGTGCTATCAGTGTTTCTGCCAGCAGCTCGCGCCCCTGGTTTCCTCGCAGGATAAGCGCGTGCTTACCCGCCATTTGCTGCAGTGTCGCCAGTTTTATCAACTCTTCACTGGTTTCATGCGCATGAGGATAGGTCACCTGCAAACCACTGATCGTATGAAAAGCCAAAGCGGTACTGCGACCAATTGCATAATAGTCTACGTCGGCGGGCCATGCGTTGATGGCGTGCTGTGCAAAGTGAATAACCTGCTGCGAAAGCAGGAACACCAGGTCGCCGCGTTTCAGTGTGGCAAGGGCTGCCGGTAACTGCTGCAGATCGTTACCCGGGGCGAATTCAATCAGCGGCAGGCTCCACGCCTGTTTACCCTGAGCGTGCAGGCGTGAGACCAGCTCAGCCGCTGCGGGTTCCGGGCGTGTCACCAGAATGGTCATACGGGAGGTTGTCCCTGGTAAACGTCGCGCAGAATTTCACGCGCGCCGCTGTTGAGCAACTCGTCTGCCAGCGAAATACCCATCTGTTCTGCCTGATCGCGTGGTCCACGGCGCTCACCGCTCACCACGACGCTACCATCAGGTGCGCCCACCAGGCCGCGAAGCCAGAGTTCGTTACCTTCAAGCACGGCAAAGCTGCCGATGGGAACCTGACAGCCGCCTTCAAGTCGGGTATTCATGGCGCGTTCGGCTTTCACACAGACCGCCGTATCGTCATGATTCAATGCCTGTAACAATCCAATTAAGGTGCTGTCGTCTAGCCGACATTCAATCCCGACTGCGCCCTGGCCCACGGCCGGCAGAGAAACGTCCGCAGGCAGCGGCTGGCGAATGCGATCGGCAAGCCCCAGGCGATTCAGCCCGGCGGCGGCAAGAATAATGGCGTCATATTCGCCGGCATCAAGCTTGCTCAATCGTGTTCCCACATTACCGCGCAGAGAGCGAATCACCAGGTCTGGACGACGTGCGCTAATCTGACACTGACGCCGTAAGCTGGACGTACCAATAACGGCACCCTGTGGCAGCGCATCTATCGACGCATAGTGATTGGAGACAAACGCATCGCGCGGGTCATCACGCTGGCAAATGGTGACCAGGCCCAGCCCTTCCGGGAACGCCACGGGCACATCTTTCATCGAATGCACGGCCAGATCGGCCCGGTTTTCTAACATCGCCTGCTCAAGCTCTTTAACGAAGAGCCCTTTACCGCCCACTTTTGCCAGCGGTGTATCAAGAATGATGTCGCCCTTTGTCACCATGGGCACCAACTCCACGCGCAGGCCGGGATGGGCACTGAGCAAACGCTGCTGTACATATTGTGCTTGCCACATGGCAAGGGGACTTTGTCGTGTAGCAATTCTGAAAATTTTGTTTAACATGCCGTTAACCATTTAGATCGTTCATCGAATATCCTATCATCGTTGAGGGAATGCTGTCAGTTTCAACGGATTGAAAAGAACCGCCCGTAGATTAAACCTGACATATCAGGCAGTAATCTCAGGCTATGAGCAGAGTGAGCGAAAAGTAGACGAAACCGTGCTAAAATGTCGGTAGCGTAACTTTCTTTACGGTCAATCCGACGAGTGATAGATTGATCACGTTTCCAGCAATTATCTGCACGACACTCAATTAATAAGTAGCAGATAGCGGGAACAGGGTTTTTAACTCCAGGACAACCAGGCGAAACGTCTTGTACCTCTACATTGAGACACTAAAACAGAGACTGGATGCAATTAACCAGCTACGCGTTGACCGCGCTCTGGCTGCCATGGGACCCGCTTTTCAGCGCGTCTACAGTCTGCTTCCGATCTTACTACATTATCAACATCCGCTGATGCCGGGTTACCTTGAAGGTAGCGTTCCCCACGGCATCAACGTCTTCACGCCTGATGAAAACCAGCTGCAACTGCTCGCAGAGTTAACGGGCGAACAGGAACTTTCCCTGGTCGAAGCGCCGAAAGGCGAGTTGCCCATCACCGGTATCTATTCGATGGGGAGCACCTCCTCCGTCGGGCAAAACAGCGTGTCCGATCTGGATATCTGGGTTTGCCATCAATCCTGGCTGGATAACGAAGAACGCCTGAATCTGCAGCGTAAATGTGCGCTGCTGCAAAAATGGTGTGCCTCACAGGCCATCGAAGTCAGCTTTTTCCTGATTGATGAAAACCGCTTCCGCCACAACGAAAGCGGCAATCTTGGTGGCGAAGATTGCGGTTCTACCCAGCATATTTTGCTGCTGGATGAGTTCTATCGCACGGCGGTGAGAATGGCTGGTAAACGTATTCTGTGGAATATGGTGCCTGGCGAAGAAGAGCATCATTACGATGACTATGTGATGTCGCTCTATGCGAAAGGCGTACTCACCCCGAACGAGTGGCTGGATTTGGGCGGGCTCAGCACGCTGTCAGCCGAAGAGTATTTCGGTGCCAGCCTGTGGCAGCTGTATAAAAGTATCGATTCGCCCTATAAAGCGGTGCTGAAAACGCTGTTGCTGGAAGCCTATAGCTGGGAATACCCGGACACCAAACTGCTGGCGATGGATATCAAACAGCGTTTGCACGACGGGGAGATCGTCTGCTTCGGTCTTGATCCTTACTGTATGATGCTGGAGCGCGTGACGCACTACCTCACCAGCATTGACGATCAGCCCCGCCTCGATTTGGTCCGCCGTTGCTTCTACCTGAAAGTTTGCGAAAAACTGACGACCGAGGAGCACCAGCAGCGCAGTGGCTGGCGCCGTGAGATTCTGTCGCAACTGGTTAAAGCCTGGGGATGGGATGAGGAGAAACTCGCCATTCTGGACAACCGCGCAGAATGGAAAATCGAGCGCGTGCGTGAAGCACACAATGAATTGCTGGATGCGATGATGCAAAGCTATCGCAACCTTATTCGTTTTGCCCGTCGCAACAATTTAAGCGTCAGCGCCAGCCCGCAGGATATCGGCGTGCTGACCCGTAAATTGTACGCCGCTTTTGAAGCGCTGCCCGGCAAGGTGACGCTGGTCAATCCGCAAATTTCCCCCGATCTTTCGGAACCCAACCTGACCTTTATTCATGTGCCACCCGGCCGTGCTAATCGCCCGGGTTGGTATCTGTACAACCAGTCGCCGGATATGAGTTCGATCATCAGTCACCAGCCGCTGGAATATAACCGCTATCTTAACAAGCTGGTGGCCTGGGCCTGGTTCAATGGGTTACTGACCAGCAAAACGCGCCTGCACATCAAGGGCAATGAGCTATGCGATTTGGCGCGTCTGCAGGAACTGGTGGACGATGTTTCCAGCCATTTCCCGCTGCGTCTGCCTGCGCCAACGCCTAAGGCGCTTTACAGCCCGTGTGAAATTCGCCATCTGGCCATCATCGTTAACCTTGAGCACGATCCGACCTCGGCGTTTCGTAACCAGGTGGTGCACTTCGATTTCCGCAAGCTTGATGTGTTCAGCTTTGGCCAGCAGCAGCAGTGTTTGATTGGCAGTATCGATCTGCTGTATCGCAACTCATGGAATGAAGTTCGTACACTGCACTTCAGCGGCGAACAGGCGATGATTGAAGGGCTGAAAACGATTCTTGGCAAAATGCATCAGGATGCTTCACCGCCTGACACCGTGGAGGTGTTCTGTTACAGCCAGCATCTCCGTGGATTAATCCGTACCCGCGTGCAGCAGCTGGTGTCAGAATGTATTGAACTGCGTCTTTCCAGTACGCGTCAGGAGCCTGGGCGCTTCAAAGCACTGCGCATGGCCGGCCAGACCTGGGGACTGTTCTTTGAACGCATGGGTGTGTCGGTTCAGAAGCTGGAAAATGCCGTTGAGTTTTATGGTGCCATCTCCAACAACAAGCTCCACGGCCTGTCGATTAAGGTCGAGTCGAATCAGACGCCATTGCCGCCTGTGGTCAATGGCTACGCCAGCGAAGGCATCATCCAGTTCTTTTTTGAGGACACTACCGACGATCGGGGTTTCAACATTTATATTCTGGATGAAAGCAACCGTGTTGAGGTGTATCACCACTGCGAAGGCAGCAAAGAAGAGCTGGTGCGTGACGTTAGCCGTTTTTACTCCTCGTCACACGATCGTTTCACTTACGGCTCAAGTTTTATCAATTTTAACCTGCCGCAGTTCTACCAGATCGTGAACACCGGTGAACGTTATCAGGTCATTCCATTCAGAAATCAGGCACTCACCGAACTCTGTGCCTCGCAGCCTGATAACGACAACAACGATTATCAGCCGCGCTATCAGGTGCATTGAGTTCTACAGGCCCGCTGTGACGCTATCTTTAGGGCTTGCCACAACGCTCACGTGATTTGCTGGCATTTCCTGTTGCTTTTCCACCTTCAACTGCGATGATAAGCATCCAGGTCACAGGATATGAAGAGCATAAAGAATGAAGAAAGTGATAAGCCTGTTAGCGATGACAATGGCACTGATAAGCCTTGCAGGCTGTGGATTGAAAGGACCGCTCTACTTCCCACCGCAGGACACGCCAAAACAAACTGCGCCGACGCCAGCATCAACGCAAAAACAGAAAACCGACGCGTCTAAAGCGGATGTGGGTGGTCTGGTGACGGGTGATTCAAGCTCACAAATGAAATAACACTTATGGCGCATCCGGCGGAGCAAAAAATGCAGTTCTCCAAAATGCACGGTCTCGGCAATGATTTTATGGTTGTGGACGCCGTGACGCAAAACGTCTTTTTTTCGCCGGAATTGATCCGCCGGCTGTCCGATCGCCATTTGGGGATTGGTTTCGATCAGTTACTGATTGTTGAACCGCCTTACGATCCCGATCTCGACTTTCACTATCGCATTTTTAACGCTGATGGCAGCGAAGTCGCGCAGTGTGGTAATGGCGCACGCTGCTTTGCCCGTTTTGTTCAGTTAAAAGGGCTAACCAATAAAAGCGATATTCGCGTGAGCACCCAGGCGGGGCGCATGGTGTTAAGCGTTACGCCGGACGATCTGGTGCGCGTGAATATGGGCGAGCCCAATTTCGAACCCCAGCAGGTGCCTTTTCGCGCCAATAAAGCCGAGAATCTTTATCTGCTGCGCGTCGCGGAGCAAACGGTGATGTTCGGTGCCGTCTCTATGGGCAATCCACACTGCGTGATCCAGGTGGAAAGCACGACCACTGCCCAGGTTGAGCTTTTAGGCCCGGTTCTGGAAAGCCATGAACGGTTCCCGGAGCGCGTCAACGTTGGCTTTATGGAAATCATTAATCCGGAGCACATCCGGCTGCGCGTCTATGAGCGCGGTGCAGGCGAAACGCAGGCATGCGGCAGTGGTGCCTGCGCAGCGGTGGCCTGTGGTATCCAGCAGGGTATTTTAAGCCAGAAAGTACGCGTTGATTTGCCAGGCGGCTCGTTACATATCGCCTGGAAAGGCGTCGGACAGCCGCTCTATATGACCGGCCCGGCCACACATGTTTACGATGGGTTTATTCACTTATGAAAAATATCGAAGAGCAGGCGGAAAATGCTGTCCTGCTGGACGATCAGGCCGTCAGTGATTATCTGCGACAGCATCCTGACTTCTTTATGCGCAACGCGCGTCAGGTCGAACAGATGGCGGTGCCGCATCCGGTTCGCGGAAGCGTATCGCTGGTGGAATGGCACATGGCGCGCCAGCGCAACCACATTCAGCGGCTGGAAGAAGAGATCACGCTGCTGATGGAGCAGGCCACCGCGAACCAGCAGTTATTCGCGCGACTGCTCTCGCTGCAAAGTCACCTGGCCGCCGCCAGCTCATTGCAGGATATGCTTAATCGCCTGCACCGCTGGGCGCGCGATCTTGGCCTTGCGGGCGCTAATATCCGCCTGTTTAATGACCGGTGGCGGCTGGGCGCGCCGTCTGACTTTGTGCAGCTTGGCCTGGCGCGTCAGGCTTTCGAACCTCTTCGCATTCAGCGCTTCGGTAATGAACAGCACTATCTGGGCAGTATTAATGGCCCGGAGCTGTTGCTGTTGCTGCCGCAGGCAAAAGCCATTGGTTCAGTGGCCATGTCGTTGATGGGTGACGACGGTGAGCTTGGCATCATTATCTTCAGTAGCCGTGACAGCCTGCACTATCAGTCGGGTATGGGAACTCTGCTGCTGCAACACCTTTCACAGATGATGCCTGCGTTGCTGGAGCGCTGGGTGGCGCGCGCATGAGCAGCGTGTTGCAGGAAACCGTTGACGGCTTTCTGCGCCACCTGAAGGTTGAACGCCAGCTCAGCCCTCTCACCCTGAGCAGCTACGCGCGTCAGCTGGCCGCACTGGTGACGATTGCCGACGAGATGAAAATCAGCGCATGGTCACAGCTCGATCCGGCTATGGTCCGCAGCATGGCCGCCCGCAGCCGGCGCGCAGGTCTGGCCGCCAGTAGTCTGGCGCTGCGCCTGTCCGCATTGCGCAGTTTTCTTGACTGGCAGGTTAGCCAGGACATGCTGCCTGCCAATCCGGCGAAAGGGATCGCCACACCGCGCAATGGCCGCCACCTGCCAAAAAATATCGACGTTGATGATGTCAGCCAGTTGCTGGATATTGACCTTGATGATCCGCTGGCAATACGCGATCGCACCATGCTGGAAGTCATGTATGGCGGGGGATTACGTCTTTCCGAGCTGGTCAATATGGATTGTCGCCATGTCGATCTTGAGGCGGGCGAAGTCTGGGTGACAGGAAAAGGCAGCAAGGAGCGACGCGTGCCGATTGGCCGCACCGCCGTTAGCTGGATTCAGCAGTGGTTGCCGCTGCGTATCGCGTTTAATCCCGCAGATGATGCGCTGTTTCTCTCCAGTCGCGGCTCTCGTATCTCGGCGCGTAATGTGCAAAAGCGTTTTGCTGAGTGGGGGATTAAGCAGGGTCTGACCAGCCACATTCATCCCCATAAGCTGCGTCACTCTTTTGCCACCCACTTGCTGGAGTCGAGCGGCGATCTGCGTGGCGTGCAGGAATTACTGGGCCATGCGAATCTCTCGACCACACAAATCTACACCCATCTTGATTTTCAGCACCTGGCCTCGGTGTATGATGCCGCCCATCCCCGCGCCAAACGAGGAAAGAGTGAATGAAGTTTTATCGCCCTCTGCGTGACATTAAAGCAATCACTTTCGATTTAGATGACACGCTTTATGATAACTATCCTGTGATTCGCAAAACCACAGAAGCATCCCATGCGGCCCTGCAGGCTTTCCATCCGGCACTGCGTCACGTTACGCCTGACGACGTGGCTGAATCACGTAAACAGCTATGTTTACGTGAACCCGATATCTACCATGATGTGTCTGAATGGCGTCGCCGTTCGGTAGAACATGTTATGTGTCATGCCGGTTTAACGGCAACCGAAGCCGCCAGGGGCGCGGCGCAGGTAATGGATGTGTTTCATCAGTGGCGCAGCCAGGTGGATATGCCGGCTGAAACGCATCACACGCTGAAAGCCCTGGCGGAAAAAGTGCCGCTGGTGGCCATCACCAACGGCAATGCCCAGCCTGAAAAACTCGGTCTGGCAAACTACTTCCAGTTTTCACTGCGGGCAGGACCGGATGGACGCGCCAAGCCGTGGCAGGATATGTATCAGTTGGCTGCGCAACGCCTTGATATCGCCCCAGAATATATTTTGCACGTCGGCGACGATCTCACTACCGATGTTACTGGCGCGATTCGTTTTGGCATGCAAGCTTGCTGGATTAATCTGCGTAAGGGCAACCTGATGCACATTGATGATGCCCGCCTGCTGCCACACGTTGAAATTTCACAGTTGGCATCACTGACCTCGCTGTTATAATGGCTGTAAATTTATCCAGTCTTATGCTTCGCATTTTCTGACTTATTGGTGCTTATGGACGTTTCTGAACTGCTCGACGGTTTGAATGACAAACAGCGCGATGCCGTTGCGGCCCCGCGCAGTAACCTGCTGGTGCTGGCGGGCGCGGGCAGCGGAAAAACACGCGTTCTGGTGCACCGTATCGCCTGGCTATTGTCGGTAGAAAACTGTTCGCCGTACTCCATTATGGCGGTGACCTTTACCAACAAGGCGGCGGCAGAGATGCGCCACCGTATCGAGCAGCTCATTGGCACCAGCCAGGGCGGAATGTGGATAGGGACGTTTCATGGTCTGGCACACCGTCTGCTGCGTGCTCACCATCTTGACGCGGGTCTGCCGCAGGATTTCCAGATCCTCGACAGTGAAGACCAACTGCGGTTGCTGAAGCGCCTGATCAAAGCGATGAACCTGGATGAGAAGCAGTGGCCTGCGCGCCAGGGCATGTGGTACATCAATGGCAAGAAAGATGAAGGTTTGCGGCCAAAGCATATTGAGAGCTACGGCAATCCGGTAGAACAAACCTGGCTACGGATTTATCAGGCCTATCAGGAAGCCTGCGATCGCGCCGGGCTGGTCGACTTTGCAGAACTGCTGCTGCGGGCGCATGAGCTGTGGCTAAACAAACCCCACATCCTGAATCACTACCGCGAGCGTTTCACTAACATTCTGGTGGATGAATTTCAGGATACCAACAATATTCAGTATGCCTGGATTCGCATGTTGGCGGGCGACAGCAGCAAAGTGATCATCGTCGGTGATGACGATCAGTCCATTTACGGCTGGCGTGGTGCGCAGGTGGAAAATATCCAGCGCTTTTTGAAGGATTTTCCCGGCGCGGATACCATTCGTCTGGAACAAAACTACCGCTCGACCAACAACATCCTGAAGTCTGCGAATGCCCTGATCGCCAACAACAGCGGCCGACTGGGGAAAGAGCTGTGGACCGACGGCAGCGATGGTGAACCCATTTCTGTCTACTGTGCCTTTAACGAGCTGGATGAATCACGCTTTGTCGTCAACCGCATCAAAGCCTGGATGGAAAACGGCAATGCGCTGGCGGATTGCGCCATCCTGTATCGTAGCAATGCCCAGTCGCGCGTGCTGGAGGAGGCCCTGCTGCAGGCCAGTATGCCGTACCGTATTTATGGCGGTATGCGCTTTTTCGAGCGTCAGGAAATCAAAGATGCGTTGGCCTATCTGCGACTGATGGCTAACCGCAACGACGACGCGGCCTTTGAGCGTGTCGTGAATACGCCAACGCGTGGTGTGGGCGACCGCACGCTGGATGTGGTACGTCAGACGGCACGCGAAAAACAGATGACCTTATGGCAGGCAACGCGTGAGCTGCTCCAGTCGCGCGCCCTTGCCGGCCGCGCGGCCTCAGCGCTGCAGCGCTTTTGTGAGCTGGTGGATTCACTGGCGAGCGAAACCGCGGAGATGCCGCTGCACGTGCAGACCGACAGAGTTATCAAGGACTCTGGCCTGTGGATCATGTACGAGCAGGAAAAGGGTGAAAAGGGCCAGGCCCGTATCGAAAACCTTGAGGAACTGGTGACGGCCACGCGCCAGTTCAGCTACCAGGATGAAGATGAAGATCTGATGCCGCTTCAGGCATTCCTTTCCCATGCGGCCCTCGAAGCCGGGGAAGGGCAGGCGGACAAATGGCAGGACGCGGTCCAACTGATGACGCTGCACTCTGCGAAAGGGCTGGAGTTCAGCCAGGTGTTTATCGTCGGCATGGAAGAGGGCATGTTCCCGAGCCAGATGGCGCTGGATGAAGGGGGTCGACTGGAAGAAGAGCGTCGCCTGGCTTACGTCGGCGTCACGCGCGCGATGATGAAGCTCACGCTGACCTACGCCGAAACCCGCCGTCTCTACGGTAAAGAAGTCTACCATCGGCCCTCGCGTTTTATTGGCGAGCTGCCCGAAGCCTGTATCGAAGAAGTGCGTTTACGCGCCAGTGTAACGCGCCCGGTCAGTCATCAACGCATGGGCACGCCGATGACCAAAAGCGACACGGGATTCTCGCTGGGGCAACGGGTTCGTCACGCCAAGTTTGGTGAAGGCACTATCGTTAATCTGGAGGGCAGCGGTGAACACAGCCGTCTGCAGGTGGCGTTTCAGGGGCAAGGGATCAAGTGGCTGGTGGCAGCCTACGCCAAACTGGAAACCGTCTAGTCGCGTGTTGACGACTTTTTCGTCTCAGCGTAACATGCGCGCACTATTATCATGAGAGGACAATGCCTTGGACACGCCCAGTCGATGCTGGCTCATTAACCTGGTTTTCAGGAATAACATCTAAGGCTATCTCATTACGCTGGTAGCCTTAGCGGTTATCAGCGACCTCCCTTTTTAATCCGTCGCACGAGTCAGCACTGATTTATCCTTTATCCGTGTTCAGGTTCGCGGGTCTGAATTCAGACCGGCCGACAGCGTTGTCCCATAAAGTCTGCAATGGGGAGTCTTGCTATGCTGAGCGCATTTAAACTTGATAACAGCCGCCTGACGCGTCTGGAACTGGAAGATGAAAGCGATAAACTGACCACGTCAGTTTGGGTTGACCTGGTCGAGCCTGAAGAAGGCGAGCGCGATCGCGTGCAATCCGAACTGGGCCAGAGCCTGGCAACGCGCCCTGAACTGGAAGACATTGAAGCCTCGGCGCGTTTCTTTGAAGATGAAGACGGCCTGCACATTCACTCCTTCTTTTTCTTTGAGGATGCCGAAGATCACGCTGGCAACTCAACCGTTGCGTTTACCATCCGCGAAGGGCGTTTATATACGCTGCGCGAACGTGAACTCCCCGCCTTTCGCCTTTACCGTATGCGCGCCCGTAACCAGACACTGATTGATGGCAACGCTTATGAGCTGCTGCTTGATCTGTTCGAGACCAAAATTGAACAGCTGGCGGACGAGATTGAAAACATCTACAGCGCTCTGGAAAAGCTCAGCCGCGTCATCATGGAAGGCCAGCAGGGTGAGGAATACGACCAGGCGTTATCACGATTAGCCGAGCTGGAAGATATCGGCTGGAAGGTGCGTTTGTGTCTGATGGATACCCAGCGTGCACTTAACTTTTTGGTCCGTAAGGCACGTTTGCCAGGCAACCAACTGGAGCAGGCGCGTGAAATTCTGCGGGATATCGAGTCGCTGTTGCCACACAATGAGTCGCTGTTCCAGAAGGTAAACTTCCTGATGCAGGCAGCGATGGGCTTTATCAACATTGAGCAGAACCGCATCATCAAGATCTTCTCGGTGGTATCCGTGGTTTTCCTGCCGCCAACGCTGGTGGCATCCAGCTACGGCATGAACTTTGAATTTATGCCTGAACTGAAGTGGAGCTTTGGCTATCCTGGCGCCATTTGCCTGATGATGCTTGCAGGCCTTGCGCCTTATCTCTATTTCAAGCGTAAAAACTGGCTTTAATCATCAGCACGGGCTGTTAATTCGGCCCATTTTGCTGGCCTGCCGCCTTAATTCTGCTAATCTACCCGCTCAATTTTCATAATTGATTAATTTTTTTATGGACTCTCTTTCGTTGCGCTGGCAGTGGCTGCTGCTGTTAGTGTCATCTGTATTACTCGGTGCGATCTTCCAGTATTTTCACATGCCTGCCGCCCTGCTGCTGGGGCCGATGATCGTTGGTGTGGTCATGGGCCTGTCCGGTGCCACACTGCGTATTAATAAGCGGTTATTCCTGCTGTCGCAGGCGGTACTGGGCTGCATGATTGCGCAGAGCCTGTCACCTTCTATCCTGACGCCGCTGTTACAGGACTGGCCTGTTGTGTTAGCGGTACTGCTGCTGACGCTGGCGGCCAGTGGCCTGTCGGGCTTTTTGCTGGTGCGTTTCAGCCCGCTTCCCGGTCCCACGGGCGCGTGGGGGTCTTCACCGGGCGGTGCCTCAGCGATGGTGGCGATGGCGGGCGAATTCGGTGCCGACGTGCGTTTGGTTGCTTTCATGCAGTATCTGCGTGTGCTGTTTGTTGCGGGCGCGGCGGCCATGGTGGCGCGTATCGGCCTGGGCGACGGCGGTCATGCGGGTTCACTGATATGGTTTCCCGCGCTTAACGGCGGTTTTCTGGTAACGATGTGCCTGGTCATCTGCAGCGCCTGGCTGGGGCCATGGCTGCGTATTCCGTCCGGGGCATTACTGATACCGGCACTGATTGGCGCCACGCTGCATTCAACCGGCACGGCAGTGCTGCAGATGCCTGAATGGCTGCTTGCGCTGGCGTACGCCATGATTGGCTGGAGCGTGGGGTTACGCTTTACCCGACCGATTTTCAAACTGGCGTTAAGTACGTTGCCGCAGATGCTGTTGTCAATTTTTGGCCTGATGTTGCTGTGCGGTGGACTGGCCTGGATGTTAACCCGCGTTTTGCATATCGATCTAATGACCGCCTATCTCGCCACCAGTCCGGGTGGACTGGACACGGTGGCGATTATTGCTGCCGGAAGCCGGGTAGATATGGCGTTTGTGATGGCGATGCAGACTCTGCGCTTGTTCACCATTCTTCTGACCGGCCCGGCAATGGCGCGCTTTATATCACGCTTTGCGCGCACGGCTCCGCGCTGAAAATGCCACGGCATCCAGAATAAAGACCAGCAGCGCCAGCCAGATAAACCCAAAGGTCACCATTTTATCTGGCGTAACCGTTTCGCCATAAAACAGCACCGCCAGCAGGAACATCAGCGTCGGGCCAAGATACTGAAAGAAGCCCACCGTGGACAGGCGCAGTCGGGTACAGGCTGCCGCGAAGAACATCAGCGGAATGGTGGTGACGATGCCTGCGGCGATCAGCAGCAGGTTCAGGCTCATGGGATTGGCGCTAAGGTGGCTGGTGCTGCTGTCGGCAAAGCCAAACAGGTAGAGTGCGGCCAGCGGAAAAAGCCACAGCGTTTCTATCAGCATGCCGCTCTGGGCATCGACCTGAATTTTCTTTCTCATTAAGCCGTAGAACGCAAAGCTGAACGCCAGGCCTAAAGCAATCACCGGCACAGAGCCAAATTGCCACAGTTGCAAAAGCACGCCGAAGGCCGCCAGGGCCACCGCCAGCCACTGCAGACGACGAAAGCGTTCACGCAGAAAAATCATGCCAAACACAACGTTAATCAATGGGTTGATAAAATAGCCCAGGCTTGCCTCCAGCATGTGCTGGTTGTTCACCGCCCAGATAAACAGCAGCCAGTTCCCCCCCACCGTGACCGCCGTGAGTGCCAGTAGCCACACTTTTTTGGGCTGACGCAGCACGCTTCTGACCTGGCCCCAACTGCAACTCAGTGTGATCAATAACAGCATGAACAGGGCTGACCAGATCACCCTGTGGGTCATGATTTCGGTGGCAGGAACGGCCTTGACTACTTTGAAGTAGGCGGGCGCAATGCCCCAAATAAAATACGCGCCAAGCGCAAAACCTATTCCCTGACGGGTTTGCTGGGTATCCATAACATATCCTGAAAATTCGTCCTGTACCGGAGGGCACTAAGGTGACGTGGCGTGACAGAGGGCCGCAATATTACCGCAGTCTTCGTTATCTCTGTAGCCAGATAGGGTGATAAAACAGGGTCAGTCTTTATCCGGCTCAAGGGCGCGCTGGCGAGCAAGACAAATGGTCTGATGATTGCTGTCTGCCCACTCAATCAGTTGCTGCATGGGTTTGAGAAATGAACGGCCTAAATCCGTCAGGCTGTACTCAACCCGTGGCGGCACTTCCGGATAGAGCGTCCGCAGGATATAACCGTCCATTTCCAGCCGTTTCAGACTGCGCGACAGGACCTGGCGGGCAACATCCCCGATATGACGGTGAAGCTCATTGAACCGCAGCGTCTGTTCGGCCAGCGCCTCAAGAATCAATAAACTCCATTTATCACCTATCCGGTCAAGTACGTCACGGATGGGACAAGGTTGCTCGTAAGTAAAGGTTGCGGGTAAAGATTTTGGCATCGGTGAGTTCCTGCGCAGCGTCAATAGTCACGTTCACGTGACTGGGTCATCACAACGTGACTTCTTGTTAACCATTTTTGGCGAATGTAACATCCACAACGTGACCAGTCTATTTTTGTGACCTGGTGTGATATCAAAACCTGATGGCGAGTCCGGCTCATCTTTGGCGGCCTGTCAGGACTGACTTTCGGGCGCGTAGCGGTTAGCGCCATAACAAATGCGCAAGGAGAAGAATGATGACCACCTTTCTGAAAAACCTGTTGCTGGCGGTAGGTATCCTGACAGCGGGCGCGGTTTACGCCGCGCAACCCGGCGACAGCCGCGATCTCAAGACGGAAGAGGCTAATCGTGCATTGGTGCTCAACTTCTATGATCAATTTTTTAATCACCATAATGTCGCAGAAGCGGCCCGGGTTGTGGCGGACGATTACCGCCAGCACAATCCCGGATTGCCCAATGGTAAGGCACCGCTTGTTAACTTTTTTTCCGATTTTTTCAGGAAAAACCCGCAGTCAAAAGCGCGCATCGTACGCAGTGCAACGGATGGCGATCTGGTGTGGCTACATGTGCACTCAACCAACGGTAAAAACGATCGTGGCCGGGCCGTGACGGATATTTTCCGGGTTAAAAAAGGAAAAATTGTTGAGCACTGGGATGTGGTTCAGGAGGTGCCTGAAAAATCGGCTAATGCGAATACCCTGTTCTGATGCCCATCTGACGTAGACGTGGGATGCCAGCGCGGCAGCCCCACGTTCCTTTTCCCTGTCAGCCTGTCAGATAAGTTGCTGTGGCGGTCGCCAGGTAGTCACCCTGCTGATTGTGTAATTCAACCCGTGCGACAGAGACTTTATTCCCGGCGCGCAGCAAACGGCTGGTGGCAATAAAACGCTCGCCCCGACCGGGACGCAGATAGTCAACCCGCATATCAATCGTTCCCATGCGCGACAGCCGCTGGCGCAGCACCTCCTCGCTAATACTTTCATCACGCGTTAACGCATGACTGACGCATACCATACCTGCTGCCACATCCAGTACGGCGGCGGTCACGCCACCGTGCAGGATCTGCTGAGCGGCATTGCCGACCAGCATGGTTTTGTTCGCAAAACTAATTTCAGCGTAGTCGGCGTCAAGGCGATCCAGTTCCAGGCCAAGCGCCTGATTAAACGGCATGTGATAAATAAAAATTTCACCGACCAGGCGGCGAGCGTCCTGCTGAGTCAATAGCACGGATGACATGGTGTTTAGTCCTGAATAGCTGGTAAATAAACTGTAGATGTTAATAGTTTGTTTATTCTATGCTTCGCTCGACAGGCTTTCCAGTTTAGGAAATCAGCGCTGATGTTCGCTCACATTTGTGTGTAGAATGTCCTGCTTTTTAAGACACCCATTCGCTTTTATGAATACGCAGTTTTCACCGGAGAATCCTATGCGTAAGCATCGCGCCTTGCTGGCGGCAATGTTACTTCCTGCTTTGGCGCAGGCGGACGAAGCCACGATCAAACACGTTCACGACGCACCGCAGGTGAGGGGCAGCATTATTGCCAATCTGCTGGAGCAGCACGACAATCCGTTTGTGCTTTATCCTTACGAAAATAACTATCTGCTCTACACGTACACCAGCGATATCAATAAAGAGGCGATTTCCTCTTATAACTGGGCAAAAAACGCACGCAAAGACGAAGTGAAATTCCAGCTCAGCCTGGCATTCCCGCTATGGCGCGGCATCGTGGGTGATAACTCCGTGCTAGCGGCGTCTTACACGCAGCGCTCATGGTGGCAGGTATCGAATAAAAAAGAGTCGTCACCTTTCCGGGAGACGAACTACGAGCCACAGATTTTCCTGGGCTGGGCGACCGATTACTCTCTCGCTGGCTGGACGCTGCGTGATGTTGAAGTGGGCGTTAATCATCAGTCCAATGGTCGCAGCGATCCGACTTCCCGCAGCTGGAACCGCGTTTATACCCGCCTGATGGCGCAAAACGGTAATTTCCTGGTGGAGGTCAAACCCTGGTTCCGTATTTCTGAAAGCGCCAGTACGGATGATAACCCCGATATTACGAAATACATGGGCTACTACCGTGCCAAAGTGGGCTACGCGATGGGTGACAGCATTTTCAGCGTGGAAGGCAACTATAACTGGAATAGCGGCTATGGCGGCGCTACGCTGGGCTGGAGCTACCCGATTACTACGCACGTGCGTTTCTACACCCAGCTGTTCAGCGGCTATGGCGAATCCCTTATTGACTATAACCACCGTCAGACACGTTTGGGCGTAGGTGTAACGCTTAACGATTTGTTCTAATTAACCATTAAGTCAGGAATACAGTGGCAACCTCGGCAGTTCTTAATCAGGAAGCGTTGGCTAAGCAGGTATTGCAGGATACTTTTGGCTACCAGCAGTTTCGTCCCGGTCAGCAGGCCATTATCAATGAAGCGCTGAGTGGGCGGGATTGTCTGGTGGTGATGCCAACCGGCGGCGGTAAATCACTCTGCTATCAGATCCCTGCGCTGGTGCTCGAGGGGCTGACGCTGGTGGTGTCACCATTAATCTCTCTGATGAAAGATCAGGTAGATCAACTTCTGGCGAACGGCGTGGCCGCAGCCTGTCTGAATTCGACCATGACGCGCGAGCAGCAGCAGGCCGTGATGGCGGATTGCCGCAATGGGCGCGTTAAGCTGCTTTATATTGCGCCAGAACGTCTGATGATGGACAACTTCCTTGAAAGCCTGGCGCACTGGCAGCCCTGTATGCTTGCCGTGGATGAGGCGCACTGTATTTCGCAGTGGGGGCACGATTTCCGTCCGGAATATGGCGCGCTGGGTAAGATGCGCCAGCGTTTCCCCGATCTGCCTGTGATGGCCCTGACGGCGACCGCTGACGAAACGACCCGTCTTGATATCGTTAACCTGCTTCATATGCAGGACCCACTGATTCAAATCAGTAGCTTTGACCGTCCGAACATTCGTTACACCCTGGTGGAAAAGTTTAAGCCGACCGATCAGTTGCTGCGCTACGTGCAGGATCAACGGGGTAAGTGCGGCATTATCTACTGTAACAGCCGGGCAAAAGTCGAAGATACGGCAGCGCGTCTGCAAAGCCGTGGCCTGAGCGTCGGGGCATATCATGCCGGTATTGATAGCGCGCAGCGCGCCAGCGTACAGGAAGCATTCCAGCGCGACGATCTGCAAATCGTGGTGGCGACCGTGGCATTTGGGATGGGCATCAACAAGCCGAATGTGCGTTTTGTGGTGCACTTCGATATTCCGCGCAATATAGAATCTTATTATCAGGAAACAGGACGCGCCGGACGTGATGGCCTGCCTGCGGAAGCCATGATGCTCTACGATCCTGCTGATATGGCCTGGCTACGTAAATGCCTTGAAGAGAAGCAGCCCGGCCCGTTACAGGATATTGAACGTCATAAACTGAATGCGATGAATGCGTTTGCCGAAGCGCAGACCTGTCGTCGTTTGGTGCTGCTGAACTACTTTGGTGAAGGACGACAGCAACCCTGCGGAAACTGTGATATTTGCCTCGATCCGCCTAAACGCTATGACGGCCTGGTGGAGGCCCAGAAGGCGCTTTCCAGTATTTACCGTGTCGGCCAGCGTTTTGGTATGGGCTACATTGTTGAAGTATTGCGTGGTGCCAATAATCACCGCATCCGTGAGCAGGGACACGACAAGCTGCCCGTGTATGGGCTGGGTAAAGAAAACAGCCATGAGCATTGGGTCAGTGTTTTGCGTCAGTTAATTCATCTGGGACTGGTTACGCAAAACATTGCCATGCACTCCGCGCTGCAGCTGACGGAAGCCGCCCGACCGGTATTACGCGGTGAAGTCCCGCTGATGCTGGCGGTGCCAAGACTGATAACCGCCAGACCGAAAAGCAGCGGGTCGGCAAAAGTCTATGGTGGCAACTATGACCGCAAGCTGTTTGCTAAACTGCGCAAGCTGCGTAAAGCGATTGCGGATGAAGAGAATATTCCTCCCTATGTGGTATTCAACGATGCCACGTTGCTGGAGATGGCTGAGCAGATGCCGGTCAGTGCGTCTGAAATGTTGAGCGTGAATGGGGTAGGTCATCGCAAACTGGAACGTTTTGGTAAGCCCTTTTTGCTGATGATTAAAGAACATCTCGATGAAGAGTAAAGAGGCGTTACCATGTTGATCTTGTTCAGTACCATTGCCCTGGTCCATCTTGTTGCGCTGATGAGCCCCGGCCCCGATTTCTTTTTTATCTCGCAAACCGCCGCCAGTCGTTCGCGCAAAGAAGCCATGTTGGGTGTTTTGGGCATTACGCTGGCCGTTATGGTCTGGGCTGGGGTGGCATTAATGGGCCTGCATCTGATTCTGCAAAAGATGGCCTGGTTACACCAAATCATCATGGTCGGAGGCGGACTCTATCTGTTATGGATGGGATGGCAGTTAATCAGCTCAGCGCGCCAGCGTCATAAGCAGCCCGTCCAGCAGGAACCTGTCGCCGAGCTGCCAAAGAAAGGCAGAAGCTTTATTAAAGGCCTGCTGACCAACTTGTCTAACCCGAAAGCGGTGATCTACTTTGGTAGCGTCTTCTCATTGTTTATCGGTAACGACATGGGCGAGCTGGAACGCTGGGGGCTGTTCGTGCTGATAAGTGTCGAGACTTTTGCGTGGTTTTCTCTGGTCGCCGCTATTTTTTCCCTGCCGTGGATGCGGGATAAATATCAACGTGCTGCGAAGTGGGTGGATGGCGTGGCGGGCGTGCTGTTCGCTGGTTTTGGCATTCACCTGATCCTGTCGCGCTGATAGCCAATTATCGGTCACTTCAGCGCCACTGCGGTAAGCCGCCGACAGGGTCACTGTCAGCGGCAGTCTCAGCCCGGTCAGGCGATACGTCTGGCGCTGGCCAGCAGTCCCCCAATCGCAATGAATAAGCCGCCGAAAATGCGGTTCATCAGCTTCATCTGCTTAGGTCCTTTAATCCATCCTGCAATGCGCGTGGCTAACGTGGCATAGCCAATCATAACCACGATATCCACCAGGACGGTTGTTACGCCCAGTACCAGATACTGCAGCATGAGTGGCTGGTGAGGCAGGATAAACTGGGGAAACAGCGCCGCCAGAAACACAATGCTTTTCGGATTGGTGAGGTTCACCATCACCGCCCGTTTGAACAGACGACGACGCGGCATGGCTTTCGACATGGCGTTAAGGTCAATGGCACCCGCAGTGCGCCACTGTTGGATGCCCAGCCAGACCAGATAACCTGCACCAGCCCACTTTAAAATCTCAAACGCCAGCAGCGACTGGGAAAAGAGCGCCCCAAGACCGATCCCCACCAGGGCGATATGCAGTGCAAGACCAACCTGCAAGCCAGAAATAGACGCGACCGCGCCACGATAACCGTGACTGATGCCGGTGCTCATGGTGTTAATGGCACCAGAGCCGGGCGAAAGGCTAAGAATTGTGGTGGTAAGAAGATAGGTCAGCCACCATTCGATGGTCATGGGTTGTACTCCCTGTCGCGTCTGAAGTGTGACACAATACGCCAGAATGATGCGCAGGGCTACGGGCATCATGCGGCCGTTCAGACTCTTTTTTTTCGGCAACCAGGAGGGCGGATGAAGCAACACAGAGCAAGCTGGCTGCAACGTGAACAGGCGTTTGCCGCCTTTGCTACCGGCCCATTGCTTGATTTCTGGCACAGCCGTGAAGAGTGTGAATTTACCGGCGTTGAAAATCTGACGTTACGTTATGTCCGGTTCATTTCACCGAAACACAAGCGCGTTATTTTGATCGTACCCGGGCGCATTGAGAGCTACGTTAAATACCCCGAGCTGGCTTACGATCTGTTCCACTGCGGATTTGACGTGATCGTGCTCGATCATCGGGGACAGGGACGATCGGATCGCCTGCTGGACGACTCTCATCGTGGACATGTCGTGGAGTTTTCCCACTATGTTGATGATCTCGAAACGCTTTATCTCAAAGAGATTGTAAGCCGTCATTATCAGCAGCGTTATGCGTTAGCCCATTCGATGGGCGGGGCGATTCTGGCCCTGTTTCTGGCGCGTCAGCCTGGTGCGTTTCATGCTGCGGCACTGGTCGCGCCGATGTTTGGCATTGCTTTGCCGTTACCCTCTTTTCTGGCGCATAAAATACTCGACTGGGCGGAAAAAAGGCCTGCCGTGCGCGATGGCTATGCGTTAGGCACAGGGCGCTGGCGGGCGCATCCTTTTGGCATTAATCGCCTGACACACAGCCATGAGCGTTATCGGCGCAGCCTGCGTTTTTATGCGGACGATCCGGCCATTCGTGTTGGCGGACCCACTTATCACTGGGTTCGGGAAGGCATTCATGCCGGACGTAACATCTTCAGTCAGGTGGATAAAATGACGACCCCGCTGCTGCTGCTGCAGGCCAGCGAAGACAGCGTGGTAGATAACCGCTCACAAGATCTTTTTTGTACCGCCATGGCGGCGGCGGGTCATCCCTGTGAGGGACGCAAACCCCAGATCATTAAAGGTGCGCGCCACGAGATCCTGTTTGAAAAAGACAGCATGCGTGCTGAAGCACTCAATGCGATCGTCGATTTCTTTTTGTCGCATCATTAGTACTCCGTTTACATTACCGGCTACGGCCAACCGACACAGATACCCGAGGTTTTCATGTACCACATTGTTGTGTCCGACCTGGACGGCACACTGCTTTCCCCCGAACATCGCCTCACGCCTGATGCCCGCGAAACCTTGCAACAGCTGGTTGCACAAGGCATTCACTTTATTTTCGCCACGGGCCGCCATCATATTGATGTTGGGCAAATGCGCGACAAGCTGGGTATTCCGGCGTATATGATTACGTCAAACGGCGCGCGCGTGCACAATCCCGCAGGAGAGCTGATTTTTAGCCACAATCTGGATATGGATATTGCCCAGGATCTGTTTGGGCTGCAGTACCATCATCCGGAAGTGCTGACGCACGTTTATCGCGATGATGAGTGGTTTGTCAGCCGTTGCAGCCCGGCAGAGAAAGACTATTTTCGCGAATCCGATTTCCATTATCAGGTTTATGAACCGGGTATATTGCCGACTGACGGCATCAGCAAAGTCTTTTTCACCTGTGAAGAGCCTGAGCATCTGATTCCTATGGAGCTGGCGATTGAAGCGCGCTGGGGCGATCGCGTTAACGTCAGCTTTTCACTGCCGACCTGTCTGGAGGTGATGGCGGGCGGTGTTTCTAAAGGTCATGCGCTTGAATCCGTAGCGAAACAGTTAGGCTTTACGCTGAAAGACTGTATTGCCTTTGGTGATGGTATGAACGACGTAGAAATGCTGAGTATGGCAGGCAAGGGCTGCATTATGGCTAACGCGCACCAGCGTCTGAAAGATACCCTGCCGGAGCTGGAAGTGATTGGCAGCAACGCCGAGGATGCGGTGCCGGCAACGCTCAGAAAGTTGTATTTATCGTAGCGCGCCTGCGCAGAAGGCCGGCGAACCGGCCTTCTGACGGTTACGCCCGTTTTTGTTTGTGTTTATGCTCGCTGACCATGGTGAGCAGTAACAAAATCACCGCCAGCACACAACCCACAATCATCACCAGGAAGCCGCCATCCCAGCCAAAATAGTCCACCGTGTAACCCACAATGGCGCTGGCTGCGACCGAACCGCCCAGATAACCGAACAATCCGGTAAAACCGGCTGCCGTCCCGGCGGCTTTTTTCGGTGCGAGTTCCAGCGCATGTAGCCCTATCAGCATCACCGGACCATAGATCAAAAAGCCAATGATTATCATGCAGGCCATATCTACACCGGGATTTCCTGGCGGATTAAGCCAGTAAACCACCGTCGCGATGGTGACCAGCGTCATAAAGAACACGCCCGTCGCTCCACGGTTTCCGCGAAAGACTTTATCTGACATCCAGCCGCACAACAGCGTGCCGGGAATTCCTGCATATTCATAGAAGAAGTAAGCCCACGATGACTTATCCAGGGTGAAGTGTTTTACCTCTTTGAGGTACGTCGGCGACCAGTCCAGAATGCCGTAACGCAGCAGATAAACAAACACGTTTGCCAGGGCGATATACCACAGTAATTTGTTTGGCAGGACATACTTCATGAAGATTTGTTTTGCGGTGAACTCTTCTTCATGGCTCGCGTTGTAATCCGCCGGATAATCGTCTTTATAAGCCTCAACAGGCGGTAGGCCACAGGACTGTGGTGTATCTCGCATCAGCGCAAAGGCCAGGATTGCAATGGCAATCGCGCCGAAGGCGGGCATATAAAGGGCCGCTTTCCAGTCGTTAAACCACGCCATTCCCAGCAAAAACAGCAGGGGCGGAATTCCCCCGCCGACGTTATGCGCACAGTTCCACACCGACACGATACCGCCACGTTCTTTTTGCGACCACCAGTGCACCATGGTGCGTCCGCAGGGCGGCCAGCCCATTCCCTGGAACCAGCCACAGATAAACAGCAAGACAAACATCACCATAATGCTGGAGGTCGCCCAGGGAACAAACCCCATGAACAGCATCACGACAGCGGCCAGAATCAATCCGGCAGGTAAAAAAACGCGGGGATTAGAGCGATCCGATACCGAACCCATAATGAACTTGGAAAAGCCGTAAGCGATAGAGATGCCCGAAAGCGCAAACCCCAGATCGCCGCGCGAGAAGCCCTGTTCAACCAGATAAGGCATGGCCAGGGCAAAATTTTTCCTGACCAGATAGTAAGCCGCATAGCCAAAGAAAATACCGATGAAGATCTGCCAACGCAGGCGGCGATAGAGGGGATCGACACGCTCCTCTGCCACCTGGGGCTGGTGTGGTGCAGGTTTAAAAATACTTAGCATTATGGTGGCCCTCCGGGCGCATTATGGTTTTGATTCCCCAGCAGGTTGGGTCGAAACATAAAAAAAATGGTGCTCGCGATGCACCATTTCGCGCAGAGAATAGACAGAGACAGTGCTGTTTACTGTGATGAATGACAAATTTGTTACAGTTTTATTACAGTAAAGCGCGAAAATGCCAGGCAGATGCGCTTTTTCGCACATTTTTGGCGGCAACAGGCGTGGTGTGGGAAGGATAAAACAGGCAGAGAAAAAGGATAACGCCTGAATGCCTGGTAAGTAACCAGATGTCAACCAGATAAATCGGCTCTGATTCAGGACTTTGTTTACACTGACGCTCTGTTTATTTCGGGGTTGTTACCGTGCTTTTATTGATCGTTACTACCATTCTGTGGGCATTTTCTTTTAGCCTGATCGGTGAGTACCTTGCCGGGCAGGTCGACAGCTGGTTTTCCGTATTGATGCGCCTGGCGCTGGCCGCCATTGTCTTTCTGCCGTTCCTGCGCTGGCGTGGATACCGGCCTTCAACGCTCTTGCTCTATATGCTGGTCGGGATGCTGCAACTGGGCATTATGTATTTACTGAGTTTTGAAGCCTATTTGTATTTGAGCGTGTCAGAATTCCTGCTGTTTACCGTGATGACGCCGCTCTATGTCACCTTGATCTACGACCTGATAAGTCGAAGGCCTCTGCGCGTCGGATACATTTTCAGTGCCTTGCTGGCCGTTGCGGGCGCGGCGATTATTCGCTACGACAAAGTCAGCGAAAACTTCTGGTTTGGTCTGCTGTTAGTGCAGTTAGCCAATATCTGCTTCGCGGCCGGGATGGTGGGCTATAAGCGTTTGCAGGAAACCCGGCCGATGCCGCAGCACACGGCGTTTTCGTGGTTTTATCTGGGCGCGGTGCTTATAGCTATTATTGCCTGGGCAGCCTGGGGCAATCCCAACAAATTACCCACGACGACGCTGCAATGGGGAATCCTTGTGTGGTTGGGCGTTGCGGCGTCGGGACTGGGTTATTTTATGTGGAACTATGGGGCAACGCAGGTCGATGCCGGCACGTTGGGCATTATGAATAACATGCACGTTCCGGCAGGATTGCTGGTTAACCTTGCGATATGGCAGCAAAAACCGCACTGGCCAAGCTTTATCGCTGGTGCCCTCGTGATTATGGCGTCGCTGTGGGTACATAAGCGCTGGGTAGTCGGTAACAGCGCGAAATAGCCGGGCTGACCTTAGCGGGAAAAAAGATCAGTGGGGGATGAGAAGGCGCGCCGGGCGCCTCGTCAGGCGAGTGATGCCTGATGCGCTAAAGGCTGAACGGCTTATGCTTACTCGTGATGACATATTTCGCGAGCGAGCGACAGGACACAGCCTCTGCGCCTCAGGCAGGAAAGCAAACGGGCACGGATGTCTGCTTTCCCGACCGGGTGAAATACCATCGAGCTGCGTTTTAAGCGGGTTTGCCTGTGGCGGGCCGATGAATCATCGTCAGCCCTTTAAGGAAATTACGCAGAATCTGGTCACCGCATTCACGGTAATTTTTATGATCCGGTTTGCGGAAGATCGCGCCAATCTCTGCCTGAGAAACCGTAAAATTGGCCTTTTTTAGCACATCAGGAATATCCGTCGTTTTTAAATCAAACGCGATACGCAGCTTTTTCATGAAGATGTTGTTGTTCATCTTGCGTTCAATGGACGGCGCGGGCGCGTCGTCACTTTTGCCACGGCGATGAAAAATTAAACCGTTAAGGAAATATCCCATCACAACATCGGGGCAGGGACGGAATGCCGCATCCTCATCTTTCTTCAGCCAGCTGGTGATATCAGCCTGAGCAACCTCACATTCAGCCAGCGCAAAAATCGCCACCATTTTGGCATCGTTCAGATCGAGCATATAGCGCACGCTGCGCAGAATATCGTTGTTAGTCATGGTGAGATCTTCTCATGGTAAATCGACAGGCTGCGCATTATAGGGGATTTTGCCTGCTACCGTGCAGCTTTGTCACTCACGCGATAAAACCTTAGCAGGATGCGCGGCGTCCCTGACGAACGGCAGATGCTCGCAGGCATGCTGACGGGCAAAACGCATAAAGGCTTCCAGTACCGGCTGACGCTGTTCCCCGTCGCGCACGGCGGCATAAAGGCGGCTCCATAAGCCGTCGCCCAGCGTTTTGGTGATCACCAGTCCCTGTTTTTCAAAGCTTTCTACCACCCAGTGCGGCAGTGCCGCAATTCCCATGCGCGCCGATACCATCTGAATCATTAACAGGGTGTTATCGACGTTCTTAAGTGCAGGGCTGATGCCAGCGGGTTGCAGAAAGTGACGCCAGATATCCAGCCGCTGGCGTTGTACCGGATAAATCATCAGGACTTCATCCGCCAGATCGTCAGGGGAAATATGTTCAACCTGTGCCAGAGGATGATCCGGTGCCAGCACCAGTCGGACTTCGAAATCGAACATCGGAGAATAGAACAAGCCTGAGCGCGGCAGGATATCCGAGGTTAATACAATATCCAGTTCCCCCTGCTGCAGGGCAGGCTGCGGATCAAAGGTCACGCCGGATTTAAAATCCATCACCACCTGGGGCCAGCTCTGGCGAAACTTATCTAATGCCGGCGTAAGCCACTGGATACAGCTGTGACACTCAATCGCTACGCGCAGGGTTGTCTGATGCGGCTCATGGCAGGCCTGAAGTGCCTGCTGAATCTGCGGCAGTATCTGCTCTGCCAACTGCAATAAAATTTCGCCCTGCGGCGTAAAACGCAATGGCTGACTTTTACGGACAAACAGACGGAATCCCAGCCGCTGTTCCAGATCGCTGAACTGATGTGATAACGCCGACTGTGTCTGATGAAGCTGAGCCGCTGCCGCTGCCAGCGAGCCCGTATTCTGCAGAGCCTGAAGCGTCCGGAGGTGTTTGAATTCGATCATGAGAGTCCTTCACATCGAAACTGAATAATTTGCGCTTGAGGAACATACAGTACCCGCAGAATATAGCGGTGTAAACATCTGGACGGCTAAACATCTTTAGCGACCCGCTAAAGCCGAAGAATTTCTGGAGAATAGTGAATGACTATCCTGAATCATACTCTCGGTTTTCCACGTATTGGCCTGCGTCGTGAGCTGAAAAAAGCACAAGAAAGTTATTGGGCTGGCAACATCACGCAGGAAGAACTTCTGGCGGTGGGTCGCGAACTGCGCGCCCGCCACTGGCAACAACAGAAAGAGGCCGGCGTCGATGTGCTGCCGGTCGGTGATTTTGCCTGGTACGATCATGTTCTGACGACCAGCCTGATGCTGGGCAATGTGCCTGCTCGCCATCAAAACAACGATGGCTCCGTTGATCTGGATACGCTGTTCCGCCTGGGCCGTGGTCGTGCACCGACGGGTGAGCCGGCGGCAGCGGCGGAAATGACCAAATGGTTTAACACCAACTATCACTACATCGTGCCAGAATTCACTCAAGGGCAGTCGTTTTCGTTAACCTGGACTCAACTGCTGGATGACGTCGACGAGGCGCTGGCGCTGGGTCATTACATCAAGCCCGTATTGTTAGGCCCGGTAACCTACCTCTGGCTGGGGAAAGTAAAAGGCGTGCCGTTTGATCGTCTGTCACTGCTGAACGACATTCTGCCCGTTTATCAGCAGATCCTGGCCGAACTGAAAAAGCGCAACATAGAGTGGGTACAGATTGATGAGCCCGCCCTGGCGCTGGAACTGCCGCAGGCATGGCGTGATGCGTTTAAACCGACTTACGCTGCATTACAGGGGCATAGCAAACTGCTGCTCACCACCTATTTTGACAGCATCGGTCAGAACCTGGATGTCATCAGGTCACTGCCCGTACAAGGCCTGCATGTGGATCTGGTGCAGGGCAAAGATGACATTCAGCGGTTGAACCAACAACTTCCCGCAGAGTGGCTGCTGTCTGTCGGTGTCATCAATGGTCGTAACGTCTGGCGTGCCGATCTTAGCCACTGGTTTGAACGCCTGCAGCCGCTGGTGGGCTCACGCAAGCACCTGTGGATTGGTACCTCATGCTCACTGCTGCACAGCCCCATCGATCTCAGCGTAGAAACCCGTCTGGACGATGAAGTGAAAAGCTGGTTTGCCTTTGCGTTGCAAAAATGTCGTGAGCTGTCGCTACTGAGCACGGCGCTTAATCACAACGATCCCGGCTCCCTGGTGGAGTGGAGCGCGCCGGTTCAGGCGCGCGCTCACTCAAGCCGCGTTCACAATGCGGCTGTTGCGCAGCGTCTGGCAAACGTTCAGGCCAAAGATACCGCGCGGGCCAGTGCTTACCCCGAGCGGGCCAGAGCACAGCGCCAGCGTTTCAATCTGCCCGCGTGGCCGACCACTACCATCGGCTCCTTTCCACAAACCCCCGAAATTCGTGGCCTGCGGCTCGACTTCAAAAAAGGCGCAATAGATAGCGCGCATTACCGTACCGGTATTGCCGGGCACATCAAGCAGGCGATTGTTGAACAGGAGCGCCTGGGGCTGGACGTGCTGGTTCATGGCGAGGCCGAACGCAATGATATGGTGGAATACTTCGGCGAGAACCTGGATGGCTTCGTGTTTACGCAAAATGGTTGGGTACAAAGTTACGGTTCACGTTGTGTTAAACCGCCGGTGATCATTGGTGATGTCAGCCGTCCGGAAGCCATTACCGTCGAGTGGGCCATGTATGCTCAGTCCCTCACCGATAAGCCGGTAAAAGGCATGTTGACGGGTCCGGTAACGATTCTTTGTTGGTCATTCCCGCGTGAGGATGTGTCACGTGAAACGATCGCCAAACAGATTGCGCTGGCGCTGCGTGATGAAGTTGCCGATCTGGAAGCCGCCGGTATTGGCATCATTCAGATTGATGAGCCTGCACTGCGTGAAGGCTTACCGCTGCATCAGTCAGACTGGGCCGACTATCTGCGCTGGGCAGTAGAAGCGTTTCGGTTAAACGCCGCCGTCGCCAAAGACGACACTCAGATTCACACGCACATGTGTTATTGCGAGTTTAACGACATCATGACATCCATTGCGGCACTGGATGCGGACGTGATTACCATCGAAACGTCGCGTTCTGATATGGATTTGCTGGATGCATTTAACGCGTTCGAATATCCAAACGAAATCGGGCCCGGTGTTTACGATATTCACTCGCCCAACGTACCCGATGTCGAGTGGATAGAAAATTTGTTACGTAAGGCGGCACAAAGTATTCCAGAAGAACGTCTGTGGGTGAATCCGGACTGCGGCCTGAAAACCCGTGGCTGGCGCGAAACCCGACAGGCACTGGCTAACATGGTTAAAGCGGCAAAAAACCTGCGGGGTGAAACCGCCTGATTTCCTGGTGTTGTGTCAATACGTTGTCAGTATGTTGGGGCGCTTGCGCGCCCCCTTTTTTTGATCACGTCGCGGGTGCAACGCCGTATTGCGTAAACCAGGCTAACATGCGCGCCCAGCCATCGGTTGCCGATTCTGCGTGGTAGCTCGGACGATAATCAGCGTTGAAAGCATGTCCGGCATCGGGATAAACAATAATCTCAGCGTTGGCATTGGCCGCATGCAATGCCTGACGCATCTGCTCGACGCTTTCCAGCGGAATGCCGTCATCCTGACCACCGTATAATCCCAGAACCGGTGCGTTCAGATCGACGGCGATATCGATAGGGTGCTTTTGCTGCTTCATGGTTTTTTCGCCAACCAGCCGACCATACCAGGCCACGGCGGCGCGCAGCTGCGGGTTGTGCGCGGCATAAAGCCAGCTGATGCGTCCGCCCCAGCAGAAGCCGGTAATCCCCATGCGGCGAATATCCCCACCGTTACGGGCAGCCCAGTTCGCTGCGTGATCGAGATCCGCCAGCACCTGACTGTCAGGCACTTTGCTGACCAGCTCTTTAAACAGCGTCGGAATGTCATTGTAGTCATTCGGATCGCCTTCACGGAAGTACAGTTCTGGCGCGACCGCCAGATAGCCTTCCAGCGCCAGCCGACGACAGATATCGCGGATGTGTTCGTGAACGCCAAAAATTTCCTGTACCACCAGCACCACCGGCAAAGGACCGTCTGCTGACTGTGGTTTCGCATAAAAAGCCGGCAGGTTTTCGCCCTGACTCGGAATAGAGGTTTCCCCCGAATGGATGGTGGGGCTGTCGGTAATAATCGTGGTTGATGCTGTGGGCTGAACTGCCGGAGCAAACGCGCCTGCAGCTGATTTTTGTGTCATATTATCGTCGGTCTTCATCATTCTCTCCGTGCAAGCATAGGCGCAATCACGTAACTATAGCCTGGCCACCTGTGACAGGTTCCAGACAGGGAGTAACAGAGTGGTTAACCAATAAAATTACACTTCTCTTTAACATTCCCGCGATAGCTTCCACATCACCATATGTAGCAATACACAAGGCGATGAATGGATGTGTGATATTGATCACCCTATTTTTCTTAGAAAATGTAACTTTCATTTTCTTAAGTGAATTTAGTCACATATTTACCTCGCCCGGTGACGTAAAGTGGCGTGAAAATTTTCCTTAACCCGGAGTCTGATATGACACAGTCTGACGTTTTCCATCTTGGCCTGACCAAAGCTGATCTGCAGGGGGCGACGCTGGCCATTGTTCCCGGCGATCCTGAGCGCGTAAAAAAGATTGCCGGGCTGATGGAAGATGCACAGCACCTGGCTTCTCATCGTGAATTCACCACCTGGCTGGCTAAGCTGGATGGCAAGCCGGTTGTCGTGTGTTCCACAGGGATTGGCGGGCCTTCGACATCGATTGCCGTCGAGGAGCTGGCGCAGCTTGGCGTGCGTACCTTCCTGCGCGTGGGCACCACGGGGGCGATTCAGCCGCATATCAACGTCGGGGATGTTCTGGTCACAACGGCATCAGTACGCCTGGACGGGGCAAGCCTGCATTTCGCCCCCATGGAATTCCCGGCGGTGGCGGATTTCACCTGTACTACAGCATTGGTGGCGGCCGCAGAAGCCTGTGGTGCCAAAACGCATATCGGTATTACGGCCTCCTCTGACACCTTCTATCCCGGTCAGGAACGTTACGATACCTTTTCCGGTCGCGTCGTTAATCGTTTCCAGGGATCGATGCAGGAGTGGCAGCAGATGGGCGTGCTGAACTACGAGATGGAGTCGGCGACCCTGTTAACCATGTGTGCCAGCCAGGGGCTGAGAGCGGGAATGGTGGCGGGCGTGATCGTCAACCGTACGCAGAAAGAAATTCCGGATGCCGTGACGATGAAGCAGACGGAAAGCGATGCGGTGAAAATCGTGGTAGAAGCCGCGCGCCGTTTACTGTAATCCCCTGTTTTAACAGGCAGGCGAGTGATCAGGCCTGCCTGTCTCATCCCAGACAGATTGTTGCGTCACTGCTTCCAACGCTTCCAACGCCAGTAAATATATCTGGACATTCATACAGTGCGAATTTACCTTTTCCCTCATTAGTCTGACCAGCGGGGAAAATATGGATCAGCACATCATTATCAGCATCTGCCTGGCGCTTGTCGGCCTTGGTGTGGGCTGGATACTGGCGCAAATGCGCATCGGCCATCAGTTAGCCAGCTTTTCCACGGAACGCCGCTTGCTCAACGAGGCGCAGCAGCGTCAGCAACAGCAAATCGAACAACTTCAGCAGCAGGTGCAGCAGCGCGAGCACGAGTTGAGGCAGCTTCATGGTTCATTAAGTGGGGCCAGTGAGCGCCTGCAACAGCTTGATTACTGGCGCAACGAGAGTGAACAGCTCACACGTGAACTGCGGAACCAGCTGGAAGTGAACAGCGCCCAGGAAGCGGAACTGCGTGAGGTCACGATTCGCCTGGAAGAAACCCGCTTCGCAGCGGAAGAAAAACAGCGCCTGCTGACAAACAGCGAGCAGCGGCTCAGCGCGCAGTTTGAAAACCTTGCTAACCGAATTTTTGAAAACAGTGGACGTCGGGTCGATGAACAGAATCGACAAAGCCTGAACAGCCTGATAGGGCCGCTCCGGGAACAGCTTGATGGTTTTCGTCGCCAGGTGAATGAAAGCTTTGGCGCGGAAGCCCGTGAGCGGCACACGCTGACCCATGAAATTCGTCAGTTACAGCAGTTAAATGCCCAGATGGCTCAGGAGGCGCTTAACCTCACTAAGGCGCTGAAAGGCGACAACAAAATTCAGGGCAACTGGGGCGAAGTGGTACTGAGTCGGGTACTGGAAGCCTCAGGGCTGCGTGAAGGCTATGAGTATGATATTCAGGTCAGCATGCAGAACGAACAGCAAAGTCGTATGCAGCCTGATGTGATTGTCCGCCTGCCGCAGGGAAAAGATGTGGTTATCGACGCCAAAATGACGCTGGTGGCCTACGAGCGTTATTTTAATGCCGATGATGACGTTGAGCGTGAACAGGCCATTCAGGAACATGTCAGCGCCCTGCGTGGGCACATTCGTCTACTGGGCCGCAAAGATTATCAACAATTACCCGGTTTACGCTCGCTGGATTATGTGTTGATGTTTATTCCGGTTGAACCGGCCTTCCTGCTGGCTATTGATCGTCAGCCAGAATTAATCAGTGAAGCCCTTCAGCAGAACATCATGCTGGTCAGCCCGACTACACTGCTGGTGGCCCTGCGGACGATTAACAATCTCTGGCGCTATGAGCATCAGAGTCGTAATGCACAGCGCATTGCAGAGCGGGCCTCCCGGCTGTATGACAAAATGCGGCTGTTTGTTGATGATATGAGCGGGATTGGTCATAGCCTTGATAAGGCGCAGAACAGCTATCGCGAGGCAATGAAAAAGCTGGCAGAAGGGCGGGGCAATCTTATCGCACAGGCGGAAGGCTTTCGCGATCTGGGCGTAGAAGTCAAACGCGCCATTAACCCGCACCTGGTCGAGCAAGCTATGCCTGAAAATGAGCACGACAGCGCGCCAGATGACGAGAACCATCCAGACGAACATCATGAGCAGGTCCGGCACCTCCGCGAATAAGCAGGTCGCCAACGTGCCTGACCTCCATGACTCTGATACACTTCGGTAAGTATTGTTTGTGGAGCAGGTAAAACCGATGGCAGATGAATCACAGCAGGAAACCACCCATTTTGGCTTTCAGACGGTCGCCAAAAGCGAGAAAGCCGACAAAGTCGCGGACGTGTTTCACTCCGTAGCGGCAAAATATGACCTGATGAACGATTTGATGTCGTTTGGCGTCCATCGAGTCTGGAAGCGTTTTACCATTGACAGCAGCGGCGTGCGCCGTGGCCAGCGTGTGCTGGACCTGGCGGGCGGGACAGGCGATTTAACCGCAAAATTCTCGCGCCTGGTGGGCGAAACCGGTCAGGTCGTTTTGGCTGACATTAACAGCTCAATGCTGAAGATGGGCCGGGAAAAGCTGCGCAATCTGGGCGTGGTAGGTAACGTCAGCTATGTGCAGGCTAACGCCGAGGCACTGCCGTTCCCTGATAACTATTTTGACTGCATCACTATCTCTTTCGGCCTGCGTAACGTGACTGAAAAAGAGAAGGCGCTGGCGTCGATGTTCCGCGTGCTGAAGCCGGGTGGACGTTTGCTGGTGCTGGAGTTCTCCAAACCGGTTATCGAACCGCTGAGCAAAGCCTACGATGCCTATTCTTTCCACGTTCTGCCACGTATCGGGCAACTGGTCGCTCAGGACGCGGAAAGCTATCGTTACCTTGCTGAATCCATTCGTATGCATCCCGATCAGGAAACCCTGAAAGCGATGATGAATGACGTAGGATTTGAAAACACCACCTATTTCAATATGACAGGTGGCATCGTGGCGCTTCATCGTGGGTTCAAATTTTAACCATTATGGCGATGACCTTAACACCCGTAATCACCGCCGGTATTGAGACGGCGTTAAACCGCATACTGTATCGTGACCGTGGCCTGAAAAGCGCACGCCAGCGCCTTGTCGGTAAGGTACTGACGTTACGTTTAACTGAGCTATCCTGGCCGCTGGTGCTGGTATTTAGCGAACAGCAACTGGACGTGCTCAGTGACTGGCAGGACAAGAGTGACTGCACGGTCATTACACAGCTCAAATCCTTGCCAAAATTACGCGATCGCCAGCAGCTTACGACGCTGATTCGCAGCGGTGAGTTACAGGTTGAAGGTGACTTGCAGGTGGTTCAGCACTTTTCTGCGCTAATGGATCTGGCCGAGCTGGACCCCGCTGAATACCTTGCCCCCTGGGTCGGTGACATCGCCGCTCAGGGGATGAGTCAGGGTGCACAGCGTGCATTGCGTTTTTTCAAAGCAGAAACACAACGGCGTCAGGACTACCTTGGTCAGGCATTAACAGAAGAGTGGCGGGTGGCGCCTGGTGCGCTGGAGTTTGCCTGGTTCTCTGAGGAGGTTAGCGCGATGGAACGTTCGCTTGAGGCGCTTGATGCGCGTCTGGCACAGCTGGAGGCGAAATGAGTTTTGGAGAGATCCGCCGGTTATATTTTATTATTAAGGTGTTTTTGACGTACGGCCTTGATGAACTGATTCCACAGATGCGTCTGACGCTTCCACTGCGACTGTGGCGCCGCTGTATTTTCTGGATCCCCAACCAGCACAAGCAAGAACTCCTTGGCGTACGTTTACGTATGGCCATGGAGCAGTTAGGCCCGGTCTGGATCAAGTTTGGGCAGATGCTGTCAACGCGTCGTGATCTGTTTCCGCCGCTGATTGCCGATGAACTTGCGGTCCTGCAGGACCGCGTTGCCCCCTTTGATGGGGTCAAGGCTAAAGCGCAGATCGAAGCCTCAATGGGCGCACCGATTGAATCCTGGTTTGATGATTTCGAGATTATCCCACTGGCTTCGGCCTCTATCGCTCAGGTTCATACGGCAACGCTAAAATCCACAGGTAAAAAAGTCGTCATCAAGGTCATCCGTCCGGATATCCTGCCGGTCATTAAAGCGGACATGAAGCTCATTTACCGCATTGCCCGCTGGGTGCCCCGTCTGCTGCCCGATGGCCGCCGTCTGCGCCCGGTTGAGGTGGTTCGGGATTACGAGAAAACCCTGATTGATGAGTTAAACCTGTTACGCGAAGCGGCCAATGCGATTCAACTGCGACGGAACTTTGAAAACAGCCGCATGCTGTATGTGCCGGAGGTTTACTCAGACTATTGCAGTGAAACCATGATGGTGATGGAACGCATTTATGGCATTCCTATCTCTGATGTGGCAACGCTGGAGCAGCACGGCGTTAACATGAAGCTGTTAGCGGAGCGCGGCGTTCAGGTGTTCTTTACGCAGGTTTTCCGCGACAGTTTCTTCCATGCCGACATGCACCCCGGCAATATCTTTGTCAGCTACGATCATCCTGAAGACCCGCAGTATATTGGTATCGACTGCGGCATTGTCGGATCGCTCAATAAAGAAGATAAGCGCTATCTGGCAGAGAATTTTATTGCCTTCTTCAACCGTGATTACCGCAAAGTCGCGGAGCTGCATGTCGACTCGGGCTGGGTGCCAGCCGACACCAATGTTGAAGATTTCGAGTTTGCCATCCGTACCGTGTGCGAGCCTATTTTTGAGAAACCGCTAGCGGAAATCTCGTTTGGTCACGTGCTGCTGAATCTGTTTAACACAGCGCGTCGCTTTAATATGGAAGTGCAGCCCCAGTTGGTGCTGCTGCAAAAAACCTTACTGTATGTCGAAGGGATTGGTCGCCAGCTCTATCCGCAACTGGACTTATGGAAAACGGCAAAACCGTTCCTTGAGGACTGGATTAAGGATCAGATCGGTATTCCGGCGATTATCCGTGCCGTGAAAGAAAAAGCCCCTTACTGGGCAGAAAAATTGCCAGAGCTGCCAGAGCTGTTTTACGACAGTTTGCGTCAGCATAAGCAGCTACGTCTCAGCGTGGATAAACTCGCGAGCGATATAAGTGTCCAACGTACACGTCAGCATCAGGCTCGTTACCTGTTTGGCGTAGGTGCGACACTGCTTATTAGCGGAACGGCGGTGCTCCTCAGCAGGCCTGAATGGGACCTGTTCCCGGCGGCATTAATGGCGGCGGGCTTTGTCAGCTGGTTAATTGGCTGGCGTAAGACAAACTGATTGTCACTTGCGCCAGAAACACGGTAATGTCGCTGATTCGGGCCCGAATAAATACGGGTTTCTGTAGGGCATTACGCCACAGCGTTTAACAAAAAAATCGAGGCTATCTCATGGGCGGTATTAGTATTTGGCAGCTGTTAATTATTGCCGTGATTGTGGTTCTTCTGTTCGGTACCAACAAATTACGTAATCTGGGTTCGGATTTAGGTTCTTCTATCCGTGGTTTTAAGAAAGCCATGGGCGATGAAGACGATAAAAAGGATCAACCGAAAGAGCAGGACGCTGATTTCCATGCCAAAACGCTGGCGGATAAACAGCCAACGTCGGCTCAAAAAGACGAAGTCAAGAACGACAAGCAGGTGTAAACCGTGTTCGATATTGGTTTTGGTGAATTGGTATTGGTATTCGTGATCGGGCTGATTGTTCTTGGCCCGCAACGGCTCCCGCTTGCGGTTAAAACGGTCATGGGCTGGATCAGAGCGATTCGCTCGCTGGCCGCCAACGTTCAAAGTGAGCTGGCGCAAGAGCTTAAGCTGCAGGAGTTGCAGGACAGCCTGAAAAAGGTGGAGGAAGCCGGTCGGGGCACGCTGTCGCCCGAGCTTAAAGAATCCATGGAAGAGCTGCGTAAAACGGCTGACTCAATGAAGCGCTCGGTAAAGCAGAGCATTGATATTGAAAGAGACGAAGACGAAGCCAATACCATTCATTCTCCACAACATACATCGACAGCTGATACGCTGCACCCGGTTACCCCCGCGACCAGTGAGCATCAGGCGCAGGCACCTGTACAGGCACCACCGGCGACACCTGAACCTGTTGCCTCTCAACCGACTGACAGCCGTGCTGAGCCCGCGCCGGTCCAGTCGTACCCTGCACCTGTACAGGCACCGCCGACGACACCTGAACCTGTTGCTTCTCAACCGACTGCCAGCCGTGCTGAGCCCGCGCCGGTTCAGTCGTATCCTGCGCCTGGGCTCGCCAGTGCACCGGCACAGTCGCCAGCGCGTGTCGATGCACAACCTGCGGTTAAGCCCGAAAGCGCTGCGCCGTCAGCAAGTTCAGTTTCTACTCCTTCTGCAAGTGATGAACGATAATGGCCGTTGAAGATACCCAACCACTTATCAGCCATCTGATTGAGCTGCGTAAGCGTCTGTTGAACTGTATTGGTGCTGTGCTGGTCATCTTTCTGGCCCTGATCTACTTTGCTAACGACATCTACCACGCGGTGGCATCGCCGTTAATTAATCAGATGCCTGCGGGTGCCAGCATGATCGCGACTGATGTCGCGTCACCCTTTTTTACCCCGATTAAGCTGACGATGATCGTGTCGGTGTTTCTTGCCGTGCCGGTTATCCTGTATCAGGTCTGGGCCTTTGTCGCGCCAGCCCTTTATCGTCATGAACGCAAGTTGGTCATGCCGTTACTGTTCTCCAGCACCCTGCTGTTTTACGTTGGCGTGGCGTTTGCCTACTTCATCGTCTTTCCGCTGGCTTTTGGCTTCTTCGCTAAAACGGCTCCGCAGGGCGTGACCATCGCAACAGACATCACCAACTATCTCGATTTCGTGATGACATTGTTTATGGCATTTGGTGTGGCGTTTGAAGTGCCGGTTGCGATTGTGCTGCTCTGCTGGACGGGCATCACTAACCCCGACGATTTAAAAAAGAAACGCCCCTATATTTTGGTTGGTGCGTTTGTTGTTGGGATGTTGCTCACACCGCCAGATGTTTTTTCCCAAACTTTGCTCGCTATTCCGATGTACTGCCTGTTTGAAGTCGGCGTATTCTTCTCACGTTACTATGTGGGGAAAGGCCGTCAGGCAGAGGATGAGGAAGATAACGCCGACTCCTGATGTCAGATCCAGCATCCCGCACAGGCGGGAGAGTCAAGTCAAAAACCGCCGCCAGGCGGTTTTTGTTTATGGTGTTAATGATAAAGAGTGAAAAAATATGTTTGATATCGGTGTAAACCTGACCAGCACGCAGTTCGCCTCCGATCGGAAAAAGGTGATCTCACGCGCGCGCGAAGCGGGCGTCACCGGCATGTTGATTACCGGCACCAACGCGCTTGAAAGTCAGCAGGCGCAAAAACTGGCAGAGGCCCATCAGGATTATTGCTGGTCAACTGCTGGCGTGCATCCACATCATGCCAGTGAATGGTCAGCGGAGATTGCGAGCACGTTGCGCCGCCTGGCTGAGAAAAAAGAGGTGGTGGCAATCGGTGAATGCGGACTGGATTTCAATCGTAACCTGGCCGCTCACCAGCAGCAGGAGTATGCGTTTGATGCGCAGCTGGCGCTGGCCGCTGAGCTGAATATGCCCGTGTTTCTTCACTGTCGGGAAGCGCATGCGCGTTTTGCCGCCGTGCTTGAACCCTGGTTGCCTAAACTGCCTGCCGCCGTCATTCACTGCTTTACCGGCACGCGTGAAGAGTTAACGGCCTGCCTGGAAATGGGGCTGTCAGTAGGCATTACGGGTTGGGTATGCGATGAACGCCGTGGTATCGCGCTGCGTGAGATGTTGCCGCTGATTCCCGCCGATCGATTATTGCTGGAAACGGATGCGCCCTATCTGCTGCCACGTGATATGCGCCCCCGTCCTACATCAAGACGGAATGAACCCTGCTTTTTGCCGCATATCCTGCAGCAGGTCGCAATCTGGCGCGGCGAAGATGCCGGGACGCTGGCAAAACAGGTGGATCACAATGCGCGTAAGCTATTTAGGCTGATCTAAGCTTTGCGGAACTGCCGGTTGTCCACGCTGCGTACGACCTGTTTGTTCAGCAGATTCAACAACAGGATTGAGCGCGCTTCGCCATCCGGCTCTGAAAAAATCGCCCGCAAGCCTTCAAACGTTCCCTCGGTGATGATCACCTCATCACCGTTTTGCGGTGTTTCGGGATCGAGCAGCGTTTGAGGCACGTCGGTTTGTAACGCATCAATAACCACGGCAGGCACGGTAGCCGGCGTCGTACCAAAGCGGACAAAATGGCTGACGCCACGCGTGCTGCTTATGGTTGTGGTATGAATGGCTTCCGGATCAAACTCAATAAACAGATAGTTTGGAAACAGCGGTTCACTGACGGTAGTTCGCTTACCACGCACGATTTTCTCCAGCGCGATCATCGGACTCAGGCAATTTACGTCTTGCCGCTCAAGATGCTCTTTCGCACGCAATAGCTGCCCACGTTTGCAATAGAGTAAATACCAGGATTCCATAACTGCTCCCAATGAATGGACGCTAAGAATAGCAAACCTCCAGCCAGAGTTATAGCGCATTGGGGGTTGGAAAGCGGCGTTGCATGGAAAATAAACTAAGATTGTTCTGAATGGTGAGTACCACCGCATAAAGTGAATAACTGTGAATTATTCGCAACCAACGGGGCAAAAATTATTGCCGCAAGCCGCCTGATTGACGTCAGTGACAGGTAAGGGAGAGGATGCGGTGCATAAAGCTCAACACATCCCCCACAATCAGCCCTATAATGACCCATTCACTCTGGCCGGAAAGTTGAAGCCGCATGAAATATCAGGATTTAAGAGACTTTATTGCGCTGCTTGAACAGCGTGGTGAACTGAAGCGTATATCGCACGAGATCGACCCCGAACTGGAAATGACGGAAATTGCGGACCGCACCTTACGAGCAGGTGGCCCGGCACTGTTGTTTGAAAACCCAAAGGGTTACGACATGCCCGTCCTGTGCAACCTGTTCGGTACGCCAAAGCGCGTTGCCATGGGAATGGGACAGGAAGAGGTCAGTGCACTGCGTGAGGTGGGTGAACTGCTGGCATTCTTAAAAGAGCCTGAGCCGCCGAAAGGCTTCCGTGACCTGTTCAGCAAAATTCCGCAGTTTAAGCAGGTGCTGAATATGCCCACCAAAAGGTTGCGCAATGCACCCTGCCAGGAAGAGGTTTTCAGCGGCGATGACGTCGATCTGACGCGGATTCCCGTCATGAAATGCTGGCCCGGCGATGCGGCTCCGCTGATTACCTGGGGGCTCACCGTAACCCGCGGTCCGCACAAAGAGCGGCAGAACCTGGGCATCTATCGCCAGCAGGTTATTGGTAAAAACCGCCTTATCATGCGCTGGCTTTCTCATCGCGGCGGCGCCCTTGATTATCTGGAGTGGACCAAAGCCCACCCAGGCGAGCGTTTTCCGGTCTCCGTTGCGCTGGGCGCCGATCCGGCAACCATTCTTGGCGCGGTGACGCCCGTCCCGGACACCTTGTCAGAATATGCCTTTGCGGGTCTGCTGCGGGGTAACAAAACCGAAGTGGTTAAATGCATTTCCAACGATCTGGAAGTGCCTGCCAGCGCGGAAATCGTGCTGGAGGGTTATATTGAACCCGGCGATATGGCCCCAGAAGGTCCTTATGGCGACCACACCGGTTACTATAATGAAGTCGACAGCTTCCCGGTCTTTACCGTTACGCATATTACGCAGCGGCATCAGCCTATTTATCATTCAACCTACACAGGGCGTCCGCCAGATGAACCTGCCGTTCTGGGCGTGGCGTTAAATGAAGTGCTGGTGCCTATTCTGGTTAAACAGTTTCCGGAAATCGTCGACTTCTATTTGCCACCGGAAGGATGCTCCTACCGTCTGGCGGTCGTCACGATTAAAAAACAGTATGCCGGTCATGCCAAGCGCGTGATGTTTGGCGTTTGGTCATTTCTTAGGCAGTTCATGTACACCAAATTTGTTATTGTGTGTGACGACGATGTTAATGCCCGGGACTGGAACGACGTTATCTGGGCAATTACTACGCGAATGGACCCGGCGCGCGATACCGTATTGGTGGAAAACACGCCAATCGATTATCTTGATTTTGCGTCACCGGTTTCAGGACTGGGTTCCAAGATGGGCCTGGATGCGACAAATAAATGGCCGGGCGAGACAGAACGAGAGTGGGGCACGCCGATTGTTAAAGATCCGGCAGTCACTGCGCGTATCGACGCTATCTGGGATGACCTCGGTATTTTTGAACAGCCATCACAGCGTTGATGGCGCGCAATAACCATAAAGACGACCCGACAGAGGGAACGCATGACAACGTTAAGCTGTAAAGTAACTTCAGTTGAAGCGATTACCGACACGGTGTATCGCGTTCGTCTGATTCCGGAGGCGGATTTTAGCTTTCGTGCAGGACAGTATCTTATGGTAGTGATGGATGAGCGTGATAAGCGCCCGTTTTCTGTAGCCTCTACGCCAATGGAAACCGAAATCATTGAGCTGCACATCGGGGCGTCGGAGCTCAACCTCTATGCGATGGCCGTGATGGACCGCATCCAGCAAGACGGGCAAATCGTTGTTGATATTCCTCACGGCGATGCATGGTTACGTGAAGAGAGTGACAAGCCCTTGATTTTAATTGCGGGTGGCACGGGCTTTTCCTATGCGCGCTCCATTTTGTTGACGGCACTTTCACAGAAGCCCGACCGTGATATTGCGATCTACTGGGGCGGCCGTGAACTGAAACACCTGTACGATATGGATGAGCTAGACGCGCTGGCTATCAAGCATCCTAATCTCAAGGTGATTCCGGTGGTGGAACAGCCTGAAGCTGGCTGGCAGGGGCGTTCAGGTACCGTATTAACGGCAGTGATGCAGGACTTTACCACCCTGAGTGAGCATGAGATCTATATCGCCGGGCGCTTTGAAATGGCTAAAATTGCCCGCGATCGCTTCTGTTCAGAGCGTGGCGCAGTCGAATCACAGATGTATGGCGATGCTTTTGCCTTTATCTGATCGCACGCAGAAAGAAAAAACCCGCCCCTGACAGGCGGGTCAATCCCATAATAACGTCCCAACGTATCAAACGCGCTCAATCACGGTGGCGATGCCCTGACCCAGGCCAATGCACATTGATGCCAGGCCAAACTGCGCATCGCGGCGTTCCATAATGTTCAGCAACGTCGTACTGATACGTGCGCCTGAGCAGCCCAGCGGATGGCCCAACGCGATAGCACCGCCATTTAAGTTGACCTTCTCATCCAGTTTGTCTGACAGGCCCAAATCCTTAATGCAGGGCAGAACCTGTGCGGCAAAGGCTTCGTTAAGCTCGAAGATGTCAATGTCGTTCACGCTCAGCCCCGCGCGCTTCAAAGCCAGCTTGCTGGCGGGTACCGGACCGTAACCCATGATCGAGGGATCGCAGCCCACCACCGCCATACTTTTAATACGGGCGCGTGGTTTCAGGCCCAGTTCCCGTGCGCGGCTTTCACTCATAATCAGCATGGCGGCTGCCCCATCCGACAGGGCTGAGGATGTGCCTGCAGTGACCGTCCCGGTCACGGGATCAAATGCAGGTCGCAGTGCCGCAAGCCCTTCCAGGCTGGTATCTTCACGGATCACTTCGTCGAAGTCGTAGCGTTTCAGCACGCCGTCGGCGTCGTGGCCGTGTATCGCAACAATTTCATTTGCGAAATCGCCGCGCTGTGTCGCCTGCCAGGCACGTTGATGGGAGCGCAAAGCGAATGCATCCTGCTGCTCGCGACTAATGTGGTGCATGCGCGCCAGCATCTCTGCGGTTAATCCCATCATCCCTGCCGCTTTCGCAACAGTGCGCCCTAAGCCGGGATGAAAATCAACGCCGTGGCTCATGGGGACATGTCCCATGTGTTCGACACCGCCGATCAGACAGGCATGAGCATCACCGACCATAATGGCGCGGGCGGCATCGTGTAACGCCTGCATTGACGAGCCACACAGGCGATTGACTGTCGTAGCCGGGACGACATGCGGGATTTCTGCCAACAGCGCGGCGTTGCGGGCAATATTGAAACCTTGCTCCAGCGTTTGCTGTACGCAGCCCCAGACAACGTCATCCAGCGTTGCTGCATTGACCGCCGGCTGGCGGTTTAGCAGCGCCCGCATAACATGCGCAGACAGGTCTTCAGCACGCACGTTGCGGAAAGCGCCGCCTTTGGAACGACCCATTGGTGTACGCACCGCGTCAATAATGACTACATTTTCCATTTTTATTCCCTCAGGCGCTTCTGAACGCGGCTTCATCAATCGGTTTGACGGCGGGATACCAGCTTTCATGGTGGCGCGCTTTTTCGGACAAAAGGGCCGGTAGCGCATACAGACCGCCCAGTGCCGTATAGCGTTTCGCCTGGTCCACGACGTTACTGTTACCCAGCGTATCGAGATAACGGAAAGCCCCTCCACGGAATGGTGGGAATCCCAGACCATATACCAGCGCCATGTCCGCCTCGGCAGGGGAGGCAATGATTTTCTCTTCAAGGCAGCGGACAACTTCATTCAGCATCGGCAGCATCATGCGGTTCATAATCTCTTCGTCACTAAATATCCGCTTCGGCTGACAGGCAGGTTCAAGCAAGGCATCTACCTCAGCATCAGGCACTTTTTTGGGCTTCCCTTTTTTGTCTTCTTCCCAACGCCAGAAGCCTTTACCGTTTTTCTGACCAAAGCGTTTTGCTTCAAACAGAATATCGATAGCATCGCGATAATCCTTTTTCATTCGCTGTGGGAAACCATCCGCCATCACGCTTTGCGCATGATGTGCTGTATCAATCCCCACCACGTCCAGCAGCCAGGAAGGCCCCATCGGCCAGCCAAACTGCTTTTCCATCACTTTATCGATCTGACGGAAATCCGCGCCGTCTCGTAGCAACATGCCGAAGGCAGCAAAATAAGGGAACAGGACACGGTTAACGAAGAAGCCCGGACAGTCATTGACCACGATGGGGGTTTTGCCCATTTTACTGGCCCATGCCACAACTTTCCCCAGGGTGGCTTCGCTGGTTTTCTCACCGCGAACCACTTCTACCAGCGGCATACGAGGGACCGGATTAAAGAAGTGCATCCCACAAAAGTTTTCAGGACGTTGCAGCGCCTGGGCCAGCTGGCTGATGGGAATTGTAGAGGTATTCGACGCCAGGATAGCATCGGCACGCATGTGTTTCTCAGTCTCCGCTAACACACTGGCTTTGATCTGCGGGTTTTCCACCACGGCTTCAACCACAACATCGGCCTGATCGAACCCGGAATAATCCAGCGTGGGCTGAATGGTCGCAATGACGGCGGCCAGCTTATTCCCGTCTATCTTGCCTCGTTCCAGTTGTTTGTTCAGAAGCTTACTGGCTTCATTCATGCCCAAGGTAAGCGCCTGCGGATTAATATCCTTCATCTTGACCGGCACGCCTTTCCACGCCGACTGATAGCTGATGCCGCCACCCATAATACCGGCGCCCAGCACGGCTGCCTGTTTGGGCGCGCCGCTTTCACTGCTGCGTTTTTTGGCCAGGCCTTTGATGTACTGATCGTTGAGGAAAATGCCCACGAGCGCGCGGGCCACATCAGACTGTGCCAGAGGAACAAACGCTGCCGTTTCGAGTTTTAATGCATCGTCACGGCCTAATGCGGCTGCGGCTTCAATCGTCTTAACGGCAGAGATCGGCGCGGGGTAATGTTTTCCGGCCGTTTGCATGACCATGCCTTTAGCGATCGTAAAGCTCATTGCGGCCTCAACAGGGCTCAGCTTTAACGGGGCTAATTTAGGGGCGCGACGTGCCCGCCAGCTGCCATCACTGGCTGCCGCTTTAAGCATCGTCAGCGCGGCATCGCGCAGTTTATCAGGGCTGACAACCGCATCCACCAGGCCAAGCTTCAGTGCGGCTAAACCGTCAATGTCTTTACCTGCCGCAATGATTTCCAGCGCGCTGTCAGCGCCTAACAGGCGAGGTAAGCGAACACTGCCGCCAAAGCCTGGCATAATACCCAACCTGGTTTCGGGTAAGCCTAAGCGGGCGGTTGGTGTGGCAACTCGCAAATCGGTTGCTAAAACGCATTCACAGCCACCGCCCAGCGCGTAGCCATCGATCGCGGCGATGGTGGGGACCGGCAAATCTTCCAGGCGATTAAAAATGCTGTTGGCGAAGGTCAGCCATTGGCTCAGCTTTTCCGTTGGCGCATCAAAAAGCGCCAGAAATTCGGTAATGTCAGCACCCACGATAAAGGCGGGTTTGGCTGAACTTAGCAGCACGCCGCGCAGATCGGCATGTTGCTCCAGCACGGCAATCGCTTCACCGAGGCTGGCGACGGTTTGTGTATCCAGCTTATTAACGGAGCCGGGGGCATCAAACACCAGCTCGACGATGCCATCATCCAACTGGTTAAGAGTGAGGTTAGCGCCTTGGTAGAGCATGTACGTCTCCTGAAACCGCGAAAGGTGATCTGGTCATACCAGATGATCGTGAGTTTGGGAGTGATGTTAATATTTTGCAAACAAGTCTTTGTTTATTTGCTAACAAGATCACAGCTGCGCTGAACCCGGCATCCGCATTTCGGCTGTGATAAACTGCGGCTTTTCTGGATACTGGAGAGGCGGCAATGGATTCATTGAAAAGCTTGTATCACGCGCATATCGCTACTTTGCAACAACGTGCTCAGCAGGTATTAGCACGTCATAAACTGGATGCAATGCTGATCCATTCTGGCGAGTTGCTCACCGTGTTTCTGGATGATCATACCTATCCGTTTAAGGTTAACCCGCAATTTAAGTCCTGGGTGCCCGTGACACAGGTACCAAACTGTTGGTTGTGGATTGATGGCGTGAACAAACCGAGATTGTGGTTTTATTCGCCCGTGGACTACTGGCACAACGTTGAACCTCTCCCGCACAGTTTCTGGACCGATGACATTGAGATTGTCGGCCTGGCAAACGCGAATGCCATTGGCGATCTCCTTCCTACCCAGCGTGAAAACGTGGCCTATATTGGCCCGGTGCCCGAACGCGCGGCACAGCTGGGTATCAACGCGGGGAATATCAATCCAAAAGGGGTGATCGATTTCCTGCATTATCACCGCAGTATTAAAACCGACTACGAACTCAGCTGTATGCGTCAGGCGCAAAAAATTGCCGTGGCCGGGCATCGTGCAGCGAAAGAGGCCTTTTCAGCGGGCCTGAGTGAATTCGATATCAATCAGGCTTACCTGACGGCAACCGGGCATCGTGATACCGATGTGCCCTATGGCAATATCATCGCTCTGAATGAACATGCCGCCGTGCTCCACTACACCAAACTGGATCATCAACCGCCAGCTAAACGCTACAGTTTCCTGATTGATGCAGGCGCGGAATATCAAGGCTATGCCGCCGACCTGACGCGCAGTTATGCCGCACAAAGCGGAACGCTGTATGCCAAAATGGTTGAGGCGATGAACGCGGAAGAGCTGGCTTTGATTGCCACGCTGAAAGCGGGCGTGCGCTACACCGATTATCATCTGCAAATGCATCAGCGTATTGCGAAATTGCTGACGACGTTTGATTTGGTCCACGGTATAAGTGAAGAGGCATTGGTCGCCGACGATCTGACGGGCCCTTTTATGCCGCACGGTTTAGGTCATCCGCTGGGTTTGCAGGTGCATGACGTCGCCGGCTTTATGCAGGATGAAAGCGGTACGCACCTTGCTGCGCCTGCGCAATATCCTTACCTACGCTGTACCCGGGTGATCCAGCCGGGAATGGTGTTAACCATTGAACCCGGCTTCTATATTATTGATTCGCTGCTGGACCCGTTGCGTGCAGGTAAATTCAGTTCGCATTTTAACTGGCAGGCACTGGATGCGCTTAAGCCTTATGGCGGTATCCGCATTGAGGACAACGTGATTATCCATGCGAACCGCGTCGAAAACATGACGCGCGACCTGCACCTTGCCTGATGGAGGCTTTTGATATTCCTGCTCAGGCGCTGAGCGTCAGTGAAGAGACGATCAAGAAGAGCCGGTTTATTACGCTGCTGGCTCACACCTGTGGCGTGGAAGCGGCGCGTGCTTTTGTCCAGCAGGTAAAGCAGGATCATCCCACTGCCCGCCATCATTGCTGGGCCTGGGTCGCGGGTGCGCCCAACGACTCACAGCAGTTGGGCTTTTCCGATGATGGTGAGCCTTCCGGTACGGCAGGTAAACCCATGCTGGCGCAGTTAATGGGTGCCGATATCGGAGAAATTACCGCAGTGGTTGTGCGTTACTACGGCGGCATCATGTTAGGCACGGGCGGCCTGGTGAAAGCGTATGGCGGCGGCGTTCAGCAAGGATTAAAACAACTGGCGCGTCAACGAAAAGTGCCGGTAAAGCAGTTTACCCTGCAATGTGATTACGGCCAGTTGAGTGATATTGAGCGTTTGGTGCAACGCTTTGAAGGCAGCATCACAGAAAGTGAGTATCTTGAGCGTATCTTTCTGACACTGGCGCTGCCTTATGGACAAATTGATGGATTCAAGCAAAATCTGTCAGACTTCAGCCGGGGTGCGTTAATGCTTCTTCCGCTTACACCATGATGTTCTTCTCTTTGATTAAAGGAACGGCTTAATGCACTTTCGCGCCATTACCCGCATTGTCGGTCTGTTGGTGATCCTCTTCTCGGTAACGATGATTTTACCCGGCCTTGTTGCGCTGATTTATCGTGACGGTGCCGGACGAGCCTTCAGCCAGACTTTTATGATGGCGTTGGTGATCGGTTCGTTACTGTGGTGGCCGAATCGTAAGAAGAAAACGGAGTTGAAACCCCGGGAAGGCTTCCTGATTGTTGTGCTGTTCTGGACCGTGCTGGGCAGCGTCGGTGCCATGCCGTTTATCTTCGCCGAGCAGCCGCATCTTTCCGTTACGGACGCCTTTTTTGAATCCTTTTCCGGCCTGACCACCACGGGCGCGACCACGCTGGTGGGGCTGGACTCCTTGCCCAAGGCCATCTTGTTTTATCGCCAGATGTTGCAGTGGCTTGGCGGCATGGGGATCATTGTGCTGGCCGTGGCTATCCTGCCGATTCTGGGCGTCGGTGGCATGCAGTTGTATCGTGCTGAAATGCCTGGCCCGTTGAAAGACAACAAAATGCGCCCGCGCATTGCGGAAACGGCCAAGACGCTCTGGCTCATCTATGTGTTACTGACAGTCGCCTGCGCGCTGGCCCTGTGGTTCGCCGGGATGCCTGCCTTTGATGCAATTGGCCACAGTTTTTCTACTATCGCCATTGGCGGTTTTTCAACGCACGATGCCAGTATCGGCTATTTCCAGAGTGGAACGATCAACACCATTGTGGCGGTGTTCCTGCTGATCTCCGGTTGTAACTACGGCCTACACTTCTCATTACTCAGTAACCGCAGCCTGCGGGCTTACTGGCGCGATCCTGAGTTCCGTATGTTTATCGGGGTGCAACTGACGCTGGTGCTGATTTGCACCATCGTCTTGTGGCTCCACAATGTGTATGACAGTGGCTGGCAAACGCTGAACCAGGCCTTTTTCCAGGTCGTATCCATGGCAACCACTGCGGGATTCACCACAGACAGTATTGCGCGCTGGCCGCTGTTTCTACCGGTGTTGCTGTTGTGTTCTGCATTTATTGGTGGCTGTGCGGGTTCTACGGGCGGCGGTTTAAAAGTGATTCGTATTCTGCTGCTGTGCAAACAAGGTAATCGTGAACTTAAGCGCCTTGTCCATCCCAATGCGGTCTACACCATTAAACTGGGCAATCGCGCACTGCCGGAACGTATCCTTGAAGCCGTATGGGGATTCTTTTCGGCATACGCGTTGGTGTTCCTGATTAGCATGCTGGCGATTATTGCCACCGGCGTTGATGATTTCTCTGCGTTTGCTGCGGTCGCCGCGACATTAAACAATCTTGGCCCGGGTCTGGGCGTGGTCGCTGATAACTTCACCTCTATGAACGATGTAGCAAAGTGGATTTTGATTTCTACTATGCTGTTTGGTCGCCTTGAGGTATTCACATTGCTGGTGTTATTTACGCCGACCTTCTGGCGAGAATAACTAATAAGGATGCAGATGATGAAAGCGTTAATTCTCTTTTCGACCCGTGATGGTCAAACGCAAAAAATAGCTTCTGCTATCGCAGATGAGATCAAGGGGCAGCAATCTTGCGATGTCATCAATATCCAGGATGCAAAGGCCATTGACTGGCAACAGTACGATCGGGTGTTGATTGGTGCTTCAATCCGCTATGGCCATTTCCAGCCAGTGGTAAGTGAATTTGTGAAGCATAATCTGGCTGCGTTGCAGCAGCGCGTAAGCGGTTTCTTCTCCGTTAACCTGACGGCGCGCAAGCCAGAGAAGCGTACGCCCGAAACGAATGGTTATACCGTCAAGTTCTTAACGCAGTCGCCCTGGCAGCCTGATTGCTGTGCTGTTTTCGCTGGTGCGCTCTATTATCCCCGCTATCGCTGGTTTGACCGGGTCATGATTCAGTTAATAATGCGCATGACCGGGGGGGAAACTGATGCGACGAAAGAAGTGGAATATACCGACTGGCAGCAGGTACAGCGTTTTGCCAGGGATTTTGCACAGTTACCAGGCAAATCGTACTGAAATAACGCGATCTGGCGAAATTTGAGACGAACAGTAATATTTTTGCAATTAACCCTTGTCAGGCCGCGCGAACGCCCTATAATGCGCCTCCATCGACACGGCACAACGGCTTACGGAATGCGGTGTCGGGAGGTTCAGGAAACTGAGCCGCCGGAGAAAAACTTCTGAAAAAGAAGTTGACTCTGAAGGAGGAAAGCGTAATATACGCCACCTCGCGACAGACGGTTAACCCGCTGTTCGCACTGCTCTTTAACAATTTATCAGACAATC